>CAYLPH010000018.1:0-124152 GCA_964385495.1 uncultured Candidatus Solibacter sp.
CCTCGGGCGTAATCGATCCAATGCTCAAAGCTGAACTTGCTTTCCATTGCGCTCTCCCGCTCTAACGGCCCGTGGCGGAATCCGCTCCCGCGCGGGGTGGTGAAAAACCTAAGGCACCCGCTCCCTTGCGGTGGCGGCTCCGTAACGAAATCAGTAGTTTACGCCAACCGAGCCGCGCGCGCCAGCCAGCGGATTCTGGGTTTTTCCACAACCCCGCGAGTCTACCGCGGGCTACTAACGCTATGGGGCAATTTCGACCGGGAAAAATAGCCCGGGGCTGAAAATTTTTCATGGTTGCGGGCGCTCCCAGCGGCCCACCAGGGAAAAGGGCGCCCAATGATAAGGATGAGGGTACGCTTTCCGGGTTTCGTTCTGCGCCTGCCGGATGGATTGGGCCGGGGAAGCCCCCGCGCGCAGTGGACGATAGAAGTTTTCCATGAAATGGGCCGTGCTTTCATCGTTGACGTCCCACAGAGAGACCAGGGCGGAACGGGTTCCCGCCTGCAACAGGCCGCGTACGAGGCCGACGGTTTCATCGCCGCTCATGACCACGCTCAGGCCCGTGCTGCATCCGCTAAGCACGACGAGGTCCGTCTGGAGCCGCAACTCATAGAGATCGTATAGGCTCAAGTAACCGTCACCGAGCCGGATGGCGGAGAACCAGGGATTGTCCTGCCGGAAGCGGCCATGGGTGGCGATGTGGAGAATGGACGATCTGGCGCCTTCCTCGCGCAGCCGTTCGGCGGTAGCTTCCTCATTGAGAAACAGCCGGCTGCCCCGGCTGCCGGCTGCCACCCGCCTGCATTCTTCCAGGATCTCCGGCGTCTGTCCGTCGCCGATTCCAAAGACCGCCGTTCCCCGGCCGCGGCCATCGCCCGGACGGGAGCGGCCGGCGCGGCACAAAACGGCGGCGCTAGGAGCCGTGGAGACGGTCATCCGCTCGCAGAGATACTGGGCGCCGTCGAACAAGGCATGAAACGGCAAGGCATGCAGAAAGCCGTGCGGAACGACAACGCAATGGGCTCCATCCAGGTGCTCGCTCACCGGCGCGATGAGCTCCCGATGGAGCGTTTGCAGATACATCCGGACGAGCGCCAGAGAGGGCGCGCCTCCTTCGAGGAATCGCGCGCGGGAAAGTTGGAACTGGAGGAAGCGCATCTGGCGGAGCACCCGCGAGGCCAATCCCAGGCGGCGCGCCACCAGGCGTCCGCCGCCCATCACGAATACATAGAGGTAGTCGCCGGCCCGGAAGTACTCCAGGAGCCGTCCCGCCGGGCCAAGCGCGGCTTCCACCTCGCTGCCCGGCGGAAGGAAAACCGGCTCCACGCCGGGAGCCAATGTGGCAAGACGCTTGCGCAAATCTCCTTCGGCCTCATGGATCCGCTCGCGAATGGCGGCTACCCTTCCGCCCGCTTCCGGCGAGCGATCCAGTTCGGCTCCTTCCAACTCCCGGTATAACTGATCCAACTTCCGCCGGAGCAGCGACTCTGGCGAACCATCGGCCGCCGGCCGCCTTGGGGTGACGGCCTCCGGCAGACTCCGGGACTTGGCGCGTTCGGCGGTGGCGAACGCCTCCGGAACCTTGCCGTGCCGCAGCAGCAGTTGAAAATGGTGCTCATAGACCGCAACCTTGTCGGCGAAGAACGAGATACGCAGTTCCTCGGTTCGCAGCCGGTCGCGAAGGGTTTCGAACTCCTTCTCGGCGCGCAGATAGAGGCCTCGCGCGGAGTCGTCGTTGCCTAGCGATTCCTGGATGCGGCCTTTGAGCGCCAGGGTGTGACCGGCCAGCGACGGGGATTGCGCATGGGGAAGCAGCCTTTCGGCGGCGCCCAAGTGGGCAACGGCGCCCGGCAAACGCCCATCCTCCAGATCCATCCGCGCCAGCAGCAGCCGGCAATGGATCGCTTTCCCCGGCAAAACGGTGGGCGAGAAGAAGCCAAGCGCGGCCAACCCCCGCACCCTGGCGGCGGCGCGCTTGCCGGAGTGTTCCAGCAGCAGCGCGGCGTAAAGGTCGATGAGCGGCGGCCAGACGGCATTCTGCTCCTGGAGGAACTGCCGCCGCGCCACTCGCAACAGACGGAGGGCGCGATCCAAACGGCCTTGTCTGCCGGCGCAAAGGGCGATAAAAACGCGCGCCTTCGCCTCTTCGTAGCCGAGTTTCAAGTTGCGGAAGGCGCGCACGGCCTGGCGCGCCAACTGCCCGGCGGCCTGATGGAGGTTGAGTTCGATGTTGAGCTCCGCTTCATCGAGATCGCAGACGGCCTGGTGATAGGCGTCGCCGCTGGCCGCGGCGGCCTGGCGGGCGGTGTCGTACAGGGTTTTGGCGTACAGGTAATCGCCACGGAGAAAGTGCAGGTAGGCGATGTTGTAGTCCGCCTCGGCGACCAGGTTGGTCATGCCATGATCGAGGCAGAAGGCGCGCGCCTGCCGGTGCGTCCGAAGGGCGTCCTCGAAGCGGCTCAGGCTCAACTGGCAGACGGCCTTGTTGCGCAGCACGGCGGCCACATCCCGCGGTTGGCCGATGGCGCGAAACTGCCTCTCGATCCGCTCATAAAGTTGGATGGCTTCCTCGAAGCGGTCCTGGCGATAGAGCAGGTTGGCCAGGTTTCCATCGAGCCGGGCCAACCGTAGCGGCTCGTTGTTGGCGGCGAACACATCGCGCGCTTGCGCGGCCCATTCCAGGGCCTGCTCATAGCGCGAGAGGTAGATCAGGGTCTGGATGGCGTTGCTGCGGGTGCGCGCCGCCTCTACCGGTTCGCCGGCGGACTCGAAGGCGCGCAGCGCTAGCTCGAAAGCCTCTAAGGCGTCCGGAAACCGGTTCTCCGCCCACAGTAGAATGGCATGACAGCGCCACGCCACCCCCTGGAGCCGCGTGCCGGGGCAGCCGCCGGCCAACCCCATGGCGGCGTCCGCCAGCCGCCGCGCGGCAACCAGATCCGACCGCACCCGCTCGGCGGCGGCCTCGCACAGCGGCTCGACGGCGGCGTCCGGCTCCAGATGCCGCCAGCATCCCCCTTCCGCAACCGTCTCAATCCACGCAACGGCGGCCATCAGTAGCCCAACTCCTCCAGCGCTTTCCGCAGCCGGTCCAGGCACCGGCCGCGGGTAAAGCCCATCGATCCGGTGGCCAGGCCCAACTCGCGCGCCACCTCTTCGTAGGGCCGGGGTGGGTCCTCGAAAAACAGTCTCTCGATCAGCGTCCGGCAGCGCCCGGTGAGGCGGGCCATCGCCTCGCTTACCAGTTGCGCCCGCTCCGCCTGGGCCTGCCACTCCCGTCCACCCACCGCCGCCGGATCGTAATCGTTCCAAGCGTCGAGTTCTTCTTCTTCGCGGCGCTGCGTCCCGCGTTTCCACTTGAGGGATTGCCGCGCGGTCACGGTCGTCAGCCAGGAGCGAAGCGACTCTACTTTCCGCAGTTTAGGCAACTCGTTGTAAAGCTCGACGCATACGGCCTGGAAGATGTCCGCCGCGTCGTCGGCCGTGGCGCCATAGCGGAACGGAATGGCATGGATCAGCCGTTGGTACTTGCGCAGCAGCGCTTCCCAGGCTTCGCCCTTCCCGGCCAGGCAAGCATGCACCAGATCCTCGTCGGCCCAGGTTACGGTGGGCGGCTCGCGGCGAAGAGCGATCATTGCCCGTTCTCCCAATACAACTCCTCGACGTTGGCCAGGGCGTAGGGAGGCAGAAGGTTACGGCGCACGTTGCGCAGGCCGGCCCGCGCGGCCGTGAGCAGGTTCGGAGCGGCCAGGCAGATCAGGGGCATCTGGCGCTCCGCGATCTCCTGCACCCGCCAGTACAGCGTCCGCCGCTTGTCTTGGTCCACCGTGCTCATCTGCCGCCGCATCAGGTCGTCCAGTTCGAGTTCCCAGGGCTCCAGGCGAGCCGGATTGAGGTTCCAGAAATGCGACTGCCCGGAGGAGAGCCAGACGCTCATTTCGGCTCCCGGGTCGGCGTCGCCGGCCGCCAGAGCCATGATGGCCGCGTCGTAGTCGCGTGTGCGCAGAATGCGGTCCACCAGGCTGCGGAACTCGAGCTGCGCCACCTGCGCGCGGATCCCCAGTTCGCGCAGATCCTGTTCCAGCAGCGTCGCCATCCGCCGGTGCTCCGCGTTGGCGGCGTTGGCCGCGACCGTGAAGGCCACCGCCGTTCCCTCGCCGTCCAACAAATCACCCGCCGCGTTCCAACGATAACCCGCCGCGGCCAGAAGTTGCCGCGCTTGCGCGGAGGAAAACGCCGGCCGCGCGCTCTCCGGCCGGAACCAACCCTGGCGGGCGGGGCTCACCGGCTGCCAAATGGAGACGGCGCGATTGGAAAAGGCCAGGCGCCGGATGGCCTCACGGTCCACGCCGGCCGAGACGGCGCGCCGGAAGGCCGCATCGCGGAACCACTTCTGTTTCTTCCTGAGTTCCTCGGGTAAGCTGCCCGAGGTGTTTTGGTTGAAGAACAGGAAATGGTATTCCAGGCTCGGCCCGGCGTCGTGGAATGCGAACCGGGACGGCTCCATTTCCTCCTTGAGCCGCGCGAAGGAGGCCGCCGGGATGCGTGTCAGCATATCCAGCGATCCGCTTCGAAACCGCAGAACCTCGGTCTCGGCGTCGGCTACGAACTTGATCGTCACGCGGTCGAGAAACGGCAACCGGCGCCCGCCGGCGCCCGCCTTCCAGTAGCGCGGATTGCGCTCGAACACCGCCCGATCACCGGACGTGTACCGAACCAGCCGGAAGGGCCCGGTGCCGGCCAGTTCCTCCGGAGCCGTTGCCATGCCCCAAACCGAAGTCAGTTTGCCGCCGCGGTAGGCCGCTTCCAGCTTGTGGCGCGGCAGAATGAACACGGAATCGAGCAGGCGCTCGGCGGGGCCGTAGGGCTCGGCGAAAGTGAAGCGGACACGGCGCCGGTCGAGCGCCGTCACCGCGACGGGCTGACCGCCGGCGAGCAGCAGATCCCGCTGCGGCGAGCCGACCTTCGCGTCCGCGTACACCTGAAAGGAAAACAGAACATCGTCCGCCGTTACCGGGACGCCGTCGGAAAACGTAACGCCATCGCGCAGACGTACGGTCAGGCTGCGTCCGCCGGGAGCGACTTGCCAGGAGTCGGCCAATGCCGGCTCGGTTCGCAGCGTCTCGCGGTTAATATGCACGAGGTCGGAAAGAAACAGGCGGATTAACTCGCGGCTGGGGTTGTCCATGGCGGTGACGGGGTTGAAGGTGCGAGGTTCGGCTCGCTGGGATACGGTGAGTTCGCCGCCCCAGCGGCCCGCCACGGGGGAAGCCAGGGGCTGCGACCGGCAGACACCGGCCGCCAGCAACAGCGCGGGCAGCCAGGAAGCGTAGCTCATTCTCGTCCCCTCCATCCCAACCGGGGCGCGGGCAGAAGAGACAGCAGCATCGCGAGCGCCAGCGCCGGGCTGAACATCCACCAGTGCGATACCAGAACGGGATACTGTCGCAGAGAGGCCAACAGGCTGCCCCAACTCACGCCCGGATCCCCGATTCCCAAACCAAGAAAGGACAAAGAGACCTCCGCCACGACAAATCCGGGAAACAACGTCAGCCACTGCGCCTGCAAGGCCGGGAGTGCGGCAGGCCACAGGTGGCGGCGCAGCACATACCAACGCGAGGCGCCCAAGCCTAGCGACACCGCTACGGCTTCGGCCGCCAGGGCTCCGCGAACGGTCTGCCGGCAAATGCGGAATGGGGCGGCGCATCCGGCCACCGCCAGCACCAGCATGACCGGGACCAGCGCGCCTTCCGGGGGAAGCGACAAAGGCAAGGCGGCCCGTAATGCGAGAAGCAGATAGATCCAAGGCAACCCGAGCAGCAGATGCATGGGAAGGCATAGCAGCCGGTCGGGCCAGCCGCCGGAGTAGCCCGCCACGGCTCCCAAGAGGCCGCCTAAGGCTGCCGCCACGAAGGACGCCCCCAAACCCACCGCCAGGGACACCCTACCCCCGTGCAGCAGCCGCGACAGAACGTCGCGCCCAAACTCATCGGTTCCCAAGGCAAAGCACGGCGAGCCGCACTGGGGCGGACGGCCGGCATACTCGCGGTATTGCCGCCGCGGATCGTGCGGGCTCAGCCAGCCGGCCAGGAGAAAAGGCAGCGCGAACGCGAATCCGAGCGCAGCCTTCGTCATGCCGTGCCTTCCACCCGCGGGTCCAGCCAATCGTGCGCCAGATCGGCCGCCAGACTGCCCAACGCCCACAGCAAGGTGGAGAGGAAAACGCCGCCCACCACTACATAGACGTCGCGCGCCAGCACGGCATCGAGCAGCAAGGGTCCCAGCCCCGGATAGCCGGCGATGCACTCCACTAAGAGCGAGGCGCTGAGCAGGCTTCCAATCGACAGGCCCGCCAGCGAAACCAGCGCGGGAGCGGCGGCAGGCAGAACGTAATGCGTCAGGACGAGCCACTCCGGCAGTTCGTTGTCGCGGGCCGCTTCCACGAAAGGCTGCCGGGCGGCTCCGCCGAGCGCCGTCCGGGCCTGACGCCACACGGAGGGCGCCTGCGCCAGCACCAGGGCGATAAACGCCGCGCCGGTCGGATGAATCCCGCCCGTGACGCGCAACATTACTAGCAAAACCAGGAGGGCTAACACAATCTCCGGCAGACTGAGCAGCGCGTGACTCACGCCCGCGGTGACGCGATCGACAGCGCCCCCCGGCCTGCGCAGGCCGGCAAAAGCCAAGGCGAGCGCCGCCAGCCAGGCGGCCAACTGGGCGGAGGCCGCCAAAACAACCGTGCGCGAGGCCCGCTCCCAAAGCAGGGGGCGTACCGGGATACCCCTCGCCAGCGACTCGCCCCAGTCCCCTTCGAGCAGGCCCTTCACCCAGCGTGCGTATTTGGCGGCCAGCGGCTGGTCCAACCCGTAGCGGAGCCGCAGCGTCCGGAGCGTCTCTTCGGTAACCGGCGGATGCAGCCGCGCATCGGACAGAAAGTCTCCGGGAGCGAACTCCAGGAGAGCGAACGTAAAGGCGGAGGACGCGATCAGAAGCCCAGCCATACCCGCCAGACGCCGCGGCCAGTGGCGCTTCATTCCCCGGCCCTCCAGTAGGAGGCATCCAGCAGGCGGCGGCCCACATCGCTCGACGGCGCGAGAAAGAAGCCCGCGGATTGGGTGTCCTCCACGATTTGCCCGCGCTCCATGACCAAGACCCGGCCGGCCAGGCGCCGCAGAACGCGCGGATCGTGGCTGATTGTCACCAGCGTCAGGTTCTCCTCCTGCCTCAGCCGGTCGAGCATCGCGATCAACTCCGCCTGCAACGGCGCGTCCAATCCCGATAACGATTCATCGAGTACAAGCAACTCCGGACGGGCTCCCAATGCCCGTGCGACGGCCACTCGACGCCGTTCCCCGCCACTGAGTTCCAGGGCGCCCCGCCCAGCGTAGTCTTGCGGCAGCCCTACACGGTTCATCAGCCGTAAACCCTCATCGCGTTGCTCATTCACGGAACAGCCGGCGATAGCGGACGCTTCGGCGGCAATCTGCCATAACTTCCAGGGATACGGAAAGGAACTTCCGGGATCCTGAAAAACGAGTTGTAGCCGGCGGCGAAGGTCCCGGCGCCGCTGGTACGGCTGGTCCCAGCAGGACAGTCCCCGCAGGCGGATCGCGCCACGCTCCGGTTTGAGATGCAGCGTAAGAATCCGGGCTAGCGTTGTCTTGCCGCAGCCGGATGGGCCGGTGATCCCAACGCTCTCCCCCGCCGCTAGGGAAAGGTTCACCTCACGCAGTACCTCCCGTGTTCCGTAACGGTGGCTGAGACCTTCCAGCGAGACCTGCGTCATCATTCTCCCGCCATGATCAGCCGCCGTGTGGCGCCGGCTCGTTGTTCGCGCCAGACCCGGCCGGTAGGCCCATCCTCGACGATTCGCCCGGCATCCATTACGATGAGGCGCGAGGCGACCGCTCGCAGCAAATGCGGATCGTGGCTCAGCCACAGCACCCCCACTTTCCGCTCCGCGGCGATCCGCGCTACCCGCTCGACCAACTCCCGCTGCAGGATCGGGTCCAGTGCCGTGGTCGGTTCGTCGGCCACGAGGAAGTCCGGGTTCCGCAGGAGTGCCTGAGCCCAGACTACCCGTTGCCGCTCGCCGCCCGACAACTGGCCGGAATAGGCACGGTACACGCGCTCCGGTTCCCCCAAGCCGAGAGACTCGAACATCCCCAGGATGCTCTCCGGACTTCCGGATCCCGCCGTCCGGGCGGCATGCTTTACCTGATCGCCAACACGTAGATACGGACTGAGAGCGAGCGAGGGTTCCTGGGCAAGCAGGGCCGCGCGTCCATGGCGCAGCACGCTGCCCGACCGAATCGTGGCTCCCTTGGGGAGGCGCCCGGTCAGGGCTCGCCCGAAGGTCGACTTTCCGCTACCCGAGGCGCCCATCAGGCCCACGATCTCCCCGCGGTCTAATCCGGCGCTCGCTGCCTCGACGGCGATCGCCGCTCCGAACGCGATTGTTAGGTTCTCCGCCTGCGCCAGCACGATCTCCGCTCCCTCCCTTTGATGCAAAGGGCTCAGACAAGGCCCCAAAAATATTATTGGCGCCGAAATCTCAACAGTGAAGCTGAAGGGGGCCTCGTGTCAGGCCCCACACAACTCCGAGCCCCGCCCGGTTTCGGGGGCGGGGCTCGCGTCTTGCTGCTGTCCCTTCAGAACTTCCGACTCCGGCAGGTTCGCCGGTGTAGTCCTAGCGGCAAAGCTGCAGAATGGGGGCGACCGCGCGGTTGTTCTCCGCGACGCAAGATCCCGTCGCCGGGGCGAACACGCGAATCAGCGTGGGCGAGGTCAGGCCGTTATTCAGCACCGTTGTCGTCCCGTTGTTCCCGCTCTCGATGCGGATATTGCCCTGGGCCTGGATGGTGGACACTTCGATGGCCGCCTCACCGAGAGTCGCGTTGCGCGAAGCGAGCACCGTAACCGCGCCACCGGAGACGATGTTGGCCTGCGTGACTTTGATGACGCCCTGCTGCGCGCCGCCGACGCCGGCGTCCAGGGTTACCGATCCGCTTCCCGCGTTCATATCGACTTGGGACAACGTCACCTTGCCTTCACGGCCGCGCGCGGACAGCGAGATTCCCGAAGCGGCGCTCAGCGTCGACGAGGAGACGTCGAAGTTCGCCAGCGCGCCTGGGGCGATTACCGACAGCGGTCCGCCGAGGGCGCGCAGGCTGCTGTTGTGCAACTGGAAGTTGGCTTCCACGCCGGCGAAGCTCATGGCGACCGACGTGCCGGCCACCGCATTAGCCGTGTTGAGGTTGAAGGCAGCGCGGGCACCGCCGTTGATCGTGATTGCGCCGGCGGCCTCAATCGCCAACGGGCGCGCCTGATAGGACTGGGAGGCGTCCACCACGCCGTTGCTGCCCAGCGCCAGCGTGATGTTGCCGGCATTCGCCTTGATGGAAGATTCGCTCAGGATCAGCGATGAGCTCAAACCTTCGGTAATCTGAATGCTTGGCGCTTCAAAGTAACTCTTCACCAGCGTCACCTCGGCATTCGGACCGGCCTGGAATACCAGCGGACCGGCGAACGAAAACGCCGCCTGATCGGCCTCCAACTTGGCGCCCAGGGCGAAGTTAACCCGGCAGGAGGAGTTTACGGCGGTCACCACCGGTGCGGTGCCGAGAATCTTGGTTGGCGTCCGGAGGGTGAAGGTGTTCATCGGACTTGTTTCGCACAATTGTTTGAACTGCACGGGTGTCAGTTCCTGGCCCATCAGGGTGCTGGCGCCCAGGAGGGCACACATCGAGCCGAGCTTCCAATTCGAGAGTTTCATAAACCGCTATGTCCTTTTTTCTCAGGGTCGTACCGGCTGTGGTTTTCTTGCCGGTACGCACTCATAGGGTTGTTCCGATGGCTGGAAAATAGCCTTCCCGCGAAAAAAACGTTAGCCGCCGTGGCCTTGGGAGGCCGCGGTCATCACCGGACCCGCGCCAGGGCTACTGGAACTTGTCGTCAATGGGCACGCGGTAACCGATGGCCAGCCGGTTGGTCTCGTTCGCTAACCCGACAATAGCCAGCAGTTCGCCCATCATCTCGGGTGTCATTCCTTTATTGATAGCGGCGGCGCTGTGCGTGGCCAGGCAGTATTCGCAGTTGTTGGTGACGCTGACGGCGATGTAGATCATTTCTTTGACCAGCGGATCGAGGGCTCCGGGCTCGCCCATGATGGTTTTGACGCGCTCCCAGGTGCGTTCGAGGGTTGGCGGATGGACGGCGAGGGCGCGCCACAAGTTGTTGACATAGTCGGTGTTGCGAGTCTTACGGATGTCGTCGAAGACGGCCCTGACCCGATCGGAGGCCTGCTCATCGGTGACCAAATGTGTCATAGCCTCCGATTGTAGACGTACTGCGGTTAATCCCCTAAACGTTCTCAGGGGTCCGTCCGATAGTATAAGTGGCCTTCCCAGATCGATAACGGGAAGAGGACATGGCATGTTTGCAACCGGCACTCGCATAGGCGATTACGAAATTCTCGGCCTGCTCCAGTCCTCGCGCAAGGAAAGCGTGTTTCGCGTCCGCAATGTCGTTGCGGATCGCATTGAGGTTCTGAAGCTGTTGCCGGAACATTTGCAGCGCGATCAGGAGGCGCGGGAGCGCTTCTATCGCGAGATCAAGCTTCACGCGCGATTGGTGCATCCGAACCTGGTCACGTTCTACCACGCGTCGGAGAGCGACGGTGTCACGTTCATGACCACCGAGTATCTGGAAGGGGTAACCACGCTGACGCAACACCTTGCCGGCGGCGCGATGCCGCTGCGCCGGGCCATCGACCTGATGGGCCAGGTGCTGGCGGGGCTGGCGCAGGCGCACCGGCAGAATCTAGTGCATCGCGAGGTGACGCCGGACAATATTCTGATCCTCCCGGACGGCCAGGCGAAACTCGGCGGATTCGGCTTGGTGAAGCGGCAGGGGGACATCAGCCTGACGGCCGTGGGTACGACGCTGGGTTGCGTGGACTATATGGCGCCGGAGCAGATCAAGGGTGCGGCGGAGTTGGATGGCCGTACGGATATCTATGCCGCCGGTTGTGTTCTCTATGAAATGCTGATCGGGCGGAAGCCATTTGAGTCGAAGAGCCAGTTTGAGGTGATGGCCTGCCACGTCCAGCGGGATGCGGTGAATCTGCATACGATGAACCCGTCGATACCGAGGGCTGTCGGGAACGTGGTAGCGCGGGCGATGGCGAAGAACCCGTCGGAACGCTATGCGAACGCCGAGACGTTCGCGGCCGCCTTGCAGGATGCCTCACTGCAACGGAGCCCCGTCTATGCTCCGCAACGGAAGGTGGAGCCGGAGCCGCCGCCGGCGCCCATTCGGGTGGCGGTCCCGCCGGTGGCTGTCTCGCAAGATCCTGGCTGGCGGCTGCATGCATTGGCGGCCGGCCTGATCCTTACAATCGTGGTTCTTCTGGCGCTGGTGCTGCGGTGAGATACCAAATCAACGATCAGGTGGGCGATTACAAGATTACGGGGCGGCTGGGCTCCGGCGGTGCGGGCGACGTCTTTCGCGTGGAACATATTATTACGGGGCGCGTGGAGGCCATGAAGATCCTCTATGCCACCATGGATGCGGATCGCGCCGAGCGGATTCTGCGGGAGGCGAAGATCCAGGCTCGCCTGCAGCATCCACACCTTACCGAACTTCGCCATGCTTTCTGGCACAAGGGCGACATGATCCTGGTGCTGGAACTGGTGGAGGGGCATTCGCTGAAAGAGATCATCGCGCGCGGCCCGGTGCCGGTTGCCACGGCACGCCGCTATGCCCTGCAACTGCTGGACGGGCTGGCACACGCGCACGCGAAAGGGGTGATCCATCGCGATATTACGCCCGCGAACATCCTGATTACCGAACAAGGGTTGGTCAAACTAAGCGATTTCGGGTTGGCCAAGGAACCGCATGACCGGCGCGTTACCATGGCGGGGGCTATGGTGGGAACGGTATTCTATGCCGCTCCGGAACAGATCCGTTCCGGACTGGAGGCTGACCGGCGGAGTGATATCTATTCGTGTGGCGTCGTGCTGTATGAGTTGTTCACGGGGCGCAAGCCGTTTGAGGCATCTACTTCCTTTCAGATGATGATGCATCATGCCGAGACCCGGCCGATGCCTCCGCAGCGCCTTCGCGACGAGATCCCGCCGGAGTTCGACCGGGCCATCCTGCGGGCCATGGAGAAGGATCCAGCGCAGCGGTTCTCGTCGGCACTGGAGTTTCGCGAGGCGCTGCTTGGCAAGGAGCGAAAGCCGCTGCCGAAAGCTGTCTATGCCGCCGGTGCGGTGCTGGTGTTGGCGGCCGGGTCGGCAGCCTTTGTTAACCGTCAACTCGCGGAGGCGCCTGCCGTGCCTCCACCTCCCATGCCGTCGGTCGCCATAAGGCAAATGCCGCTACCGGCCGGCTTGTTCGCCTCTGGCCCGATGCCGCTGCTCCCCGGCGCGGCACCGGTAACCGAGCCGGTGGTATCCGCACCGGCGGCCCCCGTTGCCGAGTCCACCGGGAGCCCGCCCGCCAAGCCGGCGGCAGTGGCTTCGATTCGACAGACGCCCCGCGCAGCGTCCGCCGAGCCGGCCAAACCGCAGTTGAAGGCGCGGATCTACGGTGCGATGACAGACGATCCACAACCTGCCGCGGCAGCTCCTATGCCGGTGTTAGCTACAGATTTCGCTACCGCCAACCGCAGCGGTGCATCCTCCACGCAGAGTGCGTCCAACCCGCTCGAATCGGTCGCCGCGACCGAGCCACAGTTGCCGGTTCCCGAAGCCACCGCGCCGCAATACCAGATCCAGGTGAACATGGTCCCCGCTGAGAGCCGCGGCAATAAGGGCTTCTGGGGTAACGTGAAGCGCATCAACCCGTTCCGCCGAAAACCGGATCAGCCTGCCGCGAACGCCGTCAAACCGTAACCGCGACTACTTGCGACTTTGTGAGAACCGTTTGCCCTTCTGTACCGTATAGTGGGTGAAGACAAAACTCCAAGGAGCCAGAATGCGGTCCCTTTTCTTGATCGGCTTCACGGTGGCGGCGTCGGCGGCAACCACCCCGAAGAACGTCACTTTCCATAAAGATGTGCTGCCAGTTCTGCAGAAGAACTGCCAATCGTGCCACCGTCCGGGGGAAGCCGCCCCGATGGCGTTGGAAACCTACCAGCAGACCCGCCCGTGGGCGAAAGCCATCAAGCAGGCCGTAGTGGCCCGCACCATGCCGCCCTGGTTCGCCGATCCGGCGCACGGCAAGTGGGCCAATGACCGCACCATGACCCCGGACGAGATCGCCGTTCTGGTGAATTGGGTGGATTCGGGCGCTCGCGAAGGCTCCAGGAAGGATGCTCCGCCGCCCATCCAGTGGACCACCGGCTGGGGCATCGGCAAGCCGGAGTTGGTTGTGGAAATGCCGCATGAGTACGCGGTTCCGGCCGATGGCACCGTGGATTATCAATATGTGGTTCTCCCGACTGGGCTGACCGAGGATAAGTGGGTGCAGATGGCCGAAGCCCGCCCGGGCAATCGCGCCATCGTCCACCACATCATTGCGTTTGTCCGCGAACCGGGTTCTAAGTGGCTGGCCGACGCCAAGCCGGGCGTTCCCTACGTCCCCAAGAAGGGTGGCGATGGCGGTGGCAGCAATGAGTTTCTGGTCGGCTTTGCGCCGGGATCGCCGCCGGAAGTGCTGAAGCCGGGCCGGGCGAAGTTTCTGAAGGCGGGGTCGGATCTGGTGCTACAGATGCATTACACCGCGAACGGCAAGGTAGGTACGGATCGCAGTTCCATCGGTTTGGTGTTCGCCAAGGAGGCTCCGGCGCAGCGCGTCATCACCTCGGCCGTGACCACCAGCAAGTTCGCGATTCCGGCCGGCGCCGGGAGCTATCCGGTGACGGCGTCGTTGACGTTGCAGGAAGACAGCGACTTCATCTCGCTCTTGCCGCACATGCACTTGCGCGGTAAGTCGTTTATCTACAAAGCGACTTACCCCACGGGTGAGACCGAAGTGCTGCTTAACGTTCCGAATTACCGCTTCGACTGGCAGCTTTGGTACGAGTTCGCCGAACCTAAGCGGATGCCTAAGGGGACGCGCATCGAGGTCACCGGCACATTCGATAACTCCGCCAACAACCGGTTCAATCCCGATCCCACCAAGGAAGTAAAGTGGGGCGAGCAAAGCTGGGAAGAGATGATGATGGGCTTCTTCGATGTCGCCATTGACGTGAAGATGCAGCCCATGGATCTGTTCCGTCAGAAGAAGAAGCCGGCACAGGCGACTACCGGCGGAGGCCTGTAAGCGCCCATGCATCGGACCGCGCTGTTCGCCCTGCTGCTGTTGGAGTTGCCGGTGTTCGCCGCGTCGAAGCCGGTTACCTTCTACAAGGATGTCCTGCCGGTTCTGCAGAAGAACTGCCAGGGATGTCACCGGCCGGGCGAACCAGCGCCGATGTCCTTTTTGGATTACGACAGCACGCGCCCCTGGGCGAAGGCGATCAAGGAGGCCGTGCTGGCCAAGCGCATGCCGCCATGGTTTGCCGACCCGAAGTACGGTAAGTTCCACAATGCTCGCGTTTTAGCGGATGCGGATATCCAGACCATCTGCGCCTGGGCCGATGGTGGCGCGGTGGCGGGGGACCGTAAGGATGCCACGGCACCGCTGGCGTTCGTCGAAGGCTGGAATATCGGGACGCCGGACCGGATTGTCGAGATGCCGCAGCCGTACGAGGTTCCGGCCAAAGGAACCATCGAGTACACCTACGTCGTTCTTCCGTTGAATCTAAAGGAGAAAGCCTGGGTGGAAGCGGCCGAGGTGCGTCCGGGCGCCCGCTCGGTGGTGCATCATGTGATTGCTTACGTACGGCCACCCGGGTCGAAGTGGCTGCGCGATGTGCCACCCGGCGTGCCGCATGTGCCGAAGAAAGGCGTGGGGGAAGGCTCAGGCGGGATGGAACTGCTGGTGGGCTACGCTCCCGGATTGCAGCCAACGGCTTATGAGCCGGGTACCGCCAAACTGTTGGAGCCGGGCTCGGACCTTGTATTCCAGATGCATTACACCGCGGATGGGAAGGTCACGCCGGATCAGACGCGCGTCGGACTGCGATTCGCCAGGCAGACCCCAACGCAGCGCGTGATGACCGTGCCGGTGATCAATTCGAAGTTTGTCATCCCGCCTGGCGCCGATAACCACCGCGCCGACGCCACATTCACGTTTCGGGCGGATGCGACTTTAGTTGGCCTGATGCCGCACATGCATCTGCGCGGCAAGGACTTTCAGTATGACGCCGTCTACCCCACCGGGGAACGGGAGACCCTGCTACGGGTTCCACGCTATGACTTCAACTGGCAGCTTTTCTACAACTTAGCGGAGCGGAAGGCGATTCCGAAGGGCACCCGGCTGGAATGCGTGGCGCACTTCGATAACTCGGCGAACAACAAGTACAACCCGGATCCGGCGGCGGAGGTTCGCTGGGGCGACCAAAGCTGGGAGGAGATGATGATCGGGTGGTTTGACGTGGCGGTTCCGGCTTCCCTGGATCCGGCGAAGCTCTTTCGAGCCGACAAGCCGGCTCAGCCGGGCCTCGGCGGCGAGTAGCAATCTGTGCGCGGAAAACACATTATTTTGTTTGTGTTAGCGCATGGTCTGCTGCCGGCCCACGACCCGATCACGACCAAAGTCACGTACTCGCGCGAGATTATCCGGCTTTTCCAAAGGCGCTGCCTTGCCTGCCACCGGGAGGGTGGGAAGGGGCCGATGTCGCTCGCCACCTATGTCGAAGCGCGCCCCTGGGCCAAGGCGATTAAGGAAGAAGTGCTGGAACGCCGCATGCCTCCTTGGGGTGCGGTGAAGGGCTTCGGTGCCTTCAAACACGACCAGGCGCTCACGCAGGAGGAAGTTAGCCTGATCTCGGACTGGGTGGAGGGCGGCGCGCCTGAGGGTGACCCCAAGTATCTCCCGACCACGGCGACACCGGATCCGCCTGCGGCGTTCCAGCCGCCGTCGATGCGGCTTACCGTATCCAAGTCCCAGGTGTTGACGGCCACTCGTACGCTGGTTGCGATTGCACCACTGGCGGGAAAGCCGGTCGCTAACGCCCGCGTGACTGCGGAGTTCGTGGACGGTAGTATCGAACCGCTGCTTTGGCTGAAAGAGTATAAGCCGGCGTGGAAGCGTTTGTTTGCGTTACGGAATCCGCTCACGCTGCCGGCCGGGACGCGAATTGTGGTGGAGCCGGAGACGGCGGTGATGCTGTACTTTAGCCGATAGCGTGGGCGGCGAACCGCGCTGCCTCGCGGTCGCGCGCCCCCCGAAAGACAAATCGCGCGCAAAGACGCCAAGTTCGCCAAGAAAACAGGACTGAGAGCACCGCTAGCTGCTAGCGCTGATTGCGCAGCAGACCGGCTTTGGCCTCGGCCTCCTGGGTTTTCTTGCGCTCGGCGTCGCGCTTATCGTGGAGTTTCTTGCCCTCGGCCAGAGCCAACTCGCATTTTACCCAGCCGTTCTTCAGATACAGCTTGGTGGCGATCAGTGTCAGGCCCTTGTTCTGGGTCTTGCCCAGCAACTTATCGATTTCCCGCCGGTGCAGAAGTAGCTTCCGCTTTCGCACGGGATTGTGGTTGAACTGGTTGCCGTGGGAATACTCGCTGATATGCACGTTCAGCAGCCAGGCTTCATTGCCGGTGATCTCGGCATAGCTGTCGCGAAGCTGAATCTTGCCCGCGCGGGCGGCTTTCACTTCGGTTCCGGTCAAGACAACGCCCGCCTCGAAGCGGTCGAGGAGGAAGTAATTGTGCCCGGCCTGACGGTTATCGCTAAGAATCTTAATGCCCGACTGCTTCGTGGTGGCCATTTTTGTATCCACGCTCCCGGCCCCGACAGCGTCATCAGAGTTAAGAGGGTGTACCCTCCTCATGATAGCACGCACTTGAAGAATCAATAAGATGCAAGGACCGATCCGAATCTGGACGACTTTAGTTTGCCTGTTGCTGCTGCTGTTGCCGCCCGCCGGCGCCTGGGCACGCAAGGGCGAGAAGTACATGAAAGACGCCAAACTGGCGGAAGTGAAGAAGGATTGGGAGACGGCCCTCAACCTTTATGAGAAAGCCATGTTGGAGGATCCCTACAACATCGCTTTCCAGATGGCGGCGCGGCGCGTGCGGTTCCAGGCGGCGCAGGCTCGCGTCGACCGCGGGCAGAAGATCCGCGCCGAAGGGAAGCTGGATGAGGCCTTGGCGGAGTTCCAGAAGGGCTATGCCATCGATCCTTCGTCTTCGATCGCCGTTCAGGAAATCAAGAAGACGTTGGAGATGATCGACCGCGAAAACAAGGTGGCTAGCCCGCAGGCCGACAAGGGGCTGACCCCGTCCGAGAAGGCGCGTAAGGATTCGGATGAGCGCATGGCGCGCCTGGAGTCGGCTCCGGAACTGAAGCCCATTGCCAGAAGCCAGATCACGCTCAAAATGAGCAACCAGCCGCCGCGAATCCTCTTTGAAACTATCGCCAAACTGGCCGGTGTGAATGTGATCTTCGATAGTGAGTACCAGCCGCAGGGCCGGAACTTCTTCGTCGATTTGAATAACTCCACCCTCGAGCAGGCGCTCGATTTTGTCTCGATCCAAACGAAGTCCTTTTGGAAGCCGCTGAGCGACAACACGATTTTCGTTACGCAGGATAACGTGACCAAGCGGCGCGACTACGAGGACATGGTGGTGAAGACGTTCTATCTCTCGAACGTCAATACCGTGCAGGAGTTACAGGAAATCGCCACCACCGTTCGCGCCGTTACCGAAGTGCGGCGGCTGTTCACTTACAACGGGCAGTTCGTCATCGTCATCCGCGGCACGGTCGATCAGGTATCCCTGGCCGAGAAACTGCTCCAGGATTTGGACAAGCCGAAAGCCGAAGTGGTGGTGGACGTGATCGTGATGGAAATGAGCAAGACGAAGAGCCGGGAACTGGCGGCTTCTCTGGCGAATGGCGGGGTGCCTGGTCTCAATATGCCGGTGCAGTTCACGCCGCGAAACCCGGTGCTGACCGGATCCACTACCGACACTTCCACCTCCGGTACAACGACGACGACCACTTCTACCACCAGCCAGGCGATCTCGCTGGCTCGCATCGGACGCATCTCGACGAACGATTTCTCGCTGACGCTGCCGGGCGCGATCTTTAAGGCGCTGCTAACGGAGCGCGAGGGACGCGTGCTGCAATCGCCGCAGGTGCGCGCCGTCGAGCTGCAGAAGGCCTCGCTGCGATTGGGTGACAAGATCCCGTTCGCTTCGGGCAGCTTCCAGCCGGGCTTCGGCTCGGTGGGTACGGGGATCAGCCCGCTGGTCAGCACGCAGTTTCAGTTTGCTGAAGTCGGCGTGAACGTGGATATTCTGCCCAAGGTACATGGCCCGGACGAAGTCTCGCTGCACGTTGAGTTGGAGCTTTCGACGGTGCGCGAGCGCATTGATATCGGCGGCCTGCAGCAGCCCGTCATCGGCCAGCGCAAGATCGTACATGACATCCGCATGCGGGAAGGCGAGGTCAACTTGCTGGGCGGTCTGCAGGGTCTGACTGAGTCGCTGAACATCGCCGGCTTCCCGGGCATAAATTCGGTTCCCGTGCTGCGCCGGATCTTCGGCAGCGAGAGCAAGGAACGGATCGAGACCGAGCTGGCGATCGTGCTGATTCCGCATATTGTCCGGGCGCCTGAGATTACGCCCACGAACCTGAAGGGCATCGCCGCGGGTAACGACCAGACGGTGAAGTTGAACTACTCCCCGGCGAAGGACGCCGCCGCGACGCCGGCCCCGGCCACGCCAGGCAATCCCGCCGGACCCGCGGCTGCTCCAGCTCCCGCCGCTCCCGCGCCTGCCACCCCCCCGGCCACGCAGCCGCCCGCCGTGCAAGCCATGCCAGCGGGGCCGCAACTGCTGTTCCAGCCGGCCGCCATCAATGGCAAGGTGAACGGCAATGTCGTCGTCATTCTGCAGTTGAACCAAGGTACCGACCTGTTCTCGGCGCCCATGACCGCCAAGTACGATCCGAAAGTCCTGCGGTTGGAGGAAGTGATGCGCGGCAACGTCCTGACACCCGATGGCCAGCGCCTGAACTTCACTCCTGTGATTAATGCCGAACGCGGCGAGGCGCGGATCGAACAGAGCCGTCCGGCGGGTTCGGGGGGCGTCGCCAGTTCCGGTCCGCTGGTGCTGCTGCGCTTCAAGGCCATTGGCAAGGGTACGTCGCAGGTGACCATCCCCGACCTGCAGTTGAAGAACTCCAGCAACCAGCCGATCCCGGTGACCACGCCGGCGGCTACGGTAACCATTACGGAGTAACGGGCCGTGACACGCCGCAAGACGCAAGCTGGGCTTTCGCTGGTGGAACTGATCGTGGCGTTCACGATCCTGATGATGCTCACGGGCATGTCGGTGCCGCTGGCTCGCTATAAGGTGCGCCGCGACCGCGAGCGCGAGTTGAATTATAGCTTGCGCGAGATCCGCACGGCGCTCAATAAGTATAAGGACGATGCCGATATGGGCCGCTTTGGCCAGCTCAAGATGGGCACCGAAGGCTACCCGGAAACGCTGGAGATCCTGGTAGAAGGGCAGAAGATTGCCAACGACGCCGGAGATAAGAAGAAGAAGTACCTCCGGCGCATTCCGATCGACCCGTTTACGGGCAAGAGGGAATGGGGCCTGCGCAGCATGCAGGACGATCCGAAAGGGACCACCTGGGGTGGGCAGCACGTGTTTGATGTCTATTCGAAAACAACCGAAAGGGCTCCCGATGGTACGCCGTATTCGGAGTGGTAGGCTCGGCTTCACGCTGGTGGAATTGATGATCGCGATGGCGGTCATCTCCATCCTGCTGTCGGTGGCGGTTCCCGCCTATAACAAGGCGCTGGTGCGCGGCAAGGAGACCGTTCTCCGGCAGAACCTGTTCAGCATGCGCACGGTGATCGACGAGTTCACCTACGACAAGGGCAAGGCGCCGCAGAGTCTGGAAGACATCGTCCAGGCCGGGTACCTGCGCAAGGTGCCGATAGACCCGATGACGGGGACGGAGCGGTCCTGGAAGATCATCATGGAAGATGCGTCGAACGCGGTTAGTCAGAATGAGCCGGGCATCTTTGATGTGCGAAGCGGGTCGGATAAGGTGAGTCTGGAAGGCACGCCTTACTCGGAGTGGTGAACCTAGACAAGCTTCGCCAGCGAGAGGCCGAGGAAGTTTAGTACCTCGCCTGGCACTTCGCCGATCTTTGGGGGCACCGGCAGACGTAGAATGCCCGCGGGCGTGAATTGTGCCCCGGCGGTTGACGCCACCAGATCCATGAGCTTCTCCGGCTGGATGCGGGCTTCGGTGTGGAACTTCATGTTCAATACGCCGGACCGGCGTTCCACGGTCTCCACGCCGATCTTCTCGGCCAGCGTCTTCAGCATGGAGAACGTGACCAGGTTGTGTACCGCCTCCGGCACCGGGCCGTAGCGATCTGACATTTCGCCCAGGATTTGTTCCGCCTGCTCCTGCGTACCGGCATCGGCGATGCGCTTGTAGGCGCGCAGGCGCTGGTGTTCATCGCTGATGTAGGTGGGCGGAATGCGGATGTCCAAGCCTAGGCTGATGGTGGAGCGAATCTCCAGAGGCAGTTCTTCGCCCTTCAGTTCGCGCACGGTCTCATCCAGCAGCCGGACATACGTCTCATAGCCTACCGATTCGATCTGGCCGTGTTGTTCGCCGCCGAGGAGGTTGCCGGCGCCGCGCAATTCCAGGTCGAGGGCGGCGATCTTGAAGCCGGCGCCGAGGTCGCTGAACTCGCGCAGGGCGGCCAGGCGTTTGCGGGCGATTTCACTGAGGGTTTTGTCGCCAGGCGTTAGAAGATAGGCGTAGGCGCGGCGGTTCGACCGGCCCACGCGTCCACGCAACTGGTACAGCTCACTGAGTCCGTACTTCTCGGCGCCTTCGATGATGATGGTGTTGGCGAGCGGAATGTCGAGGCCGTTTTCGGCAATGGTGGTGCAGACGAAAACGTCGAACTCATGGCGCATGAAGCCGAGTAGGGCCTTCTCCAATTCGTCTTCGTCCATCTGTCCATGGCCGACGCCGATGCGGGCGGTGGGTAGCAACTCCTGGATGAAGCTGGCGCGCGCCCAGATGCTGTCCACGCGATTGTGAATAAAGTACACCTGTCCGCCGCGAGTCAGCTCCTGGTCGATGGCGGTACGGATGAGGTCGGCGTCGAAGTGCGCGACCACGGTGTGTACGGACAGGCGGTCCTTGGGCGGCGTTTCGATGACGGACATGTCGCGCAATCCGACCAGCGACATGTGCAGCGTGCGCGGGATGGGGGTGGCGGACATCGTCAGTACGTCCACGCTCTGCTTCAACTGCTTCAGCCGTTCCTTGTGCCGGACGCCGAAGCGCTGTTCTTCGTCCACCACCAGCAGGCCGAGGTCGCGGAACTCGACGTCCTTGGAGAGGATGCGGTGCGTTCCGATCAGCACATCCACCTTGCCCGCGTTGACATCGGCAATGGTCTGTTTCAGTTGCTTGCTATCGACGAAGCGGCTGGCCAGTTCGATACGAACGGGGAAGGCGGCAAAGCGGCGTTTGAAGGTTTCAAAGTGCTGGAAGCTGAGCACGGTGGTGGGCGCCAGGACGGCCACCTGCTTGCCATCGCCCAATGCTTTGAAGATCGCCCGCATCGCGACTTCGGTCTTGCCGAAGCCCACGTCGCCGCAGAGCAGGCGGTCCATGGGATGGGGGCTCTCCATGTCGTTCTTGATCTCGCTGGTGGCCTGCAACTGATCCTTGGTCTCGGTGTACTCGAAGGCCTCTTCGAACTCGCGCTGCCAGTTGCTGTCGGGGGAGAAGCCGAAACCGTCGGCCATCTTGCGCTGGGCGTAGAGCTTGAGAAGCTCGTCGGCCATGTCGCGCATCTTGGCTTTGACGCGGCTCTTGGTCTTGGCCCAGGTAGCGCCGCCCATGCGGTCGAGCGCGGGCGCTTTCGCTTCGCCCGCGCCGCGATACTTCTCGATGAGATCGAAGCGAGTGAGGGGGACGTATAGCTTGGCCTCGCCTGCGTACTCGATCAGCATGAAGTCGCCGCGCTGGTCACCCTGGCCGAGTTCCCGCACGCCCAGGAACTTGCCGACGCCGTGGATGGCATGGACTACGAAGTCGCCTTCCTTGAGGTCGGCCATGTCGAACTTGAAGGCGCTGGCGGCGGCCTTCACGGAGGGGCGAGCCACCAGTTCGGAGGCATCGAAGAGATCCTCGCTACCCACCAGCGCCAAGCTGGATTCGGGCAGCATTACGCCGCGCGGTACGTTGCCCTTGACGATGTAGGTGCTGACACCGGGCCCTGCGATGTAGGCCCGCTCCAGCAGGTATTGCGGCATGCCTTCGGTGTTGTCGATGCCTAGCTGGAAGGGGATGGAGTACTCGCGCAGGATGTCGGCCAGGCGTTCCACCTCGCCGCTGGAGGGCGCGAAGAAGACTACCTTGTTGCCTTGCTCCACCATGCTACGGCATTCGGCGGCGGCTACTTTCCAATTGCCGTGGAAGGAGACGGAAGGGCGCGAGGCGACGTGATGGTCTGGCGCGGAGGCCGCCACCGTGGCCAGCCCAAGTTCGCGCAGGTAGCCCCGCGGCGACGAGTCCAGCCGTTGTTCTAAATTCTCCAGAGAAAAGTAGTTCAACTCCGGCGGGAGGGTCTCGTTACCGTACTGCTCCAGGCGCTTCAGGAAGCGCTCGGCGCCGGAGACCACCTGCTCCGGCTCCTCCCACAGCACGATGGGCTCTTCCAAGAGTCCAGCCACGGTGCCGTTTCGCGGGCGATGTTTGGCGGCATGGAACTCCCAGCCGGCCTCCGTCGCCCATTCGCCGAGGGACTCCACCAGTTCCTTGGTGCGAGGCATCTCGGTCAATGGCAGCAGCACGCAATCGGGCACTTTCAGAACCGACCGCTGCGACTCGACATCGAAGCGGCGGAGGCTTTCGATGTTGTCGCCGAAGAACTCGATGCGCACCGGCTGGTCGCTCTCGGGCGGGAAGACGTCGAGAATGCCACCGCGCTGGGAGAAGTCGCCGACCATGTCAACTGGCTCGCGCCGCTCGTAGCCGACGCTTTGCAGATACTCGGCGAGGTCTTCGGGGGCGATGTCCTCGTAGGTCTTGAGAGTCAGGGTGAGCTGGCGGTAGAACTCGGGGGCTTCGGTACGCCAGAGCGCGGCGGCGATGGGAGCCACGGTGATGGACGCACGTCCGGTGGCCATGCGCCATAGGGCCACGGCGCGCTGTTCGCGGATCTCGTTATGGGGGGCCATCTTCTGGCCGGGCAGGGAATCGAAGGCGGGCAGCATCTGGGGGCGTCCGCCTGCGCGCGACACGATGATGCGAAAGAAGGTTTGGATGGATTCGGTGAGTGCCTCGGCCTGTTTGCTGGACTCGGTGATGACGAGGATGGGTTTTTCGGTGGCGGCCCAGAGGAGGGTCGTGTAGAGAGCCTTGGCCGTGCGCGTAAGCCCACTGAGTGCGGCTTGGCGCATCGGCCCGCGCAAGGTCTGGACGAATTGCGTGAAGGCCTCATGATGGCCCAGTTGGACGAACAGGTCGCGAATGGCGGGGTTGGTCAAGGCTGGCGCTGTACGATCTGGTCGACGATGTTGGTGGTGGAGTAGCCCGGCTCCAGAGATAATGCCAGAACCTCGCCCCCGGCGGCTTCCACCTCTTCGCGCCCGGCGATGAAGTGGGACCAGTCCGCGCCCTTGATGAGTACGTCGGGCAGGACGGCGGCGATGAGTTCGCGGGGTGTATCCTCGTCGAAGAGGGTGACGGCGTCGATGGCTTCCAGAGAGAGGGCGATCTGCGCACGCTGGCGTTCGTTGAGAAATGGACGTTTGGGGCCCTTCAGGCGCTGCACGCTGCTGTCGGTGTTTAACGCGAGGATGAGGATGTCGCCGAGGTTGCGGGCGCGTTCCAGAAGGCGGATGTGGCCGGGATGGAGGATGTCGTAGCAGCCGTTGGTGAAGACGACTTTCTTGCCTTCCTGACGCCACTGGTGGCGCGCCGCAAGGAGAGCGGCACGCTCGTAGAAACGGGGCATGCTTCTATTGTAGGGGGTGGCGAGTGCTACGCTGAGAGAAGGGAGTTTTGCCCAATGCCACTCATCCTCAATGTACCGGAGTCACCCACGCTGGGATACACCACACGCTCCGAGATTCAGTTCGGTACGCTTCCCGAGCCCGATAGGCTGCAGGTGCTAGCGGCACTGGAGGAACTGGCGCAGCCAGATACCAAAGCCCTGGAACGAGCGGTTCGAGTCCCAATCCCTACAATGAAGGAAGATGTACGGGCGCTACCGGTGGGTAGCAATCTGGTGGTGATTCTGTTTGTAGAGCCTGAGCGCATCACCGTGAGCGATGTGGCATACCGCGAGCGCTTTTCACTGATTGCGGAAGCGCTTAAGGGGAAATGAAGCCGCTTCATTCTCGTCCGCTTGACCCTGTTCAGGGAAGAGTGGAATGGAATGAGCTTCATACCTTACTTCTCACCAAACCTACCTTATCTGAACAACGGGACGTGCTTCCGTATTTCAAGTCCAGGCCGAACCTCTCGTTGTTGTTGGGCACGTATGCGTCGCGCATGATGCGTCCCAACTGCCTGGCGTATGAGTACATCCTGGATGGCGATTTCCGTGCCGACCTGATCGTAGGTGATTCCTCAGCCCGAAACTACCTGCTGGTTGAATTCGAGGATGGAACTCCGGACGGTGTTTTCACGAAGAAGCGGCACAAGAGGACGCCGGACTGGTCGGCTCGCTTTGAACGCGCTCATTCGCAGGTGGTGGATTGGCTCTGGAAGCTGGATGACCTCAGGCATACGGCCACGTTCGCGGCTACGTTCGGCGGACGCGATGCAAGGTTCGAAGGCTTTATCGTGATTGGAAAAGGGATGAATCTCGCGTCCCAGGAACAGCAGCGGCTGCAATGGCGAAATCGCCGCACCATCATTGACTCCAGCCCCCTTTGTAGCGTCTCCTTCGAAGAGCTTGAGCGGGACATCGGCAACTGGTTGACCTTCAATAAGTTCTAAAAACAAAAGCCGGCGCCGCCCGAAGGCAAGCGCCGGCATCCGCACCAATTCGTTAATGGCTAGCTACAGCCGCTGGTTCCGCCGCAGTTCTCGCATTTATAGCAAGAGCCGTTGCGCGTCATCAGCCCGCCGCATTCCGAACACAAAGGGGCATCTTCCATTGACGGGCCGAACGGCAGCGATTGCTGCGGCTCCTCCGCCGTCGGACGCAGTTTCTGGGTGTCGCCTGCTTCGTTCGGGGCCACCTCGGGACCGATGAACTTCGCCGCCAGCCAGCGGAAGATGTAGTCCATGATCGACTTGGCGTAAGGCACCTGCGGGTTGCCTGTCCAGCCGCTGGGCTCGAAGCGCACATGGCTGAACTTGTCGACAAAGAACTTTAGCGGCACGCCGTACTGCAGGGCGTAGCTGACGGTGGTGGCGAAGCTGTCCATGAGGCCCGAGATCGTCGAGCCTTCCTTCGCCATGGTGATGAAGATTTCGCCGGGCGTGTTGTCTTCATAGAGGCCGACGGTGATGTAGCCCTCGTGGCCGCCGATGGAGAACTTGTGCGTGATGGACTGCCGTTCATCCGGCAGCTTGCGGCGAATCGGACGGTAGACGATCTTTTCGGTCACCTGCGGCGTCAGCGCTACCGCGGCTGTGGCGGAAGCCTTCGCGCCCTTGCCGGTGCCCGAACTGAGCGGCTGGACGCGCTTGGAGTTGTCGCGGTAGATGGCCACCGCCTTCAGACCCAAACGCCAGCTTTCGATGTAGGCGTCCATGATGTCTTCCACCGTGGACTCTTCCGGCATATTGATGGTCTTCGAAATCGCGCCGGAGATGAAGGGCTGCACGGCGGCCATCATCTTCACGTGACCCATGTGGTGGATGAAGCGAACGCCGTTTTGCGGGCGGAAGCTGCAGTCGAACACGGCCAGATGTTCCGGCTTCAAGTCGTTGGCGCCTTCGATGGTACCGGTGGAGTCGATGTGGCTGACGATGCGGTCCACCTGGTCGGTGTTATAGCCCAGCTTGATGAGCGCCTGGGGCACGGTGTTGTTGACGATCTTGATCACGCCGCCGCCCACCAACTTCTTGTACTTCACCAGCGCCAGGTCCGGTTCCACGCCGGTGGTGTCGCAATCCATCATGAAGCCGATGGTGCCGGTGGGCGCGATCACCGTGGTTTGCGCATTGCGGAAGCCGACCTCGCGGCCCTTGTCATAGGCCTGGTGCCATACGGCGCGGGCATTCTCATACAGCGCCGCCGGCACGCGGCGGTTGTCGATGCGGCTCACCGAATCGCGATGCATGCGGATCACTTCCAGGAACGAGTCTTCGTTCACCGCATAGCCAGGGCAGGGGCCGGTGGATTCGGCAATCCGCGCACTGGTGAGGTACGACTGGCCGCACATCACGGCGGTGATCGCACCGGCGTAGTCGCGGCCCTGGTCGGAATCGTAGGGTATGCCGAAGCTCATCAGCAGCGCGCCCAGGTTGGCGAAGCCTAGACCTAGCGGGCGGAAGTCATGCGAGTTCTGGGCAATCTTCTCAGTGGGGTAGCTGGCATTATCAACGATGATTTCCTGCGCCAGGGTGACGGTGTCCACGGCATGGCGGAAGGCTTCCACGTTGAAGTCGCCGCCGGGGCCGACGTACTTCATCAGGTTGAGGCTGGCGAGGTTGCAGGCCGAATCGTCCAGGAACATGTACTCCGAACAGGGGTTCGACGCATTGATGCGAGCCGTGTTCCTTGAGGTGTGCCAGCGGTTGATGGTGGTGTCGAACTGCATGCCAGGATCGCCGCACTGGTGGGTGGCTTCGGCGATCTCCTTCATCAGATCCCGCGCACGGAAGCGCTTGAGCGGCTTGTTTTCGAGGCGCGACTTTGTCCACCAGTCGCGATCCTCCACCACCGCGTGCATGAACTCGTCGGTAGCGCGGACACTGTTGTTGGCGTTCTGGAAGAAGATGGAGCCGTACGCTTCGCCGTCCAGCGAGCTGTCGTAGCCCGCGTCGATCAGCGTATGAGCCTTTTTCTCTTCCTTCGCCTTGCACCAGACGAACTTTTCGATGTCGGGGTGGTCGGCGTTCAGGATCACCATCTTCGCGGCGCGGCGCGTCTTGCCGCCGCTCTTGATGACACCGGCAAAGGCGTCGAAGCCCTTCATGAAGCTGAGCGGACCGGAGGCGCGGCCGCCGCTCGAGAGCAGGCCGTCTTCCTCCCGCAGCGACGAGAGGTTCGTGCCGGTCCCGGAGCCCCACTTGAAGAGCATGCCTTCGGTTTTGGCCAGGTCCAAGATGGATTCCAGCGTGTCGCCCACTGAATTGATGAAGCAGGCCGAACACTGTGGCTTCGTTTCGTTCGTCAGCTTGGCGATGGTGTCGGTGGCTTCGTTATGGTACCAGCCGTAGCCGCGCTGCTCCGGAACCCCCACGTTGAACCAGACCGGCGAATTGAAGCACGCCTTTTGGGTCAACATCAGATGTGCCAGTTCGTCGCGGAAGTTTTCGGCGTCCTGCGGCGTGCGGAAGTAGCGGCCCGTCTTCCCCCAATCCGTGATGGTATCGACCACGCGATGCACCAACTGGCGGACGCTGCGCTCGCGGTCCGGTGCCCCCATGCGCCCGTGGAAGTACTTGCTGGCCACGATGTTGGTAGCTGTCTGGGACCAGTCCGCGGGCACCTCGACGTCACGCTGCTCGAAGATCACCGAGCCCTTGTCGTTCCCAATGGTGGCGTTGCGCAGCTCCCACTGCACCTCGTCATAGGGGGTACGGCCCTGCTCCAATCGAGCGGTGAAGTAACGGGGAAAGACAACCCCGCTACGTTGGGAAATGGGGAGGGAGCGCTTCAATTCGCGCATCCGCACACTGAGATCCACACTAAGCTGGCCCATGGTAAGGAGAAACCTGTCCTTTGCAATATCGGACGAACGAGACGCGGCCGCTCGCTCCAACAACGGTAACAGTCCGCTGTTGTCTGGTAGCCAGCATTGCCCAATATATTGGGGCGTGTCAAGAAGTTTATCTATATCCAGTGCAGTTGGTTACAGGGGGATGAATCCAGGGTTTTCCCTAGTACCCCCGTAGCCCTGTCAAGCGGCCCCCCGCATTTTTGCCTATTGGTTATTGGGCGGGTGGCCGGTCGCGCACAAAGTAGCCGTTGATATCGAGTACCAGGTGCGTCGGATTGGAGCTGAAGGCGGCGATCTGGCCGTTGATACCGGTAGGTATAAGGGCCATGTTTGCCGTTACTTGGCCGGTTGGCGCGTTCAGCGTGGAGACGAACGGTTGGGGGAAGTAGGCCGGCCAGAAGGTGACGTAGCCAAGTGGGCCGGACGGCACCGCAGTGGTGTTGAAGGCAGCTACGTTGGCATCCGCCGGCACGTCGCATACCCCGCGCACGGGGAAAACACGGGTCTCGCCGGTCCCCAGGGGGGCGCCGGAACGTGTATCGGCCACGCGGCAGGGGCCTACCGGACGGTACATGAGGGCGTTTAACTGGCCCGGCGGTGCGAAGTAGCCGTTGATGTCCAGGACAACGTCATGCCCCTGCGTGCCATAGACGCTGATCTTGCCATCCCTTCCGGCTTCCACGATGGCTGCGCTGGAGACGACGCGCCGGTCGATGGTGATCAGACTTGGGGTGGTGGGGCGGACGTGGTTTGCCGGGTAGATGGTGGTTTCGAGGAGTGCCGGATTCTCTGGGACCACTGTTAGATTGAGTGAGTAAGCGACGGCTTCCTCTGGGATTTCGCACAGGTTACGAACCGGGACGGTATGTTCCAGTGGGCCAATCGCGGCGATGCGCGGTGTGCCGCGGGTATCGGCGATACGGCAGGGCTCCAGGCGGTAGAACGACAGGCCGCTGGCGGGATGTTCGCGGGGCAGGAAGTGCCCGTTGATCTCGATGGTGACGAAGGTGGAGTCGTGGGCGTAGACGCTGATATTGCCGTTTTCGCCGGCCTCAATGATCGCCGCATTGGTGACGATGCGGCCGTCCCAGGCATTCAGGGTGGATGCCAAGGGCCGGGGGCGTCCGGCGGGGAAAACGGTAAGGTAGCCGAGTGACTCGGTATCAGGAGAGGCCGTGATCCGCAGCGCGTAGGCCCGGGCGCCGGGGGTGATCAGGCAGCCGCTCTGGCGGACGGGGATGACGCGGGTTTGACCTTGTGGAACCTGGACGTCGGCAAGCCTGCAAGACATCGTCGGTACGAATCGCAACCCGCTGGTTGCAGGTGTTGTCTGGGCCGACAGCATGAGCGCCGTCGCGAGTAAGGGAAAAAGCATGGTTATGTCCTTACCCGAATACGCGACGCCGCTCTTGCGGAAGGATCGGCCAGCTTCTAAAAGTTGAGTTTCAAGGCTAACTGAACAATTCGCGGATCGCCGGCCGCGGTATCGAACAGGTACGCCGAGTTCGGCCGGAACTCGAAGTTTGTCAGGTTCACGTTGTATTGCACGCCGTTGCGTCCGGTGATGTTGCTGCGATTGGTCAGGTTGAACGCCTCGCCGATGAGCTTCAGTTTGACGCGCGATTCCTTCCACAGCGGAATGTCCTTGGACAAGCGCAGGTCGAGAGTCGCGAAGGCGGGCAGGCGCAGGGTATTGCGGCCAACGAAGGGCACGCGCTCATTGGCCAGGTTGCCGTCATTATTGAGGTCCTGGCCGATGCGCCGGGAGAAGACGCGGCCGCTCTGGGCCTGGACGATGCTGGACAATTGCCAGTCGCCCAGAATCAGCTTGGCGGCGGCGCTGTCGAGCTTCCGGGCGTAGTTGATATCCCAGACGCCGGACATCACCCAGCGATGGCGAACGTCGGAATCGCCGAGGCCGCGTTCCAGGCCCAGGTTGAGCGTGTCCCAGGCGATCTTGGCGTCGTCACCGCCATTGTTGGGCAGGACGGCGGTGCCTTCGGGCGCGTTGTCGATGACCTTGGAGAAGGTGTATGAAGTCTGCACCTGGAAGCTCTCGCCCAGCCGTTTGCTGAGTTGGAAGAAGACGCCGTTGTAGTTGGAGTCGGCGCTGTTCTCGGCGGAGGTGATGCGCGTGTAGCCCTCCACCGGCCGCGGCGCGGTACGGCGGTAGTAGGGGAACGGGCCGCTGGAGGCGCAAGGGGCGGCGGCTACCGTGGTGGTACACAACTGGCCCGTGAACAACTGCATGGGTGCCAGATTGATGTCGCGGGAGCGGTTGAGGTTCGACCCGAACACGCCCAGGTAGCCTACGGTGAAGATATAGGTGCCCAGGCGTGTTTCCACGTTCAGGCTGGCCTGCTGCGTCTGCGGCTGCTGGAAACCGGATGCGAAGGCGAAGATGTTCACGGGCACACGGCCGGCCGTCGGAATCGCCGCGAGAATGTTCGGGTAAGTCACCGGAACGCCCGCGCCGGTGAAGCTGTAGTTCTGCACCTGGACGCCGTTGTTGGTATGTACCGTGCCGGTCAGGATGGACGGCGTGCGGCCGTAGAACAGGCCCCAGCCGCCGCGCAGCACCATGCGTTCGGAGTTGAACACGCGATAGGCGAAGCCGAGGCGAGGACCGAAGTTATTCTTATCCAGATCCAGGCGATTGGTGACCACACCTGCCTGGGCAAGTCGTGGATCCGGATTCTGGAACGGCGGCTTGGCCGGATCGAAGAGGTCATAACGGAGGCCCAGGTTTAGGGTGAGCCTGTCGCTCACGCGCCACTGGTCCTGCACGAAGAAGGCGTACTCATTGATGTTGGGATTTGACGTGGCGCCGTTGGTGCCCGGTCCTGCCAGCGCCTGCTGGAACTGCGTGGGACGGCGCTGCGCGTAATCGAGTAGCGACGTGAACAGGTAAACGCCGGAGAACTGGCCAGGGAAGAAGTTCACGATGCGTTCGAAGTTCATGTCGCCGCCGAACTTCATCGTGTGCCTGCCGAAGGTGTAGGACAGCGTGGAGATGATCTGGCTTCGCTTGGAATTCGTGTAGCGCGGGCTGAAGTTATTGCGTCCGAAGGTGATCACGTTCTGGCCCGACTGCTGGACGGTGGTCTCCGGCGCCGCCGAGTTGGCTTCGCCGGGCTGATCGTCGCGGGTGTAGTTGTAGCGCAGGTCGAAGACCTTGTTGGTGCCGATGACGCGGGTGTAGGTGGCGATGATGCTATCGGTGATCACCTTGCTGTCGCCGGTGGCTTCGGCGGAGCGCTGGTTGCCGGCGTTCTCGAAATTCAGGCCGGTAAAGCGATTGGCGTTCCAGCGGACGTTAAGGGTTTGGTTCGACGAGATGTTCCAATCGACTTTGGACAGGTACACGTCGTTGTTCAAACCGCGCGAGTAGTTCTTGAAATAGGTGGATTCCAGCGAGCGGAAAGCGGCCTGGGCTTCGGCGGGCAGGGTGGGCAGCACCGGAATCAGGCCAGGAGGCGCGAAGACAACGATGGGTTCGGAGTTGCGCTGGCCGTCGTAATTGAAAAAGAAGAAAGCCTTGTTCTTGATGACCGGCCCGCCTACGTTGCCGCCGAACTGGCGGAACTTATAAGGAGCGCGCGGGCGGTTGTTGGCCTTATTGATGGCGTTGTTGGCATTGAGATTCGTATCGCGGTAGAAGAAGAAGCCGCCGCCATGGAGATCGTTGGTGCCGGACTTGGTGATGACGTTGACTACACCGCCGGCGGCACGGCCTACTTCGGCCGAATAGCCGTTTGTTGACACCTGGAACTCCTGCACGGCATCCTGGCTGACCGCGTAGGGGTTCCGCACGCCCTGGCGGCCGGTGGATTGGCCGAAGAACAGGTTGTTGGAATCGGCGCCATCGATCAAGAAGCTGTTCACCGTGCCGCGCTGGCCGCCGAAGGAAAGATCGCCGCCGCGCGGGTCGCGTACGACGCCGGGCGTGAGGGTTGTGAAGTCGAGGAAGTTGCGGCCGTTGATGGGCAGGTCCCGCACGAGCTTTTCGTTCACGGTGGTGGCGGTCTGCGAACGCGTGGTTTCCAGGCTGGCGCCGTCGGCCGATACGGTTACGGTTTCGGCGGCGGCGCCGATTTCCAAAGCGAGGTCAAGCGTGGTGGCGGAGCCGACGCCAACAGTCACGTTTTCACGGCGGGCCGTCTTGAAGCCCGATTTTTCAAGGGTGATGCGATAGACGCCCACGGGGAGACGCACCAGACTATACAAGCCGGCTTCCGACGTCTCGGCGACACGCTCCAACCCGGTATTCTGATTTACCGCCGATACCTTCACGGCGGGCACAGCCGCTCCGGAAGGATCCGTTACGGTCCCGTTTAATGCTCCCGCTCCGACTTCGGATTGCGCGAAGAGGGACGGGACTACTAAGCATAGCGAGGCCAACAGGCCCTGAAGTCTACTCATTCATCTATCAGTATAAGCTGTAGCTTTTGGGCCTCGATCTTACAAGGTGTTACAAACGGGGACGCGGCTCCGGCGGTGCCGCGCCGCTATCGGGCATGCTTATTGGCGCAGGAACAACAATTCCTGGGTCTGGCTGCGGTACAGCACGGCGCCATTCTTCGTCGGAAGGGTCAAGTAGACTTCCGTGGCGGATTTCGTGTTGCCGTCCTCATCCAACGACTCCGTCAGCAGGGTCAGTGTGCCTGCGCCTGTCGAGGCGGCGACATAGCTGCCGCCAAAACTTGTGGTGAAGACGTTGCCCGCCTGGCGCAGGATGGACGTGCCGGTTACAGCGCCGGTCGCCGCCAACCGCAGCGAGACGATGCGCGAACTGGAGGTGGCGGCATCGACGTCAGCGAAGACAAAAGCACCTGTCAGGGAACTGCGCGCTTCGATCAGTTCGGCAAGGGACAGGGCGCTGCCGTCGATGCGGATTGCCTGCAGTCCGCCAGTCGACGCTGCGAAGCGGTACCGCATCACGGCGGTTTGCACGTTTCCTTCGACGTCTTCCGCGGTGCGGTATAGCTCCAGCGTGCCCATGCCTGTTCCATCCAACGTGTACTGGCCGCTGAGTGGCGTCCATTCCATGGTTCCGGTATCCAACTGCCTTCCGCTCACGACGCCGCTGGACGAGAGGGACAGTTGCGCCAGCACCACGGTTCGGCCGCGCGTGGTGGTCGCCTCCTCGGCTAATACATAACTGCCCTGTAGGCCCGTTCCCTGACTCTGCGCCTGCAAGCCGGCCGTGATAGCCAGTGCCCCGGCAGCGAGTGTGAGGACACGAATGTTCCTTGTGAGTCTCATCTGAACTCCTTACTTCGTCGATCGCCGCGTACTCGCGGCCGCGCTTCGTATGAGCGCATGACAGTTCAATCCCACTGGATGGCGGTTGTGTTGTAAGGAAATGTGAACTTTGGTTAAGTGTGAGATTACCGGATTGCTTCGATCACCACTTCGCCGCAATAGCGCCGCAACGGAGGGACGGCTGCCAGGAGCACGGCATCCATGCGCTCGGCGGCTGCCACGACGCCCTGCGCCCATGCGCCGTGCAGCTTGCCGCGCAGCAGCCGTTTCCCCATGGCCAGCAGATGCATTTCTTGCAGCGTCACCGATGCAAAGGCACTGCGTAGTTGCGCGATCTCGCGATCTCCGAGGATGATTTCCTCACCCTGCTCCTCGGCTTCGCCCTGCATGGCGGCCCGCAACTTGCGCGCCGCGTTCAGGAGTGGGTTGTTGCCGTATGTCTCGGCCAGCAGCAGCACGCCGCCGGTGCGGATCACGCGCACCAGTTCGGCGAACGCATGTGGATACTTTAAGGTGTGGTGTACGGCGGCGCTGGCGTAGACCAGGTCGAACTCGCCATCGCGGAAGCAGCTTAGGTCACTGGCATCGCGGGCCTCGCCGCGCACGGTAACGCCGCTGGCGCGGGCTCGAAGCAATCCCAACTCCACCGCCGCGGGCGACAAGTCCAGCAACGTAACGTCAGCGCCTTCGGTCGCCAGCCAGACACCCCAATCGGCCGGCCCGCAGCCATAGTCCAGAACGCGCAGGCCCGGCCGCAGGTGCGCCTGAAGCCGGGCCATCACCGCCATGTACAGCCGCCGGCGCTCATACTGGGGTTGGCGCGGATCGTTCCACGTGCGCAGCATAACCTGGCGGTCCACACGCAACTGCTCGCCGGGCAGCGCGAGGAATCGCGAATACACGTTGTCGTAGAAGGCGCGCTCCTCGGCTGCCGTTATGGACACGGACTAATCCGCCTCCGGCTTTGGAGTTCTAGCCGTGCTGGCGGGTAGTTCCGGCTTCTTGATGTACTCGGCCGGCAGTTCGCCCGTTAGCGACTTCATCCAGGTGGCAATCTGCTTCACTTCGGTGTCGGTGAGTGGCCGCTCAGTCTGGTGATCGCCCATGATGCGGATGGCATCCTCCAGCACCGGTACCGAACCATCGTGGAAATAAGGCCCCGTCTTTTCGATGTTGCGAAGGCTCGGCACCTTGAACATCATCTTGTCGTGGTCCTTCTTGGTTACTTCGAAGCGCCCTTGATCCTTCTGGCTGGGCCATGGCTTGCGCAACCCCGCCTTCTGATACAAAAGCCCGCCCAGGAACGGGCCATTGTGGCAGCTATGGCAACCGGCTTTGTAGAACGCCAGGAATCCGGCCTTTTCTTCGCTGCTCAGCGCGGCCTGATCCCCGCTCAGGAATTTGTCCCAACGGGACGGCGTAACCAGTTTGCGCTCGAAGGCTGCGATCGCCTTGGCGGCATTGGCGAATGTCACCGGATTTTTATCCTGCGGGAATGCCTTTTTGAAGGCGTCCACGTAGCCGGGCATGGAGCGAAGCGTCGCTTCCACGATGTCCGCCTTTGGCATGGCCATCTCCACCGGGTTCAGCATCGGACCGCCGGCCTGCTCCTCCACATCGGCGGCCCGTCCATCCCAAAACTGCAGGATATGGCCGGCGGCGTAGTACACCGTCGGGGCATTGCGGCTGCCCTTCTGCTCCTTATGGCCAGTGGATGTGGCGGCCGAATCCACTCCATACTTGTCGAGCAGGTGGCACGAGTTGCAGGAGAGCTTCTGGCTGCGCGACAAGCGGTGCTCGTAGTACAGCATGCGGCCCAGTTGGACCTTCTCCTCCGTAATTGGGTTTTTGGCGTCTTCCATCACGGCTGGCGCCGGTTTGAAGTTCGCCAGGAATTCCGCATCGATCTCAACCTTGGCGGCCGGCTGTGGAGCGGAACCGCAGCCTGCCAGGATCGCTAATACGAAGACCAATAGAATACGCGAATAAAATGACACGACGAAAACCTCTCTCTTCATCGTAGAATGAGAGCTTCTTTCCATGAGCGCCCCAGCCCCGATGACCCAACCCCGCTTCAAGTATCTGGACCACCTCATCAACATGTTCGTGGTGGTGCTGATCATCTCGAATTTGGTTGCTCCGAAGCTGATCGCCATTGGCGCGGGACGGCTCAGCGGTGCGCAGATCCTGTTCCCCATCACGTACATCTTTGGCGATATCTTCACAGAGGTTTACGGCTACGCGGCGTCACGGCGGGCGATCTGGACGGGCTTCCTCGCCTCGGCGCTGCTGGCGGTGATCGGGATGACCGTGGTGGCCCTGCCGCCGGCGCCGGAATGGCCGGATCAGGCCGCGTTTGAGAAGGTGTTCAACTTTGTACCGCGCTTGGTGGTGGCCAGCCTGATTGCGTATTGGTGCGGTGAGTTCGCCAACGCTTTCGTGATGGCGAAGTTGAAAGTGGTGACGAAGGGTAAGATGCTGTGGGTGCGCACCATCGGCTCGACGGCGGTTGGCCAGATGGTGGATACCATCGTGGTGATGGTGCTGGCTTTCGGCGGCCTGCGCGATTGGGGCACGATTCTCAACCTCATCATCTCCGGGTATACGGGTAAGGTGATTTATGAGACCGTGGCCACGCCCTTGACCTATCTGGTGGTGAATGGATTGAAGAAGGCGGAAGGCATTGACGTTTACGACACGGCGACGGACTTCAACCCCTTTGGCGGGAAGGCCTAAGAACCGCCGACGTTAATCCGAATCCTCGGTTCCACCGGTCTTCAGGTGCGAACCGGAGGTTTCAGTTGCCTCATGAGCCCATCGCAGGTACAGTTCGGCGGTCTTTTCGACGGAACTTGCCTTTCCCATGTTGAAGCCATTGTGCTTCTGAAGACGGCCGATGGCTTCGGCCACTTGCCTACCTTCCTCAGACAACTGAGAAACTACAGAATCCCGTTCCTGGGGCGTCAAATCGGGGAACGCAGCAAGTAATGTCAGGGCTGAAGTTTCGGTTGACATCTTATTTCTATCCTATCACCAACCTGTGTCTATGTAAGTAGTAATACGGAAGCGCGTCGTCAAATCCCACGGCAGCTTACAAATTTAACGTCACCAGCATTTCCCCGGTCACTCCGCCCGTCAGCGGAAAATTCTTCGCGCTGTCCAACTTCCAAGGTTAGCAGGAGACCGTCGCATTCTTCCGGAAGAATCAACTCTTCCGACTTTCCGCCGCCCTGCCACCACAAGCCGACTGTTCGCTTTGCCTCAGGCTTAGAGTAACGGTCCAACTGGCACATGCCGAGGCTTGTCAAAGTTAGAACAGAGCTTCCGGGATCATCCGCTAAAGATCCTGCGTAGCGCCCTGGCCATCGGCTTTTCAATTGCGGGGCGTCCGCTAATAACGCGACAATCAGGTTTGGCGCGACCGCCCTGGTCAAATCCCCAACCGGATCAGGACGCGCAAGATCTTCGCAAATGAGAACGGTCATCGTAAGAAATGGATCAAGCGCAAGAATATTCAAATCCCGGTACCTGATCTCGATCGATTCCCAATATAGCCTCTCCCTGCTGAACTCTTCAGTCAGCCCATACCGTGTCATTTGACTTTCATTGATCTGCCAACGGTGGTGCTTACTTTGGACAAACCGGTCTACTCCTCTCCCGTCATTCTGAATCAGATCAAACCGAAGTTGATTCTTGCCCAATTCACCATCTTTCGTCGATTCCAAGGCTCCAGCCAGGAGAAATCGTACAGCCGGTTCACCAGCTTGTTTGGGAGCGATTGTAGCAAGCACATCGTTGTACTCGGTCTTTGTGAGGGACAACTCCGGGAAAACGACTCCATCTACGCTGTCACCATGACTTCCAACTCGCTCCAACAAATCTCTGACTAGTTGCGCCGGCCGCCCTTCCTCCCCAAGTGGGGGCTCGTACGTAAAGTATCCGTAACGCGTGCGGGCAATCTCATGCCAAGCGAGGTCCACTGGCCGGAATGCAGTGGCCTCAATTCGCCGCGGCCATGGTACGAGTAACAAATTCAGTCTACGCGACCTTGGAACCAACTGAACGGGGATGGCACGCCACACGGGGCGCATCTCGGACGATAGGCATAAAGCCAGATTGTGCGATAACGACCGGATTGTAAAACCCGTTTGAGGAGTATGCGACTTCGGCAGAACCGATACTTTCGAGCCATGGACCCGGCGGCCTAAACTGGCCCACCGGCCAGTCTGGAGTGCAAGCATCGCATCCTTGCTGTAAAGTTCCGGCCGGCTCCCGTGCGCCGTGGGGAACCCGATGAACTCGCACGCTTCGTCGGCTACCGCCAGCAGATTCAGCATCGCCAGACTTGCTGCTTCATCAATTTCGTCGAGAGATGTGTTCCATTCCCTTACAACAGCGCTCCATTCGCGTGTCAACTCCTCTGGCGGCCTGCAAAATGATCCGCTCCGATTCCAATTGTCCCGCCACTGCCATCCCAGTTGGAAGACTCGATCCCTCCATTGATTCAGGGTCCCGTGCCCGGGCGGAGGCCAGCGTCCGGATAGCACGCGTGGGTAGGTACTACTTCTTTGAAGAAGTGAACCGGCGATGGCGAACACGTCCGGCGGCCAATTCGGCAAATCATCTCTCGCAGTGAGGCCTGGCACCAGATGAGCAAGATACTCGCCGACACTGCCTTCAATCACGCATATCTCCCAAAACCCGCCGAACGATTTGGTATAGAAGGATATACGGAAGTGTATCGACAATGCAAGCCGTGATAAGTCGCGACTTTAGGTTACCGTACCCGTTTGACGCGGTAATCCTCCACAGCCGGCATGCGCACTACCTTGCACATCTCAAAGATACGCGAGCGTGCCCGCATCCCGATTCGTTCGGCTAGCGTATTTCGCACGGGCGCCCCGGGCAGGGACCGCTCCGTCATGAGGAAGCCAGCGTCGGGATCCACCAGATTCGTGGTGGCGATGAGGGGCCGCCGGAAGTTGCAGCGATAGGTGATGATGGATGTCACCGTGTCGTCCACCCAATCGGTGACGCGATGCGCGCCGAGATCATCCAACAGCAGCACGGGCGCTTCCAGCACACTGCGATAGGCCTCCTTATCCATGGAGCCCGATTCGCGATCGTAGCCCGAGCGGATGTTGTCCAGCAGGTTCTGGTAGTCGTAGAACAGCCCGTCAAAGCCGCGCTGGATCAACGTGCGCAGCGCCGCCACCGCGAGATGCGTCTTTCCCGTGCCTGGGTTACCGATGAGCAGCAGCCCAGGCTTTTCGGTGGCCGGATAGGAGCGCGCAAACTCGCGCACGTTCCGGTAGACAAAGCCAAGGGCGTTTAGCGCCGTCGGGTTATCCTCCGGCAGCATGAAGTTTTCAAACGAGGAGTTTTGGTACAGCGGCGGAATGCGAGCGGCATCCAGCATTGCGGAGACACGTTCGGCTTGGAAGCATTGGCAACGCTCGGCGCCGGAGATGCCGTCGCGTTCCACAACGCGCCAGCCCGACCCGCCACATATCGCACAGGACTGCGCCATTCTATTCCAATGTTACGAGCACTTCGCCCGCCGTGACACTGGCACCGGCTCTTGCCAGCACCGCGATCACCTTGCCTGCCTTCGACGCTTTCATCTCGTTCTGCATCTTCATGGCCTCCACCACCACCAGACCTTGCCCGGCTTCCACCTGGGCGCCTTCTTCCACCAGCACGCGAACCACCTTGCCTGGCATGGGCGAGGCGACCTGCTGCTGGCCATCCACACCACGCCCGTTACGAGTCGCCGCGGCCTCGCGCGGATCACGCACCGTCACTTCAAAGCCGCGCCCGCCGATCTCCACCAGCCACTTGCCGCCCGGACGTTCGAGCAACCGTGCTTCGAGCGAAGTATTCCCCGCCAAGAGCGAGTACAAGCCTGGCTCGACTTCGCGATACTCCAGCAGGTGGGTGTGCGGCTCCTGCTCCGGCCACGTCACCTTGGCTTCGATGGCGCCATCGTCGAAGCGGAACGCCAGTTCGCCTGATTCGCCGTCCACCTCCATCAGACGTTTCTTCATCGCATCCCATCCTTCAGCCCGGCCATCCGCCAGCGGGACTCCTGCGTGACGACCGCGGTTCCCGCAGGAGCGCGGCGACGTGCCGCGTGCACTGCCGCCACTATGGCGGCAATCTCCGCAAGAGCCGATTCCGTCAGCTTGCCGCTGGCATCCAGGCGCGCGAAGTACTCTTCGATAAAGCCGGTGTGCAGGCGGCCCGCGCGGAAATCGGCGTCGCGCAGGATACTCGCAAAGAAGCCCAAATTTGTTTTTATGCCCGCGACGGAGTATTCGCCGATAGCGCGTTGCATGCGCTGGATGGCCACCTCCCGCGTCTCACCCCACGTCGCTAGCTTTGCCAGCAGCGGATCATAATCCATGGGCACTACCCAGCCGGCATAGACGCCTGAATCGAGCCGGATGCCAGGCCCCGATGGCTCTTTCAAGCCGCCGATCTTCCCCGGCGACGGCAGAAAGCCCAGATCCGGGTTCTCCGCGTAGATACGGCATTCCAGGGCCGACCCGCGCCACCGAACATCTTCCTGCCGCAGGGTGAGCCGCTCTCCGGCGGCGATCCGCAGTTGCCAGTGCACCAGGTCGATGGCGGTCACCAGCTCTGTCACGGGATGCTCCACCTGGAGCCGCGTGTTCATCTCGAGGAAGTAGAAGTTGCGATCGGCGTCAACCAGGAACTCGCAAGTGCCCGCGTTGTAATAGCCGGCCGCGCGGGCCACGCGCAACGCCGCTTCGCCCATGGCGTGCCGCAGTTCGGGATGCTCCAGCATTACTGGCGACGGGCATTCTTCGATCACCTTTTGATGCCTGCGCTGAATGGAGCATTCGCGCTCGCCCAAATGGATGAGGTGCCCGTGCTGGTCACCTAGCACCTGGATTTCAATGTGCCGGGGCTGCAGCACCAGCCGCTCGATGTAGACGGCGGCGTTCTGGAAAGACCGCTCTGCTTCACTGGAGGCGTCGCGGAGCGCCGATTCCAGATCCGCCTCGCGGTCCACGCGGCGCATGCCCTTGCCACCGCCGCCGGCCGCGGCCTTCAGCAACACCGGATAGCCAATCTCACGAGCCGCGCGCCTGGCGTCATCTATATCGGACACCGGCTCTTCCAGACCCGGAACGATTGGCGCGCCGGCGGCTTTTGCCAGTTGCCGCGCCGCCGTCTTCGATCCCACCTTCGCGATTGCATCCGAAGAAGGACCGATGAAGACAATGCCGGCGCGCTCACATGCCGCGGCGAAGCCTTCGTTCTCGCTCAAGAAGCCGTATCCGGGATGAATGGCCTCCGCACCCGTGCGCGTGGCGGCATCCAGGATCTTCTCAATACGCAGATAACTTTCCGAAGAGGGGGCGGGACCTATGTGAACCGCTTCGTCGGCCATGCGTACGGCCAGGGAGGCGCGGTCGACATCGGAATAGACGGCTACGCTCTTGATCCCAAGCTCGCGCAACGCACGAATCACCCGTACCGCTATTTCTCCGCGGTTGGCGACGAGTACCTTCCGAAACATCTCGGGTGATTGTAGCACCCCGCCCCAACCGCCTATTGCAAGGCGGCGCGCGGGATGCGGCCGCTCAACTCCAGAATGAATAGCTCTTGTAGAATCGCGCTGATGCGCAGGCGAGATGTGATTTCTTTGTGTGCAGCCATGCCGCTGCTGGGCAAGCCCGCCAAGGCTCTGATTCGCGATGTGGAACTGCTGCGCGTGCACGGTAAGCGGGAAGCCATTCCCGGGGTCGACAGCCAGCACCAGGTCCAGCCCAACCATGTTTATCCGGAGTTGCGGCCGAAGGTGTACCGCGATAACCCCAATCCAAAGTCGACTACGGTACCCATCTCGGCGATCTATCTGCGTATTACCACAGATGCCGGCGTGGAAGGCTTGTATGGCCCTATTGATACCGAAGCGGCTATTGTCGTTTCACAGCAACTGCGTCCTTTTCTGATCGGGAAGGACGCACTGGCGGGGGAGACGCTTTGGGACCAGATGTACCGATTGAACCGCCACTCCAGCCGCGGCCACTTCATGATGGGCATCAGCGCCGTGGACAATACGCTGTGGGACCTGCGCGGGCGCTACCACGAAGTGCCTGTTTACCGGCTGCTGGGCGGACCGACGCGCAGTGAAGTGGAGGCTTACGGCAGTTGCCTGGGCTTCTCCGTGGAACCGGAATCCGCCGCCAGGAAGAGCGCCGAACTGAAGTCACAGGGCTTTCGGCACCAGAAGTGGTTTATCGGCTACGGGCCGGGTGACGGCATGGAGGGTATGGCGAAGAACCTGGAACTGGCGCGCGTGCTCCGCCAATCCATGGGGCCCGAAGGCGAGTTCATGTTCGACGCCTTCATGGGATGGGATCTGAACTACGCCGTTCGCTGGGCCAAGCAGGCCGAACAGTACCGTCCGCGCTGGATTGAAGAAGCCTTCGCGCTGGAGAAGATCGAGAGCTACGTGACGCTGCGGCGGTCCACGAGTATCCCGGTGGCCACCGGCGAGCATTTTTATTCCCGCTGGCATGCGCATGAGTATTTGAAGGCGGGGGCGATCTCGGTGGTGCAGGCCGACCCGGAGTGGTGCGGCGGCGTGAGTGAGTTGTTGAAGATCTGCTCGCTGGCAAGCCTGTTCGATGCGCACGTGATTCCTCATGGCCACAGCTTGCACACGGCGTTGCATGTGGTGGCCAGCCAGAGCCCCATGACTTGCCCGTTGGTGGAGTATCTGATCACCAAGATGCGCTCTTACCATCATTTTGAGAAGGATGAGTTGAAGCCGGTGAATGGCAGGTTTGGGTTGCCCACGCGGCCGGGGTTTGGGATTACGTTGGATGCGGCGAAGGTGGAGAGGCAGGCGGTGGTTACGGTGCAGTTGGCGGGATAGCGTGGCGGCTATGATGGACTTATGAGCGCATGTGACTCGGTCCGAATGCTCCTGGAGCAGCGGCGCCTGGCAATGGAGCAGTTCGTAGGGAGCCGCTGCGCGAACCAGGAAACGGGGGACGCGACGGACGAGGTGCGTACTCTCCGTAGTGGCAGTCGCCGGTGGGATGAGGCCACCCGCGCTACACTCGCCTCTGAACATGCCTCGTCTCATTGAACAAGCCACCCGCATCGAAGCCGCCGGCAATAAGCCGAAGCTCATCGACGAAGTAATTGGAAACGTCAACAGCGGCGACCGCGAGATCAGCGTCGCGCACATGCGCAGTCCCGGTGGCTGGCTGGAGCCGGGCCAACGGCCGGAGTTCGACGAGATCACGTACGTGCTGAAGGGCACCGTCCGCGTGGAGCATGAAGGCGGCGTTCTGGAGGTTCACGCCGGGCAGGCGGTGATCACCAACAAGGGCGAATGGATCCGCTACAGCACGCCTGGCGAGGACGGCGCCGAATACATCGCGATCTGCCTGCCCGCGTTCACCCCGCAGACCGTTCATCGCGACGAGTAAGATATTGGTGATGCAAGAAGCTGTGATTATCGACTGCCTGCGTACGGCAGTCGGGCGGTCCGGGCGCGGGACCCTCAAGAATGTGCGGCCCGATGACATGGGTGCCGCCGTGGTGAGGGCGCTGCTGGAGAAGTACCCCCAGGTGGCGCCCGGAGCCATTGACGACGTGATCGTCGGCTGTGCGATGCCGGAGGCCGAATCGGGCATGAACATGGCGCGGGTGATCGCTCTGCGCGCGGGCCTGCCGGATTCGGTGCCGGCCGTCACCATTAACCGCTTCTGCTCGTCCGGCCTGCAGTCGATCGCAATGGGGGCCGACCGCATTCGTAGCGGCGGCGCGGATATCATCATTGCCGGCGGCAGCGAATCGATGAGTATGATCCCAATGATCGGCACGAAGTTCGCGCCGAATCCCTGGTTTGTCGATAACCGGCCCGAACTCTACATGGGTATGGGGCTCACGGCGGAACGCGTGCGCGGGCGCTACGGTATCAGCCGGGAGGAGCAGGACGCATTTGCCTTGCGCAGCCATCAGAACGCATTGCGTGCGCAGGCGGCTGGGCACTTTGACGAAGAAGTGGTACCGCTGGAAGTGGAAACCACCACGCTTAATAACGGCAAGCCCACGACCAAGCAACTCACCTTCGCGCGAGACGAAGGCCCGCGTGCCGACACCTCTCTGGAGGCCCTTGCGAAGCTGAAGCCCGTGTTCGATTCTACGGGCACCGTAACCGCGGGCAATAGCTCCCAGACGAGCGATGGCGCCGCGGCGGCGATCGTGATGTCGGCATCGAAGGCCGCGGAATTAGGTTTGAAGCCGATGGCACGCTTTGCCGGATTTGCCGTCGGCGGTGTAGCGCCGGAGGTGATGGGCATCGGACCAGTGGTGGCGATTCCGAAGGCCCTGAAACAAGCCGGCATCACGCTAAACCAGGTCGGCGTTACGGAACTCAACGAAGCCTTTGCCGTTCAGGCGCTGGCTGTCATTCGCGAATCCGGCCTCGACCCGGAAACCGTAAATGTGAATGGCGGTGCGATCGCGCTGGGTCATCCCCTCGGCTGCACTGGCGCGAAGCTGACCGCTTCGCTGCTTCGTGAAATGAAGCGCCGCGGCTCCCGGTACGGTATGGTTACCATGTGTGTCGGCGGGGGCCAGGGCGCCGCCGGTATCTTTGAAAATATGAACTGACGTGCCGCCGCGCACGTAGAATCGAGACCCCGTTATGGCCACAAGCGCAGTCGCATTCCCTCAGACCAAGGGCGGCGCGTTCCTCCTGGAAAGCCGTCTGCCCGAGGAGATCTACACGCCCGAGGATTTCACGGACGAGCATATGGCAATCGCCCGCACGGCGGATGAGTTCTGGCAGAAGGAGATTCTGCCGAACGTTGAAAGGATCCAGCATCAGGAAGAGGGCGTGGCGCAACGGGTGCTCCGCAAGTCGGCCGAACTCGGGCTGACAGCCGTGATTGTGCCGGAGCGTTTCGGCGGCATGGAACTCGATCTCACCTCCACCATGATCGTGGCGGAGAAACTCTCGCGCGATGGATCCTACTCGGCCTGGCACGGCGCGCATGCGGGCATCGGCACGCTGCCGCTATTGTTCTACGGAACGGAGGAGCAGAAGCGGCGTTACCTGCCAAAGTTGGCCTCCGCGGAGATGATTGCCGCCTACTGCCTGAGTGAGCCGCAGGCCGGGTCGGACGCGCTGGCCATGAAAACCCGCGCCGACCTGAGCGCCGAAGGCACGCACTACATCCTCAACGGCCAGAAGATGTGGATTACCAACGGCGGCCATGCGGACCTCTACACCGTGTTCGCCAAGGTGGGCGGCGAGAAGGTGACGGCTTTCCTGGTGGAGAGGGCTTGGCCGGGTGTGAAGCCCGGCGCCGAAGAAAGGAAGATGGGCATTAAGGGGAGTTCCACCACGCCTGTCTACCTGGACAACGTCAAGGTTCCAGTGGAGAACGTGTTGGGTGAGATCGGCAAGGGCCATCTCATCGCATTCAACATCCTCAACATGGGCCGCTTCAAGCTGGGCCCCTTCGCCTGCGGTGGCGCCAAGCACGTTCTGCAGACTTCGCTGCGCTACGCCAAGGAGCGCAAGGCATTCGGCAAGTCCATCGCCGAGTTCGGCATGATCCAGCACAAACTGGCGCAGATGGCGATTCGCATTTTCGCCGTCGAGTCCATGAGCTATCGCGTTGCCGGCATGATCGAGGCGGCTCTTGGCGACTTCCATTGGGATGCGCCTGACGCAAGCCAGCGCATGCTGAAGGCTATCGAAGAGTTCGCCATGGAATGCTCGTATATCAAAGTGGCGGGCTCGGAGATGCTGGATTACGTCAGTGATGAAGGCGTGCAGATCCACGGCGGCTACGGCTATCACCAGGATTACGCGGTGGAGCGCAGCTATCGCGATTCGCGCATCAATCGCATCTTTGAAGGCACCAGTGAGATTAACCGCATGCTGGCTACCGGCATGTTGATCAAGCGCGCCCAGCGCGGCCAACTGCCGCTGGTGGAAGCGGTGAAGAAGCTGCAGGGCGACCTGCTGAATTCGCCCGCGCCGGGCCTGGCGACCGACGAACTCACGCTGGTGACCAACGCAAAGAAGGTTGCGCTGCTGTGCCTGGGCGTCGCCTACCAGACCTTCATCAACGATCTGGATCAACAGCAGGAAGTGCTGGCAGGCATCACCGACATCGGCATGGCCGCCTTCGCCATGGAGAGCGTTTCGCTCCGGTCCCGGAAGATGGCGGCGTTGGGGCGTGGGGAACTCGCTGCCTTGTACAAAGCCGTCTATCTGCCCGAAGCGATGGAAGAAGTGGAACGCGCGGGGCGCTATGTGCTCAGCGCCTGCTGCTCCGGCGATACGCTTCGCACCAACCTCGCCGTGCTGAAGCGCTTCACCAAGTGTGAGCCGGTGAACTCGGTTCAATTGCGCCGCTCCATCGCGGACCGCCTGTTAAAGGCTGAACGCTACCTGGCGTAAGACGCCGTGCCGCGGCCGATTCTCACTCTTCTGGTCGGCTTGCCGGGCTCCGGCAAATCCACCTATGCCCGGGAGCGGGATCTGCCCGTGGTGTCGTCCGACGACCTGCGCCACCTCCTGCTGGACGACGCCACCGATCAGACACACAATCGCCGTGTCTTCGGCCTGCTGCGGCAAGTGGTGCGCATGCGCATCGAGATGGAGCGGCCGCACACCGTTCTGGACGCGACCAACCTCAGCACGCGCGAGCGCCGCACCTGGATCAAGCTGGCGCAGCTTTACGGCGCCGAAGTGCGGGCGGTCTTCTTCGACACGCCGCTGGAAGTTTGCAAGCAGCGCAACCGCGCCCGCGCCCGTAATGTGCCCGAAGATGTTATCGACATGATGGCCGCGCGCATGCGGCCCCCTTCTATCGAAGAAGGGTTTACGGAGGTGATGCGGATTCGCCCCTCGAACGCCACAGCCTTTGCGCCGCCGCCCACAGCAGCCCCGGAATGAACATCACTACGCCCGCGCCGGACACCACGTGCTCCAGCGGGTAGCCGCGATCAATCAGCAGTCCGCACAGCGTTCCGGAGATGGACATGGAAACCGTCATGAAGGCGAATTCGGCTGAGAATACGCGGCCGCGAAACTTGTCCTCGGTGGCCATCTGTAGCAGGGTTGTCGAGAATACCCAGATGATAGATCCACCCGCGTGCGCCCAGATCAACGCCAGGCAGGCCCCGGCGAGCGCCCCCATTTGCCCGAGGATCACATAACCGCTGGACGACATCAGGAAGCCCAGCAGGATAGCCTTTCGCATGCGTGCTTCGTCATGCCCCACCAGGAACGTGCCGATACTCGGGCCGACCAGCGCGCCCACGCCGCGGCATCCCATCAACAGGCTCATGCCAAGCATGCCCGCGCTCTCGGCCCCGAATAATGGAACCGAAACGGGAAACTTGCGCTCTCCCAGCATTGTTACCAATACCCAATTGGCGCCCATCACGCCCAACCCGGTCTTCACCAGCATGGTGGCGAACAGCCGCGAATCGGCCTTTACGTAACGCACGCCTTCAATCACGGGCGAGAAGTCGAACAGATCCCGCAGGCGCACCGGCGGCTGGTTCTCCAAATGCGGCTCATGGAACTTCATCCGCCATAGCAGCCACGCGCTCCACAGAAACGACAGTGAGTTGATGACGTAAACCGCATCCTTGCCCGCGGCCGCCGCGATCAGCCCGCCTATCGAGAAGCCCGCCGCGAAGTTGAACGACCAGGTAATGGCCGACAAGCTATTCGCGGCCAGCGTCTCTTCGCCCTCGGTGATGTTCGGAATCACCGCGCTGCGTCCGGGCTCGAAGGTGGCCCAGAACACCGTCTCCAGAAATAGCAGCACGAAGATTAGCCAGATCCACTCCAGGTGCTGGGCCAGCAGCATCAGCGCCACCACCACGGCGCGCGCCAGGTCAGATCCGATCATCACCGAGCGCCGGCTCATGCGGTCGTTCAACACGCCCGCCAGCGGCGATACGATCATCTGCGGCAGCACCTGCATGGTGAACGCCGCGCCGATGGAAGACGCCGCGCCGCCCGTCAGCCGCAGCAACTGCGAGTAGATGGCCACTGTGTACATCCAGTCGCCGATTTCGCTGATGATCTGCGCCACCCACAGACGCCGGAAATTCGCGTTCGTGCGCACCAGCCGCACATACGTGGAGAGGGAAACGCGCTGGCGGGCGGCTTCCATTAGGCGCGGGTATAGATGCCCATGCGGCTCTTGGCCAGGTTCACCGTGGAGTTGGCGATGGGGCTCACGCGTTCGCAGCCCTCCGCCAGAATGCCGTCGATGTAGGCCGGGTCAGCCGTGATCTCGCGATAGCGCTGCTGCAGCGGTTCCAGGGAGCCCACTACAGCCTCCAGCACCTTCTTCTTCAGGTCGCCGTAGCGGAGTCCGGCGAACGTGTTGCGCATGTGGTCCTCGGACGATTCGGTGAACGCCTGGTAGATGCTCAGCAGGTTCGCGACGCCGGGTCCCATGGTTTCGAAGTTCACCTCGGGGTTGGAGTCGGTGGTGGCTCGCATGATCTTTTTCTTGATCTGGCTGGGCTCGTCCAGCAGACCGATGGCGTGCCCGGCGCCCTCCTCCGACTTGCTCATCTTTTTTTCCGGATCATCCAGGCCCATGATGCGGGCGCCAACGGTGGGCAGCCGTGTCTCCGGCACCACGAAAGTATCGCCGTAGAGCGAATTGAAGCGCTGGGCGATGTCGCGCGTCAGTTCCAGGTGCTGGCGCTGATCGTCGCCTACGGGAACCACGTGCGCCTGGTAGAGCAGGATGTCGGCGGCCATCAGGACCGGGTACTGCAGCAAGCCGTCGCCGATCACTTCCTGGCCTTCCGACTTCGCCTTGAACTGTGTCATCCGGTATAGCCAGCCGATGGGCGTCACGCATGTCAGCAGCCAGCACAACTCGGCGTGGCCATGCACGGTGGATTGCGCCACGATCGCCGAATGATTCGGATCAATGCCCGCGGCCAGGAACAGCCCCGTCAGTTCGCGGATCTTGGCCCGTAACGCGTCTGGAGCTTGGTATACCGTGATGGCGTGCAGGTCCACGATGCAGAAAATGCTTTCGTAGCCGTACTGGATGCGGACCCAGTTTTTCAACGCTCCCAGGTAGTTGCCGATGTGCAAGTTGCCGGAAGGTTGCACGCCCGAAAGAACTCTTGGTTTCATGCTGTGTTCAAAAAGGGAGGATAATCCTTTATCGTAAAGGATGGACCATAACGATACAAACTCGCCGCCGGCTGTTCTGACAGTCGAGAAGATGGTGTACGGTGGCGACGGCCTCTGCCGGGACCAGGGCCGTGTGACGCTGGTACCGCTGGTTTTGCCGGGTGAGCAGATCCATGCTGAGATTACCAGCGATAAAGGCCAGTTCCTGCGGGCGAAGGCCACGCAGATCCTCGCCCCGCATGCCCAAAGGGTGGAGCCGCGATGCCCGTACTTCGGCACCTGCGGCGGCTGCCATTACCAGCATGCGGATTACGAGTTGCAGGTTCAACTTAAGCTGGACATCCTGCGGGAAACCCTGTCCCGGGTGGGCAAGTTCGAGCCCCCGGCGGACATCCGCACCCTCATCGGCCCGGCATACGAATACCGCAATCGCGTGCAGTTGCATGTCGACAAGCGCAAGATTGGCTACCACAAGCTGGGCTCCAACCAACTGCTGGAGATCGACCAGTGCCCGATCAGTTCGCCGAAGATCCAGGACACCATTCGCATCCTGCGCCAGATGGCTCGCGAACGCCGCTGGCCGAACTTTCTTAAGTCGGTGGAGATCTTCACTAACGAAACAGAGGTGCAGGTGAATGTTCTGGAGTCCACGCTGCCGGTGGCCCAGCGATTCTTTGATTGGTGCGCCGAAGTTATCCCCGGCTATGCGCCCGGTGTCCTGCATTACAAGACGGCGGGGCACAGCTTCCGTGTCAGCCACGACGCCTTCTTCCAGGTGAACCGGTTCCTGGTGGATGACCTGACCAACCTGGTGCTGGAGGGTGCCGAGGGCGAGTCGGCCATCGATCTATACTCCGGCGCCGGCCTGTTCACCGTGCCATTGGGCAAGCGATTCGCCAAGGTGACTGCCGTGGAAACAGGCTCCGCGGCCGTGCGGGATGCGCGGTTTAACGCCGAGCAGGCGGGTGTGCGCGTGGACGCGTTACAGATACCGGCCGAAGCCTATCTGGCCGGTGACGAAGTGAAGGCGGATTTCGTGGTGGCCGATCCGCCGCGCGCCGGATTAGGCAAGCAGGTTGTCGAAGCCCTTTGCAAGGCCGCCCCACGTCGCCTGCACCTTGTTAGTTGCGATCCCGCGACCCTTGCGCGCGACCTGGTGCGTCTGTTGCAGGATTACGATCTGGAGAGTCTGACGATGGTCGACCTGTTCCCCCAGACCTTCCATCTGGAGACGGTCGCCAAGCTGCGTCATAAGTAATCGTAGAAGCGTTTTTTCAGCCGTTCAAAGACAATCACGCCAATCAGGAACGACAGCAGCGATACCACCAGCAGGTTGAATAAGATGGAGCCCACGGGCGCCTGGCCTTCCAGCAGTACGTTGCGGAATGCCAGCACTACCGCGGCAATCGGATTGAAGCGATAGACGTCGTGATACTGCTGCGGAATGCTCTTGAACGAGTAAAAGATCGGCACCAGCCAGAACAGCACCAGGTTCGCCGATTCCACAACATAGCGGGTGTCGCGGATATAGACGTCGATGGCGGAAAACGCCAGTGCCAAGCCGATGACGAACACGATCTCCAGCGCGACCAGCACGGGTATGTACAACCAGTAGATGTTGATGCCCTTGCCATACGCCAGCGTCATGCCCAATAGCAGTAGCAACTGAATCAGGAAGTGTACACAGTTGCCAAGCACCACGGTGACCGGCACGATCTCGCGCGGGAACCGCGTGCGTTTGATCAGGGACGCATTGTCGATCAGCGCCGTTGTCGAAGTAGCCCAAGCCAGGGTGAAGAAATTGAACGGAATCAGCCCGCACAGCACGAACAGAGGAAAGTTCGGCTCACTGCTGGGGAAGATGCGCGTGAACACGAAGGTGAGCAGGCTCATCATGATCAGCGGATTCGCCAGGGACCAGCCCACGCCCAGGGACATGTTCCGGTACCGCACGCGAAAATCCTTCATCAACAGCGTGCGCAGGGCAAAGCTGAATTCACCTTCCCAGCGCTGTACAAGCGTTCCATTCATATAAACAGGAAATCCTTATTCTACCCGGCCACCCGCTCAAAGAAGCGCAGACTGCGTTGCGCGCAGCGGGACCAGCGACACTGGTCGGCGCGCTCCCGTCCGCGGATGCCTAACTCTTCGCGGCGCTCGGGCGACGTCAACAGGCGTTCCAGCCCGCTGCGAATCTCCTTCACGCTTAGGGGATCCACCAATTCCGCGCCGTCTTTCGCGATTTCGGGCAACGCCGAGACGTTCGACGTCAACACGGGTACGCCTGCCGCCATCGCCTGCGCCACTGGAAAGCCGAAGCCTTCATAGAGCGAAGGATAAGCGAACAGCAGCGCGCCCGCCGTCAACGCGGGCAAGAAGGCCTCCGGCACATAGCCGAGCACCCGAACGCCCGCCGCCCCCGCCCGCAGGCGCTTGGCAGTCTCTGGAGCCCAACCCGCCGGACCCGCGATGATCAACTCGAACTCCGTCCGCAGATCGGGATGCAGGCCCAGCCACGCATCCAACAGCCGGTCGAGATTCTTGCGGGGTTCAATGGTGCCGACGAACAGCACATACGGCCGGCTCAGGTTTAGATCTTCACGCACGGCATGGACTGCGTCTACCGGCACTCGGAAATACTCCTCCGGCACGCCGGAATAGATAGTCTCGATGCGATTCTCATCAATGCCTAATTGCTCAATCGCGTCCTGCCGCGTCGCCTCACTCACGGCGATGAGGCCATCGGCACGCTTCAGAATGCGCTCGGCGAACCGTTGATCGGCCTTTACATTCGCCGCCGTGTGCAACTCCGGCATCTTCCAGCAGGTCAGGTCATGGATGGTGGCGGTCAGCTTGGCCTTTGAAGGCGCATGGTGAATCTGGTTGGATGCGTGGAACACGTCGGCCTTGCCGATCTCCAGATCGAGCACCGCGGGCCCGCCATAGTTGGCTGCGAACAGCGCCGCCAGCCGGGGGTAAGTAGCCCATTGCGCCAACATAGACCCATCGTGGTGCAGATCGCGCGTGCGTCCAATAAAGGGAAACGCGTCGATAATGTCGCGCCGTTGGGCCGCCTGCCTTAGTGCTTGCAGCCAGTAGTGTGTGTAGCTCTTGATGCCGGCACTGCGCAGCAGTAGCGACGTTGCATCCACGACAATGCGCATCAGGGCTCCACCGCGATGTTCGTAAACAGGTACTTGCCTCCGCTGGCCTTCACCAGGTGCAGCATCTCTTTGCCGACCAGATTCTCGAATCGGGGCAACTCCGGGCCTTCCAGCAAGACGTAACGGCGGCGTATATCCATCCACAGCCGCCGAAACGCCGCATCGTCCAGGAACATGTCTGGCGCGCCGGGTGCATAGCTGCCATACTCCAGATTGTTCACCCGCCCGCGCAACAGCAAGGCGCGCGTGTTCGCATAGAAGAACACCGAGGAGAACGTGTAGTACTGGTTATCGACGATCAACTCACCGGGCGGTGCTTCGCGATAAGCCCTCGCTAAATCCCGCGAGCCAAGATAGGGATCAAACGCAACCAGCGCCAGTTTCGCGGCCAGGAAGAAGATAACCATCATGGCGGCGACGCCCAGATAGGCGCCTTCGTTTGTCCGCGGTGCGATGGCCCCAACGGCGCCAACCAGGAATGCAACGGCGGCCAACGCCAAGGGCAATCGCAAGTAGGCAAAGCTGCGCACCGTAAGGTCGCCCATGTGCCCTAACGACAGCGTGTAGGCCTCCGGATTCGAAGTGAGGGCTTGCGAGATGTCACCTGGAGCCGCCACGCCGATATTCGCCACCAGCAGCCCGATACACGCCAACGCCGCCGCTAATGCAACTACGCCGGTGGCCATCCGCCCGCGCGATAGCCATCGCCCCTGCTCCGCCATCGCCGACCCCAACAGCAACGCCAGCGCCGGGTAGCAAGGCATGGAGTAGTACTCCTGCGTAGTGGAGAACGTAAAGAACAGCAGCAGAAATCCAGTCCAACACACCGCCAACAATCGCGTACGTCCGGCCCTATCGACAGGCCGGTACTTCAGCATGCCCAGGGCAGGGAAGTACACACTCCAGGGAAACAGCCACAGCAGGTGGAATAGCCAGAAGGCGGCGCGCGGCACCGTGTTGTAGTCGCGCGGGTGCCGCATGTTCAGAAACCGGAACACATGCTCATTGAAGAAGTAGAACCAGAAGAAGCCGTGATACTTGCCGGGCTCGGACCTCATCGTCCAATCGAAGTACGGTGGGTTCGCCAGCGTGGCCGCTATGTGCCAGGGTGCGGCGATCAGTAGCAGCAGGCCGATGCCGCTGAACGGCTTCAGCCGCCGCCAGTTCTCCCGCGTCAAAGCCAGATAGATCACCGCCGCTGCGATCGGGAACAGCGCCGCAATCAGCCCTTTCAACAGCAGCCCGGTGCCGATCGACGCCCACATCGCCATCGGCCACAGCCATCCGCCTTCTTCCAACGCCCGCAGGAAAGCCCACATCGCCACCGTGATGGTGAGCGTCAGAATCGCATCCGGAATCTGGATCCGCGTGAACAACCACAGCCCGATACACGTGCCGATCACCAGCCCCGCATGGCGTCCCGCGCGTTCGCGGAAGGCCCATTCGCCGAAGCGCATCGTCACCCAAACCAACGCCAGCACACCCAACGCCAGTGGAATGCGTGCCCCCCAGTCCGAAACGCCAAACAGCGCGTAGCTCATCGCCATCAGCCAATAGATGAGCGGCGACTTCTCCAGATAGGCGATGCCATTCAGCCGCGCCGTAACCCAATCGCCCGACTCCAGCATGTTGCGGGCGATCTGGGCCTGAACGGCGTCCACGTCGTCCATCAGGTTCGGCGGGCTGATGACGCCCACCAGGTACACCGCCGCGGCCAACAGCAATACAATCAGCCGCGATTGCCGGACCATGCCAGGTGCTCCCTTCCGGACTCCGCGCCCGTCTCCATCTTCCAGTGCCGCATCCACAAAAACAGGATCAGCAAGCCCCACAGATGATAGCCGTAGTTGGCCCGCCGGGCGAAGTGGTCGTCCATCATGCGCCGGAGCGGCTCCCATTGCAACAGGCCCGTCCGCCGCACGTTCTGCTCCGTCAATACATCGGTCAATAACGGCTTCAATACCGACCGGAACCAGTGATGCGTGGGGATATCAAAGCCTTCCTTTTTGCGTGCCAGAATCGACGGCGGCAGTTTGTCCCGCATTAGTTCCCGCAGCAGAAACTTCAACTCCGATCCGCGGATCTTCAGGTTCTCCGGCAGCCCGGCGGCAAACTCCACAATGCGATGATCCAGAAACGGCGGACGCACTTCAAGAGAATGCGCCATGCTCATGCGGTCGCACTTGTTGAGAATATCTTCCGGCAGATAACAGAGCTGATCCAGCCAGAGATAGCGGTTCAACGCGCCCGTCCCCGCCGCGCCCGGTGGCAGCAAGGCATCCCACGAGACCATGGGCGCCTGCGGATACAACGCCTGCTTCGCGGCATCGGCGAACGTCCCGTTCCAGTACAGGTGCGCCCGCACCGGGGATTGCAGCGAACCTTCGATGAAGCGCTTCATCTTGTATTCCAGGCTGATCTTCTCATCCGATGCCGGCAGCGCCCGCAGCATCGCCAATCCGGCTCGCCGCAGCGGCGCAGGCACGGCGCGGAACCAACTGGCATAGCGGTCCGCGAGATAGGTGTAATAGCCGCCGAACAACTCATCCGCGCCTTCGCCGCTAAGCGCCACCTTGACATGCCGCCGCGTCATCTTCGATAAAAACCACACCGGCAGCGCGCCCGCATCGGCACTCGGCTCATCGGAGTAATGCGCTAGACCCTCGATGGCCGCGGGCAGATCCTGATCCGGATTCAGATCGAACTCATGATGATCCGTGCCGTACCTCTGCGCCATCTCGCGAAAGTACGGGCTTTCGTCAAACTTGCGTCCCAGGAAGGAAACGGAAAACGTCTTCAGTTTCGGCACGCTCTGCGCCGCGTAATGCAACACCGTGGAGGAATCTAGCCCGCCGCTGGCCCACACGCCCAGGGGCACATCGGAAAGCAGATGCTCTTTTACGGCATCACGCAGCAGCGTATCCAACTCCGCCTTCGCGTCCTCCACTGATTGCGCCCGCGGCGCGAACGATAACTGCCAGTACGGCTCTACACGCGTGCGTCCATCCCGCCACTCCAGCCAACAGCCCGGCCGCAGTTTCTCCACGCCTTCCACCAGCGTATGCGGATGCGGAATGTAGTTCAGCGAAAGATAGTAGCTGAGCCCGGTGGCATCCACACGCCGGGCCACCCGCGGATTCTCCAGGATCGCCTTCAACTCCGACCCGAACAACACATCGCGGCCGGCATGCGCGATGTACAGCGGCTTGATCCCCATGCGGTCCCGTACCAGGACCAGCCGGCGCCGCGACTCGCTCCATAGCGCCGCGGCGAACATGCCTCGTAGCTTTGGAAACGCCCCGGTATCCCACTGTCCGAACGCACGCAGCACCACTTCTGTATCGCATCGCGTACGAAATCGTACTCCCAGCCCTTCCAACTCCCGGCGGATCGAGGCATGGTTGTAGATCTCCCCATTGAAGACGATGGTCAGATCGCGATCTTCGGTTGTGATGGGCTGCTCGCCGCCGGCGACGTCTATGATACTCAGCCGCACCGCGCCCATCGACACCAGCCCGGCGCGAAGTACGCCCTGCTGGTCAGGACCGCGATGCACGATCGTCTGGGTGAGTTGCTCAATGAGCCCGGCGGGGGCCGCAGAATCAAGGCTGGTGAAGCCGGCAATGCCGCACAAGGTAAGGTTTTCCGGAGTTAAGACTCATTCGTGAGTCTAACACGATGCGCTAGACTTACTGATTAGAGGACAATTCCATGCTCCACAGACTGCGGATTCTGGTCTGCGGCCTCATGCTCGCCAGCGGCTGCATCATGGCCCAAAGTAACCCCGATGACGACCGTATCTACGATCAGGTTCGGATGCGGTTGGCCAATCACCCCGATGTGAAAGGCGGCGCCATCGAAGTAATCGTGAAAGAAGGCGTCGTCACCCTGCAGGGCAAAGTGCGCACCGATAAGGCCAAGAACAAGGCCGACGGTGCCGCCATGAAGGTAAAGGGCGTGAAGAAGGTGATCAACCAGTTGCAAGTTACCCCCACGGCGTCATAACGTAGGCACACACATGGCGAAATACGAAGTCACCAAGTTGGTGGAAGCGGCGAAGCTGAATATGCGCACCGGCATTCCGCTGGTCGGACCGCCGACAACTATTCCCTACGGCGCCATCATCTCCGATGTCGAGGAGGACGGCGACAACTACAAGTTCTCGTACATGACCGAGCGCTATCAGGTGAAGCGCCATGTCGTGGCCGGGGCGTTCCACTTGTTGCAAGGGGTGACGCCATCCGCCTCTGCCGCGGCACCCGCCCCGCCGCCTCCCGCCCCCATCGCCGCCACTGCCGCCCCCGCCCTCGAAGCCGATGACCGCCCTTCGCTCGACTTCCAAACCCTGCGTGTCAAGGGGGCCGGAGCGCTATCACGAGCCCGCGTTCCCGGTGGCTGGCTGGTCTCGACGGCCTACTCGGTGACCTTTGTGCCGGATCCGCAACACCAGTGGGATGGTGGCACGGTCGCCTGAGTTGCCGTCCCGAGGCGCGGACGCCCACATTGCCGCCCGCCCCTCCGTCCTATAAAATCTAGGGCCAGGAGATAAGCGTGAAGGCCATCTGGGCAATGTCGGTTTCTTTACTTCCGCTGTTCGGCGCCGATTCTTCCTCCACGCTGTTTGAGACACAAGTACGGCCCGTGCTGGCCAGCCAGTGTTACGGCTGCCATACCAATACAAAGATGGGCGGTCTGCGGCTGGATTCGCGCGACGCTCTCCTCAAAGGCGGCAACAGCGGACCCGCTATCGTCCCCGGAGACCCCGATAACAGCCTCCTTATTCAAGCCGTCCGCCGCACGCACGCCAAGCTCAAGATGCCTCCCACGGCCAAGCTGGTAGACCGTGAAGTGCAGGGCCTGGAAGTCTGGGTGAAGGACGGCGCCAAGTGGCCTGACTCGCCCGCCGCGGCCAGCACCCCGCCCGCACCGCACACCTTCTGGGCCTTCCAGCCGGTCACGAAACCAGCACCGCCCGACGCCACCGGAACGCCCATCGACCGCTTCCTTCGTGCCAAGCTTGCTGCCCAAGGCCTGCGGCAAGTGAAGCCCGCCGATAAGCGTACGCTGCTTCGCCGTATCACTTTCGATCTCATCGGACTCCCGCCCACCCCTGCCGAAGTGGATGCTTTCGTGGCCGACAACTCGCCCCAAGCCTTCGCCAAGGTAGTCGACCGCCTGCTTGCATCGCCGCATTACGGCGAGCGATGGGGACGCCACTGGTTGGATCTGGCCCGCTATTCCGATGGCGACCTCGGCGCCTCGCAGGACACACCCTACCCCAACGCCTACCGCTACCGCGATTGGGTGATCCAGGCGTTCAATAACGACCTGCCCTACGACACCTTCGTGAAGGCCCAGATCGCCGCCGACCTCCTGCCCGAAAAGGATCGTGACAAGCTACTGCCCGGCCTTGGATTCTATGCCCTGGGCCCCGGCGACGACGATCGCGTCGATGTCACCGGCCAGGTGTTCCTGGGTCTGACCGTTGGCTGCGCCAAGTGCCACGACCATAAGTACGACCCCATTCCCACGCGCGACTTCTACTCGCTGTTTGGTGTGTTCCAAAGTAGCGAGCGGCATGAGTTTCCCCTCGCGCCGCAGTCCGTCGTCGATAATCGCAAGGCTCATCAGGACCGCATCCAGAAGCAGAAGTACGCCATTGAAGACTTCGTTAATAAACACAACACCGAACTGAGCGAGATCCTGGTCCACAAAACTTCGCGCTACATGATGGCCGCCTGGGAGCATATCACCGCGAAGGCCGATCCTGCCGCGCTGGCCACACAGCATAAGCTGGATGAAGCCATTATTCGGCGCATGGCTGCCTATATGCAGGCCACCGGCCGCGACCACAAATTCCTGGAGCCCGTAGACCAGGCGCTGGCCCGCAAAGCACCTCGCGAGGAAATGCAGAAGGTCACCACTGATTTCCAGAAGTTCCTGGAAGAGGTCTTCGCCACGCGCCACGGCATGGAGGATCGCAACTACGTGAAGCTGGGCGGAGCCGCCGGGGTGCGCGACGAATCCACACGCCAGTGGACCAATCTGGAGTCGCTGCCCATCGAGAAATATTACGTCTGGCGCGACTTCGCTTCCGATCCCTACAAGAAGGACTTCTTCGATTTCAAAGGCGGCGTCTACTTCTTCGGCGCAAAGGATAAGGAGATTGACCGCTGGCTGGCGCCCGAATGGCGGGAACATCTGGATAACCTGCGCGTGCAGTTGGAGCAACTCGAAAAGGATCTGCCGCCGCCGTATCCGTTCCTGCACACCTTGAAGGACCGCGAGAAGATCGAGGACGCCAAGATTCGTATCCGTGGCGATGCCGCCAACCTCGGCGAAGTGGCGCCACGGCGCTTTCTGCAGGTGCTTTCCAAAGGCGAGCCTGCGCCTTTCCAGCAGGGCAGCGGACGCCTGGAGTTAGCCGAACGGATTGCTAACGCTGGGAATCCGCTGTTCGCGCGAGTGATGGTCAATCGCATCTGGCAGCATCATCTTGGCCAACCGCTGGTCGGGACCCCGTCGAACTTCGGCCAACTTGGCGACAAGCCCACGCATCCGGAACTGCTCGACTACCTGGCCGCGCGTTTCGTTGAAAGCGGCTGGTCCGTGAAGGCGCTGCATCGCGAGATCCTGCTCTCGGAAACCTATCAACTCAGTTCCGCGGGCGACGAGAAGGCCAACGCCATCGACCCCGCCAATAAGCTTCTCTGGCGGGCGAATCTGCGCAAACGGTTGGATGCCGAATCCCTGCGCGACACGCTGCTGATGGTGGCCGGCAAACTCGATCTCACCGCCGGTGGCCCGTCCATCAAGCCCGGTGCCGATAACAATCGCCGCACCGTTTACACCTTGGTGAACCGCACCAAGCCGGATCCGGAACTGGCCATGTTCGACTTTCCGAATCCAAACTCCACCGCTGAACAGCGTATGGTGACGGTTGGCCCCATGGTACGTCTCTACTTCATGAACAGCCCGTTCGTAGCCGAACAGGCGCAGGCCTTAGCCGCGCGGCTGGCGGGTCTGAATGACGACCGCGCCCGCATCCGCGAAGCCTATCGCATCCTCTTCGCGCGTGAACCCGGCGACCCGGAAATCGCTATTGGGATGGAGTATCTTACAGGGAAGGACCGCGCCTGGCCGCAGTACGTTCAAATGCTGCTGGCTTCGGCCGAATTCAGTTCGCTGAATTGAGGAAGAGGGACTATGAATCGACGCGATGCCTTACGATACATGGGCGCCGGTTTCGGCATGCTTGGCTTGCGCAACGTGCTGCACGCCGTGCAGGACAACAACCCCATGGCCCCGCGCGCGCCGCACTTCCCCGCTAAGGCCAAGCGCGTCATCTTCCTGTTCCTGAACGGCGGCATGTCGCAGGTGGACACCTTCGACCCTAAGCCCGCGCTCATCAAACATCACGGCGAGCCCATGCCCGGCCCGAAGATCAAGACGGATCGCGCTTCCGGCAACCTCATGCGGTCGCCCTTCGAGTTCAAGAAGCACGGCCAAAGCGGCATTGAGGTCAGCGAGATCTTTCCGCGCGTCGCCTCCAGGATCGATGACATCTGCGTCATTCGCTCCATGTATTCGGATAACGGGAATCATGGCCCCTCCCTGCTGATGATGAACTGCGGCCATGGGCTCACCGGGCGCCCGTCCATGGGCTCCTGGCTGACGTACGGCCTGGGCACGATGAATCAGAACCTGCCGGGCTTCGTGGTGCTGTGCCCCGGCTTCCCGGTGCTGGGCGCGCAACTGTGGAGTTCCACCTTCCTTCCTTCGGTCCACCAGGGGATTCATATTCCAAGTGGTGAAAAGGATCCGGCAAAGCTGGTGGCGAATATCCACAACAGCACCTACTCCTCCAAAGAGCAGGCCGAGCAACTGAAGCTGTTGAACCGGCTTGACCGCGCCTATCTAGATCGCGTAGGCTCGCCCGAACTCGAAGCCGGCATCCAGACCATGGAAGTCGCTTACCGCATGCAGACCGAGGCGCCGGACGTGTTCGACATCGGCAAGGAAAGCGAGGCCACCCGCGCCCGCTATGGCGATCATGACTTCGGCCGAGGCTGTCTAATGGCCCTGCGTTTAGCAGAACGCGGGGTGCGGATGACGCAGGTCTACTTCGGCAACTTTCAGCCCTGGGATAGCCATGACGATATCCGAATCCACGCCAAACTGGCGCAGGCGGCCGACGGGCCCATCGCCAGCCTCATCGAAGACCTGAAACTGCGCGGCATGTTCGACGATACGCTGCTCATCATCGGCAGCGAATTCGGACGCACGCCGATGATCCAGAACAGCGGCCTGGAGCGCGTCGGCAACGGGCGCGATCACAACGTACACGGCTTCACCACGCTACTGGCTGGCGGCGGCGTGAAGGGCGGCATCACCTACGGCGCTACCGACGAGTTTGGTTTCAAGGCTGCGGAGAAGCGCTGCCACGTTCATGATCTCCAGGCCACCATCCTGCACCTGATGGGCATGGATCACACGAAGCTCACCTATCGCTACAGCGGCCGTGACTTCCGCCTTACCGATGTTGCCGGCAACGTAGTCCACGATATCCTGGCGTGATTTCCTGCCAGGCGCTCACCATGCGTTACGGGGACTTCCGCGCCCTGGACGCCCTCAATCTGGAAGTCGCGCAAGGTGAGATCGTCGCTTTCCTTGGCCCGAACGGCGCTGGTAAGTCCACCACGTTGAAGTTGCTGGCAGGCCTGCAGCAGCCGACCTCCGGGACCGTCCGTGTTGCGGGCAAGGACCCGCGTGAAGCCCTTTTCGACATCGGAGTGATGCCGGAAAACCTTGGTCTGTTTGACGATCTCAGCATTGAAGAGCACCTGGAACTAACCGCCGCCATCTACGGCGCGCCAAAGGACCGCATTCCCCAGTTGCTGCGTGTGCTCAGCCTGGAGCACGGACGCCGCACGTTCGCCGCGCATTGTTCGCATGGCATGCGTAAAAAGACATCATTCGCCATGGCGCTGCTGCATAACCCTCGCGTGGTGCTGCTGGATGAGCCCTTCGAGGCAGTCGATCCCGTCAGCGCCCGCGTCATGTTCGACATCCTGCGGCACGCCGCGCGTGAGCAGGGCATCACGGTCTTCCTCACTTCGCACATCCTGTCCATTGTGGAGCGCTTGGCCGATCGCATCGCCATGGTCCGCGGCGGACGCCTGGTACACGTTGCCGAGGCCGGCATGCCCGCTGGCGATCTGGAACGCCTCTACTTCGAATTGGTGGAATCGCCTGTCTCCGAGAAACTGGAATGGCTCGGCTCACCGAAGTTCTAAGCGCCGTTGCCCGCTCTTCGTCACGCCGCGCCAAGTCGTTCCGCCACATCAGCGGCAACAACATGTTCTATGCCGGCATGGCATTTATGTTCCTGATGGATCCGGCAGCGATGATGCTGTTTCTGGTGCTCATCGGGATCATCGTCTTCCTACCTTCCAGCGCCGACCCCATGACCGCCATCCCCCGCGACCGGCTACTGCTTTGGCCGCTTACTCGATTCGAACGCTGGGCTCTGCGAATCATCAGTCCGTTGCTGAATCCGCTGGCATGGGTGATCCTCGGCGGCCTTGCCTGGCGCCGCATCACCTGGGGCTTGTGGGCGGCTGCGGCCAGCCTGTTTCTGAGCGGTTTCCTGGCATCCGCGGCTCGCACCCCCATCCCGTGGATCCCTCCCCTCCAAGCTGGCCGGCTCACGCACCTGCTTCGGAAAGATCTCCGTCAATTGCTGACTGCGCTCGATCTTTACTGCGCGTTGCTACTGGCGGTACCCGCCGGGATTCTGCGAATGCAAGGCAAACTGCCGCCTGATGCTGACATGCCGCTGACGGCGCTGATCACGGTCGTGATCTCGACGATGCCGTTAACGCTGTTCGGCCTCGATGGGGATGGCGGCAAGGTACGGCATCGGCTGTGGCCGGATGCGGCATGGCTCATCTTACTGTCCAAAGGCATTGCCTACCTGCTGATTGTTGTTGTCGTTAACGCGCTGCTCAGCCCGGTCGCCGGCCTGGCGGGCGGCATCACGGCGCTAGCAATCGGACAATGGCATTCCATCCGCGACACCACGCCGCAAACCCGCTGGCGCTTCCGGGCCAGCCATCCGTTCGCGGTTAGCATCGGGCAGATGGTCGCGTCCGTGATGGCGCTGGGCCTGGTGACGCAGGTGGGTTGGGGGTGGCTCGCGATACCTTCAATCGTCTACGTCGTCTCGCTGGCTTTCTGCGTTCGTCTCGTCCCGGTACGAGAGGTTCGCCAATAAAGAAAACTTCTGCACATCCGTCTGCACGATCGAATCTGTCACCTCAATCCGGGACAGGTCCAAAGACTCGGCACTGGTCGCCTTCAAGTAGTCCGCAACCGCCGCCGCTTCAAGCAATACCTTGCCCGATCCCGCCCAATGCCGGTCCTCGCCGTTCTTCTTGATACCGGAGACCCAGAACGCTTCGCCGCTCACTCGATCCACGTAATTGCCACCTGAATCGGCACGCCGTTGCCCCTTCATCTTCATCAAAGCGCGGCCATTGAAATATAGCGTACGCCCTGTCTTCGACGTTGTTACAAAGCCGATCCATGCCGGCCCGTTGTCGGAGTAGCCAGATTTGAGCTCGATGTATCTTAGAAGCCGCACAGTCTCCAACCTGCTGCGCTATCCCCGCCCAACCAGCGGCATCTTCGTAGCCATCACCGTCATCGTCAGCACATTCGATTCCAGCGGCAATCCAGCCATAAACGACACCGCATCCGCCACATGCTGGACGTCCATGCGCGGCTCCACCATCATCGTCCCATTCGCCTGCGGAACGCCCTGTGTCATGCGCTGCGTCATCTCCGTCGCCGCATTGCCGATATCAATCTGCCCGCAAGCGATATCGAAGGCCCGCCCATCCAGAGCAATCGACTTCGTCAATCCCGTGATGGCGTGTTTGGTCGACGTGTACGGCGCCGAATTCGGCCGTGGCGTCTGTGCCGAGATCGAACCATTGTTGATGATCCGTCCACCCTGCGGCCGTTGCTTCTTCATCATCCGCATGGCATGCTGCGCGCAGAGAAACGCGCCCGTCAGATTCACGTTCACCACGTTCGTCCACTGCTCAAAGGTCAACTCATCCATCGGGATCGCGGGGGCACCCATGCCGGCGTTATTAAACAACAGATCCAATCGCCCAAACTCCGCCTCAATCCGTTCAAACAGCGCGGCCACGGCCGCCGGCTGTGTCACATCGCTCGGCACAGCCAGCAACCGCCCGCCGCCGTCCGAGCCCAGCGAGACAGTCTTCTCCAACTCAACGGCACGGCGTCCCGCCAACACCACATGCCATCCGTTCTTCTGTAAAGTAAGGGCGCTGGCGCGGCCCACACCGCTGCCAGCGCCTGTCACCAGGGCAACTTTGCTCATGAACTGTCGATCTTACCAGTAAATCTTCAGCCCCACCTGCATCTGGCGCGGCTCGTTAGCCGTGCTCAAAACGCGCCCAAAGTTGTTGTTGTTCAGGTCCGTTGAGCCCGTGCCGAAGATTACGCGGTTGAAGATGTTGAACGCTTCGCCGCGCAGGTCGATCCGCAGCCGCTCGGTGACGTTGAAAGTCTTCGCCAGGCTCACGTTCTCCGATTGGCCCCAGAACGACCGCACCTTCGGGTTATACCGCGTCGCGTTGCCAGGGCCCACTGGCTGTGCCGGGAACTGGTTCGCGGGCTTCAGGAAGCGGTCCACGGCAGGGTCGAAATCGCCGCCCGCGATCGGCGCGCGCCAGTTGTCATAGGCGTCTACTTGTGGACGGGTCGCGTAGCTGAAGATCGGCAGGGCATTGCCGCGCGCCAGGGCCACCGGCAACCCGCTGCTGTAAACCTGAATGCCGGCCAGCCGCCAGCCGCCGATCACCTGGCTCAGAATCCCATTCGCCGCCCACCGCTGGCCCTTACCGAACGGCAGGTTCCACACCGTGGAGAACTTGATTACGTGCGTCTGGTCGAACTGCCCGATGGACTTCTCCAAGCCGCGATTGCCATGATCCTGGGTCGTCGAACCGGTGGCGAAGTAGGTGTCGGCGTTGGTCATCAGCTTCGAGAACACATAGCTCGATTGGAACGCCAGGCCCTTCGCAAAGCGCCGGTCCGCCTTGATCACCAGCGCGTGGTACGCCGAGCGGCCGCTCTTATCGCCGTTCTGCACGCCTGTGTTGATGGTGGAGTATTGCGGATAGGGACGTAGCGCCTGCGCCAAGCTCGCGTTGTTGCCCCAAAGCTGCGCGAAGCCCGGGAACGGCTCGCGATACCCGGCCGCCTGCACCGCCGCGCTGTTGATATTCGACGTCAGCAGCGTGCGCGCCTGCACGGCGCCCAACCTCCCCGAGAGATCGTTCCAGATTGCCATCGGCACCTGGTTGAAGTTCAGCAACCCGGCCTGCAGATGCGTGCCGATGTTGGCGTTGTACGCGATCTCCAGCGTCATGTTATTCGCCAACTGGCGCTGGATGTTGAACGTCCAATAAAGGTTCTCCGGAGCCCGCGTGGCTTCCTGCCCCTGCCAGTAATCCACCGTATTGCCGTTGGAAAACGCCGGGTCAATGCGCGGCGGCAACGTATAAGCCGGCAGCCCCTGATCCAACAGGAACGTCGGCTGCACGCCCTGCGAGCCGTTGTTGAACTGATACTGTCCGATGAAGCCCGCGAAGTGACCGCTACCCTGCACCGCCGTCACGCGCGAGAACGAGCGTCCAAACGCCGTGCGGAACGTGGTCTTCTCATTCGGGGTATACGCAATGCCGATGCGCGGGCCGATGCCGCCATACCAGCCCGGCACCAGGCTGCGCGTGTTCTCGCGTCCCTGCCCAAAGCCCGCGAACCATAACGCGCCTGGAATGTTCCCCGCCGCCGGATTCGCCCGCGTCGGATTGAAGTCGGAATATTCATCCAGCTTGTTCGTCGGGGGCATGGTCAGGTCGTAACGAAGCCCGATGTTCAGCATCAGCTTGCGGGTGATGCGGAAATCATCCTGCGCATAAAAGCCGAAGTACGGGTAGCGCTGCGTCACGTTGCGAATCGTCTCGGTGCGCCCCAAATGAGCCTGGCCCAGCAGCATCGACGCGAAGGAATTCCCGCCGCTGTTAGGGAATGCCGTGTTCGCGGGAATCGAGGTCCCCAGGAAGCTGAAGTCCGCGCGTCCCGCGATGTCCTGCTGCCCGAAGCCATCCGCGTTCTGATCCTGATACTGGAAGCCGAACTTGAGCGCGTGCTTGCCGCGGATATAGCTCAAATCGTCACGCAACCCCCAGCCCGGCTGATTTGTGCCGTTGTAGGACGCCGATCCCCATGTCGTGTACTCCGTGAAGTTCAGGGTCGGGAAGTTCTGGTTGCAATCCACTACGTTCTTGATGCAGACCTTGTCCTTCCAGTTCTTATCGACATTGGCCGAGAAGCTGTTCTTGGTGAAGGTATTGCGCGCGAACGAGAAGTGGTTAATCATCGTCGACGAGATCGTGTAGTCGTGCGTCAGGCGGTAGGCTTCGGTATCCCAAGCCTGCACCTGCCCGTTCCACAGCGGCTCCGGCAAGCCTGGCGCCCCCGCCGGACCCGGCTTGTTCCGGAACTTGGTCGAGTTCCACAGGAAGGACACGCGATGCTTGCTGCCAAGCAGTTGATCGCCCTTGATGCTCCACTTGTCCGTCGGCGTGATGAGAGTGCCGCCGCTCACCAGGTAGTTCGCCCGCACATAGGCGCTGGTGCCCGGTGCGCCGCCGCGATTGGGCTGCACTACTTTGCCGAACTCCGCCAACTGCCGCGCCGTCGACGAGAACATGCTCACTGGAATCTGGTTGTTTGGGAATGGATCGCGGATGGACCCGCCGCCACTCGGATTGGGCCGCGTCGTCGCCGGATTATAGACCGTGATCGGGCGATTGGTCTGGTCCACCCAGTTGCTGAAGTTGCCGTTATACATCTCCGGCGCCGGTACGTTCAAGATCGTATCGTTCGCTCCGACGCGGTTGCGGAACCCTTCATAGGACACGAAGAAGAAGCTCTTGTTCCTGCCGTTGTACAGCTTCGGAATCCACACCGGACCCGATGCCGTGAAGCCGAAGTCGTTCTGCCGGTACACCGACCGCCGCGCTGCGAAGAAGTTGCGGGCGTCCAGCGCATCGTTGCGTAGGAAGTTGTACGCCGATCCGTGGAAGTCGTTCGTACCCGACTTCGATGCGAACGTCATCACGCCGCCGCCCGCCTGGCCGTACTCGGCCTTGAAGCCGTTGGTGTCCACCGTGAACTCCGTCAACGCTTCTACGGAGGGAGTATTCAACGCCGCTTCCGCCGCGTCCGCGGACCGGTTCGTGCCAACCGAATGGCCGTCCAGCGTCGCGTCCCACGCCGCCGCCTGCCCGCCGCCCAGCGACAACCGCTGGCCGTCGCCCTTGGCTTCCGCCGCCACCGCTACCAGGTTGAATGGGCTTCGCATCGCCCCACCCACCACCAATGGCAGCTCATCCACCAGCTTGTTCTCCACCAGCGTGGATACCTTGGCGTTGTCTGTTTGAATCGTCGATGCTGCCGCGGTTACTTCAATCGTTTCACTTACCTGTCCAAGCTGCAGTGTCGCATCGACACGAACCGTCGAGCCCGCGCTGACCACCAGGTTCTGCTGGATAAATCGCTTGAAACCGGAGGCGGTGATTTCCATGCGGTAACCGCCGGGAAGTAAGTTCGCCGCGTTGTATTCACCCGCCGCCGACGTGTTTAATGTAACCACGGCATTGGTGTCGCGCTGCGTGATGGTTAGAGATGCGCCGGCAACCGCCGCACCTGTGGGATCACTGACGATCCCGGTGATGTTTCCGCGTTCACTTTGCCCCCAGGCAGTGAACGAATAGACGAGGAGATAGGTCAGACCGAGGACGGATCTCATAAAGTACCTTGGGAGATACACTATCACAACCGAACCGTCATCGACTGCGAAGTTAGGATTGCCGGGAACACGGGCGTTTAGGCCAAGGATTTCGATCCTTGGGTCCCGCTCTCACGGCAGAGCGAAGACGAACAACGCGCTTCCAGCGGGCATCGCCACCATCTGCTTGCCATTCACCGAAAAGGTAATCGCCGAAGCCGACATCTCGCCGCCCAGGTTCATCCGCCACAACTCCCGTCCGGACTCCGCATCCAACGCGTGGAAGAACGCCTCCATATCGGGGCGGTCGCGCGTGATCCACCCGCCACTGGCGCCGAACACCAACCCACCGGCCGTGGAAAGCACGCCGCTCCAGGGCTTGGTATGCGTCTTGAATTCCCAAACCTTATCCCCAGTCTTCGGATTCAGCGCGCGGATGGCGCCGTAGCCGGGCTCGTCCTCTAAGTCGATCTTCGGCACACTGCCGATATAGCGGTTGCCGGGGATGTACTCCGCCGCGCCCTTCCGATAGAGGCCCTTGTTTTCCCACACCGTCAGATAGAACAATCCAGTGCCGGGATGATACGAAGGCGAATACCAGTTCGTTGCCCCCTGCACGCCAGGGTATATCGTCACGCCTTCTTCACTCGGGTCAATGCCCGGCTTGCGAATAGGCTTCCCCTTATCGTCCAGGCCATCGGCCCAGGTCTGCGTGGCGAACGGCTTGCCATGCAGGAACTGGCCAGTAGTCCGGTCCAGCACGTAGTAGAAGCCGCCGCGATGCGCCCAGTAAATCAACTTGCGCGGCTTGCCCTGCCATTCGCCATCCACCAGCACCGGAATCTGCGTCGCATCCCAATCATGCACATCGTGCGGGACAAACTGGAAGTGCCACTTCAACTTGCCGGTATCGGCATCCAGCGCAATCGCACAGTCGCTATACAGGTTGTCCCCCTTGCGAGCGTCGCCGTTCCAATCGGGCGACGGATTCCCCGTGCCCCAGATGATCAGGTTCTGCTCGGCATCATAGCTTCCGGTCACCCACGTTGGCGCGCCGCCCTGCTTCCACGAATCGCCCGCCCACGTTTCGTTCCCTTTCTCACCGGGACCGGGCACTGTCCAGAAGCGCCAGCGCCGTGCGCCCGTCTTCACATCGTAGGCGTCCAGAAAGCCGCGCACGCCGTACTCGCCGCCGGCAATACCCACGATCACCATATCCTTCACGATCAGCGGCGCTACCGTGACGCTGTGTCCTGTCTTCGAATCGGCCACGGCGACATCCCACAACACGGCGCCCGTCTTGGCGTTGAGAGCGACCAGGTGTGCATCCACCGTGCCAACGAAGACACGGTCGCCCAGTACCGCCACCCCGCGGTTCACCTGCCCGCAACACACGTTAATCCGCGATGGCAGGCTACGCCGGTACCGCCAATACGGGCGCCCCGTCACCGCATCCAACGCCACCACGTTCGACGGCGGCTCGCTGATGTACATCACGCCATCCACCACGATGGGCGTGGTCTGGACGCGATGCGTCATCGCCATCTGGTAAACCCAACTTACCTTCAGATCCTTGACGTTGTTCCGATTGATCTGATCCAACTTGCTGTGCCGCCAGCCGCGATAAGTGCCGGAGTACGTGAGCCAGTTCCGTGGTTCCGCGTCCGCCTGCAACAACCGTTCGAATGTCACTTGCGCCGGTACGGTCATCGCGGCCAAAAGAAAGGCAATGCAAAATGGCTTCACTTGGAGGCTCCTTCTACCGCACGGCGCAGACTGGACAGATACGCCACCAGATCGTTCAGATCCCCATCGGAGATCCTCCCGCGATAGGAAGGCATCACGGACTTGTACTCAATGCTCTGCTTTCGCAGGTCTCGCTTGGGAAGCGTTGTTAGACCCTTGCCGGTTTCCAGCAACTGCAGGTAATGCGTGTCTTCATTCATCACGAAGCCGCGATGTTCCGCATTGTTCTCATGCACCGCATGGGCGACACGAAACTCCCGCGCCACCTTGGCGTTCGGATCGAGAATGGCTTCCCGCAGGTGCTCCAGCGAACGTTGCGACCCGATCAGCGTCAGGTCCGGACCACCCGTGCCGCCTTCGCCGCGCACCAGGTGGCAGCCACCGCACCGCAGATTGGCGTAGACGCGCGCCCCCTTCGCCGCATCGCCCGAGCCCTTCTGGTTACGCCGCTCGCTCAGCGTGCGAACATACGCCACAATCTGCCAAACCTGGTCCTCCGAGAAGAAGACGGACGGCATCGTGGTCCCAGGGATCCCATCGGTAATGTTCCGCAGCAGGTCCGCGTCGGTCGAGCCGTGATAGAAGACTCCAGTGGTGAGGTTCGGTCCGCGGCCGCCTTCCCCCTTCAAACCGTGGCATTCCGCGCAGTGCCCCCGGAAGATCCTGGCACCCGCCGCCACATCAGTGGGACTTGTGTGCGGGTTCTTGATCTCCCGCGTCGACTGCGCACGCGTCGTGCTAACAAGGACCAACAGCAGCAGGCAGGTTCGCAAAGTAGCGCCTCCTCGATCATGGAGAAAACTCGATGCAGTATATCGGAACCTGCTGCCGTGCGCTGATGCCTGCCGCTCAGTTCACGCCCAGCCGTCAGAAATGTACACGATCAGCGGTAGGCTTGGGAACGATGGCGGACGCCAAAGATGCGCATGGCGTTTTGTTCGAGCGTGAACAGGACGCGGTAATCACCCACGCGCAGGCGGGAAATCTTCCGGCTTCAGCCCGAATTCAGCCAGCACCTCCCCCATCGGGACACCTTTGCCGCCGCGCTGCATAAACCAAGCCTGACCGGCTTTGAAGCGGGCGAGGTCCTGTTCGTTTACGACTTCATCATCTGGTGGAGCGGTGGCCACGGCGCCGGCGACGGGATCGAGCAGCATGAACTCGAGGAAACGAACGACGGTAGAGATCTGAGTGGCGGGCAGCCGTTCAATCAACTCATGCGCGTGCTGTTTTTCTGGTGCTTTTTCCATGGCTTTCCCTTTAGCCGCTAACGAACGTCGGCTCCCTTAGGAAGACCGGCATTTACGCCATGCCGTTTTTTTCGGCGAACTCGACCGGGGTGCAGCGGCGATCCGTGCGCATGCGCGCCGCCGCTGCCCGGGAATTTCATCGCTTCTCGGCCGGGGCACCAGCTTGCGCTTGGACACCCTCGGCATGACGAAGGCAGGGTAGCTCGGCCGTATAGAGAGTAGGCGCCTCCATATACGGTATGGTACCGTTTCCATGAGTCGCGTGCTGACCGACCCAGACCCCACTTGACAGGCTTTGGTGACGAGGCCGGTTCATAGCGGGCATTCCCGGGGGAACACATCAAGCGGCTCAAGCAGGAGCGGCACCGGACGCCTACCTTGAATCCGCTCGGCAGAGCCAGCTATAGATCGGAGCCTGCTACCGTGCGCTGACGCCTGCCGCTCAGTTCACCCCAAGCCGTCGTCCGGCCCGATAAACCGCCTGGATCCCCCTCGGCGCCTGCTCCGGATCATCGTAGGTGGCGCGGCTGGCTATCGTGGCCGGATCGAACAGCACCAGATCCGCCTGATACCCCACCGCAATCCGCCCTCTTCCCGCCAGCCGGAAGCGCTCCGCCGGCTTTCCCGTGATGCGGTAAACAGCCTCGGCAAGCGTCAACCAACCCCGGTCCCGAGCCATGTCGCCCAACAGCGAGGGGAACGTGCCGTATAGCCGAGGATGCGGCCTCCCGCGCACATAGAAGCCGTCGCTGATCACCGTACACAGTGGGTGCGTCAGCAGCGCTCGTAGATTCTCTTCACTCTGGTTGAAGGACACAATGCTCACCTGGCCTTCCTCTTCCACCAGAAGATCCAACGCGAACTCCCCTGGATCCTTGCCCGCCGCCAAAGCCAGTGTCTCTACATCCTTGCCCACCAACGGCTCGTTCTTTGCCGAACCCGTGCCGGCGAGGAAGATGTCGCTCCAGCGTTGCGGCATGGCGGTGCGCATCTCACGCAGGATCCGCGCGCGCTGCGCCGCATCCGTCAATCGCGCCACCATCGCCGGCGCGCCCCCATCCAAGGTCCACTGCGGCAGCAACTGCGTCATCACGGTGCTGCCCGCCAGGTAGGGGTAGGAATCGAACTCCACGTCGATACCCTGCAATCGCGCCTGCTCCAGCATCTCCAACGCCCGCGCCTGCTTGTCCCAGTTCCTTCGCCCCACCGTCTGCAAATGCGAAACCTGCAGCCGGCATCCGGACTCTCGAGCCAGATCCAACTGCTCCTGGATCGACGGCAGCAGATCGTCCGAGTAGCTCCGCATATGCGTCGTGCAGATTTTGTCCATCCGCGCGGACAAACGGCAGATCTCGAGCAGTTCTTCCCGCGGCGCGCTCGACCCGGGCGCATACATCAGGCCGGTGCTCACCCCCGCGGCCCCTTGTTCAAAACTCTCCCGCAGCAGGCCCAACGCCTCATCCGTCTCCGCCGCCGTCAACGCGCCCTGCCGCGCGCCGGCCACCGCCGTGCGTAGCGTTCCGTGGCCCACCAGCGACTGCACATGGCAGTTCGTGGACCTGCTCTCGGCATCGCGCAAATACTCACGGGCATTCGGCCATTCCCAAGCCTCTTCCCCACCGCTGAGTATCGCGTTGCCATAAGCGCGAACCTCCGCTGCCCGCCCACCCCGGGGAAAGGACGAAAATCCGCAGTTGCCCACGACTTCCGCCGTCACTCCCTGATCCGTCTTTGCCGGATGCCGGTGCAGCAACCGGATGTCGGAATGGCTGTGGACATCAATGAATCCCGGCGCCAGCGCCAGGCCCGCGCTCTCCACTACCGTACAGGCGGTTGGAACGGCGGCATCCGCCGGCAGCACAGCCTCGATACGGCCATCCTTCACCATCACCGATCCCGGCGCGCCCTCTTTGCCGGATCCATCGAACACCAACGCATTTCGAAACAGAAGCACGCCGCGATTATCGCAGGACTGCGCCCGTTTCTGGAATACTGGTCCCTTGCCCGCATGGAATTTCGCAAGCTAGGCAGTACCCCGTTTGACGTCAGGCGCATCGCCCTGGGATGCGTCACCTTTGGCCGTGAAATCAGCCAGGACGACTCCTTCCGCCTCATGGACTATGCCGTCGAGCACGGCATCAATCTCTTCGACACCGCGGAAGCGTATGGCGAAGGCGCCTCGGAGCAGATTGTCGGGCGCTGGCTGCGCGCCAGCGGCTACCGCGATCGCATCGTCCTGCAGACCAAAGTCACAACGAACTTCTCGCCCGATCATGTGCGAGAGGCGTTACAGCGCAGTCTGGAGCGTCTGCAGTGCGATACGGTGGACCTGTATCTGATGCACTCCTTCGACGCGCAACGGCCCCTGGGGGAGTCGCTGGCAGCCATGCAATGGGCTGTCGCCGCTGGCCTCGCAAAAGCGATCGGCTGTAGCAACTTCAACGCCGCTCAATTGCAGCGCGCCGTGGATATCGCCCGCATCGACGTACTGCAACCTGTCTACAACATGGTGGCCCGCGATGCGGAGATGGATCTCTTTCCCCTATGCGCCGCCAATCGCATCGGCGTCACCAGCTATAGCCCCCTAGGCGCGGGCTTCCTCACCGGCAAGTACACCCCGGATCGGACCGCCATGCCCGAAGGCTCGCGGTTCGCCATCAAGCCCGCTCACGCCGATATCTACTTCAACGATGCAAACTTCCAACTCGTGGAGCGGCTCCGCGCCGCGGCCCAATCCTCCGGCCACTCCATGGCAGCCCTGGCCATGGGTTGGGTGCTGCACTGCGAGGCCATCGACAGCGTACTGGTGGGCGCCCGTCACACCGGCCACATCGACAACGCCATCCAGGCACTGCAAGCCAGATCCGAACTAGCCGCCATCGCCGCCGAGGCCGCCCATGCCGAAAGGTCCACTGCTCTATGAACTCCCGTCCTCTTGGCAACACTGGACTCCACGCCTCCGAAATCACGCTTGGCACGGTCGAACTCGGGCTCGACTACGGCTTTCGCGGCAGCGCCCATTATCAAAAACCTGATCGTTCCGCCGCTATTGCCGTGGTTCGTCATGCCGTCGCAAGCGGCATCACTTTGCTTGACACCGCCCCGGCCTATGGCGACGCCGAAGAAGTCATCGGCGAGAGCGATGTCACAGTCCCCATCGCCACCAAATTTACGCTGCCAGCCGATGCCGCGCAGTTTGCCGCATCGGTGGAGCAAAGCCTCCGCCGCTTACGCCGCCCCCGCGTCGACTTACTGCAGATCCACAACCCCACCGCCGTCACCGTACGCGATCCCGCCCTGCTGGATGCATTGCGGCGCGTCATCGACAGCGGTAAAGCCGGCTTTGTTGGAGCCAGTGCCTACGACGAAGAAACCGCACTGGCCGTACTCGAAACCCCCATCTACCGGGCCTTGCAGGTTCCGTTCAATATGTTGGATCGCAAGATGGAAGACCGAGTCTTCCCGCTTGCCCAGGAACGCGGCGTCGCCATTCTGGTGCGCTCCGTCTTCCTGCGCGGCGTGCTCACCAGCCGCATTGTGGATATCCCGGAGCCGCTCGCTACCCTACGCCAGCGTGTGCTCGCCGCCCTTGGCAAGGATCCCGTCGAAACGCTCGCCTCCACGGCACTGCGCTTCTGCCTGTCTTTCCCCGCCATCTCCACCCTTATCCTAGGCATCCGCGATATCGCCGAACTAAACGTCAACCTCGCCGCCGTCAACCAGGGCCCGCTGTCTCCCGCCGAACTCGCCCGCTGGAGCGCCGTCGCCAGCAATAACGATCCACTCGCCAGCCCGCTCAACTGGCAGGGCCTCATCTAATCTGGTAGCGCCCGTTGCTGATCGTCAGCTACGGAGCCGCGACCGCGAGGGAGCCGGTTTTGCCACCTTAGAATCTCTCGCACAATAGAGACATGGTCACCCTCGACACTTTGCGGGCGGAACGGCGGGAGGAGATCCTCCGGCTTGCTGGGCGGCGCGGCGCACATAGCCTGCGTGTGTTCGGCTCCGTGGCCCGCGGGGAAGCCAATGAGAACAGCGACCTCGATTTGCTGGTCGCCTGGCGCCCGATAACTCTCTTCGACGCCAACGGTCGGGCGCGTCCCTTTCGTTTGGAGACGTTCCACAATCGTTATGAGGACTTGACTCTCGGCTGGTCGATCTCCTGACGATCGGAAGGCTGCTTCTCCGAGCAGCAACCGCCCGGCCGAGTTTGTCAGATTGAGCGAGGCTTCGTTCAAATTTAACGACTCTCCCGGTCGCCTCATACGGCGAGGGGAGTCGAAATCGCCCCCATCCAGTTAGTAGGCGAAGCTCACCGTGTATAACCCCCTGCATACCTGTCACTTCTGCCAAAACTTATAGGCCCAGAACGTCGCAGTGTTGATCGAGGCCTGTCAGGCTCGCGGCGATTGCAGGCGCGCCGAGGATCGCTTCTTCAACCGAAGCCTGGTCACCTTCGGTTGCCCTTCGCCGGGCTCGGTTGGGCAAGTGCTGTTCGTGGCGAGGCTCCATAGCTGAATGATGTCCGAAGATGAACGCCTTAACCGATTGAGTCAAGCGTGACCAGCTGTTGACCCAATTCTTGAGGACGATTGTTTTCAGTAGCTCCCATGGAGCCAGTGAGGCGCTTACGCGTTTTCCAAGTTTTCTTCGGATGCGGCTCACGCCAATCATCCGCCAGTTGTTGAAAAGATGGAGCGGGAGACGGGAATCGAACCCGCAACCAACAGCTTGGAAGGCTGTGACTCTACCATTGAGTTACTCCCGCGCACGCCTCTTCCCATTGTACAACCCCATGCCGGTCCTGCAAACCCACCCGTAACCGCCACCCCCATCGTCATCGTCTACCCCATCACGTCCTGCCCAGATCGAATCGATTCTCCAGTGATAAACTCTAGGCAGACCGATCCGGGATTCGTCAACACCTATGACCTTGTCGTTACCATTCGTCTGTGCCGCGTCCGCGTTGCTGACCCATTCCCTCTGGGCAGGCGCGAATGAGACAACCCCAAAGGTTCCCGTCCCCGTCAACCCCCTCCACACAACCCTTCGCCAATACTGCATCGGCTGCCACAACAAGGCCAACTCCTCCGGCGGCATCAATCTCGAGAAGATCGCCGCCGAGCGTACCGTGGGCGACAGCTACATGACTTGGGAAAAGGTGGCCGACGTCATCGAGCACAAGCGAATGCCGCCACCGAAGCTGCCGGCGCCCTCCGACGACGCCCGTACGAAAGCCGCTTCCCTCATCCGTACGCGTCTTCAGGAGTATGCCGAGAAGAACGCCGGCGATCCCGGCCGTGTCACGGTCCGGCGCCTCACCAGCGGTGAATATTCCTACGCTATCGAAGACCTCACCGGCCTGGACTTGAAGTTCGACCGCGATTTTGTAGCCGACTCCGTGGGCGGGGAAGGCTTCACTAACTTCGGCGATGTGCAGTTCATGCAGGATGCCAATCTCGAACGGTATCTGGAAGCCGCTAAGCGAGTCGCCGCGCATGCTGTTATCGGCTCCGGTCCGCTCGGCTTTTTCCACGACCCCGGCAAGAGCGGTCTGGAACTGAGCGCCGTCGCCCGCATCCAGGAGATCTACAATCGCTACGGCTTCCGTGCCGCTTCCGGAGAAGGTGGCAAACCCTATGGATTGGATCGCTACGGGAAGGTCTTTTTCGCCGCCTGGCAGTACGAAAACCGCGCCGCGCTGGGCAAGCCCACAGCAACCCTGGAGTCCTTCGCCGCCGCGGAAGGCTTAACCGACCGCTTTGCCCAGCACATCTGGAAGGTGCTGCATGAGCCCAATCTGGGCTTCCCCACCGCCGAAGTGGTCAGCAAGTGGAAAGCTTTGCCGAAGCCAACGGCCGCCACGCGCGATGCGGCCAGCAAAGCCGCCCGCGCCGGCACCACGGAGATCCAGCAGTTCATCATCAACTGGCCGCGCTGGCTATTCGCCGCCGGCGAACTCGCAGCGGGCGGTCAAGGCGATGAGCGCGCGCTCGTCCTGACCGACGCCTCCATCCAGGTCAGCCCGAAAACCAGCATCCGCTTCTTCACGCGCCGCCAGCGCGGACAGAAGAATGCCTCGGTTCACATCACGCTGGGAGCCGCCAACCCTGGAGCGAAACAGATCCCCACCATCATCTGGCGCAACGCCAAAGTGCGTACGCGTAAGGCCGACCGCGGCGTGACGGAACCGAAGCCGCTGAGCGCCGTTCTCGACGATGCCACCCGCCAGAAACTACAGTTCGGCCTTGCCGTGCCTGGCCAAAGCGTCGGCCCCAACGACTTCGTCACAACCGGCAACACCGTGTTGCAGTTCCAACTCCCCGCCGACGAGAACGCCTTTGCCATGGAGCTTTCGGCCGACGCCGAACTGGTCGCCTCGGAATCGGCCGACGCCATCGTCCGCTGCACGGTATCCGAAACCGAGGATGTCTCCAAGGGCCGCCCCACCTGGGCGCTGCTCGGCGATCCGCAAAGTCCCGCCTATAAGCAGTGGAAGACCGGTGTACTCGCCTACGCCGAACGCCTGCCGCAGATGTCGCACTTCGAGCCAACCCCGTCCGATAAGGATGAAATCCCGGCGCCGTTCAACAATACCTACAACCAGCCCGAGCGCGATTTCTTCCATGTCCGCCTGAAGTACCACCGCATCGACGACTTCATCGTCGACAAGATGCTGGACGATGCTACCAGGGTCAAGCTGAACCAGGCCTGGACCGACCTGCTGTCCTCCTTCGAGTACCACAACGTCTTCCTGCGTTTCGTGGCTGACAAATATAAGGTCAACCTCAACGGCAAGGGCATTGCCGATCTCACCGCTCCCGACTTCGACGCCTTTCCAGCCGAACAGCGGCCCATCGTGAAGCGGCTGCGGGAACAGTACGACGAGTTCACCAAGGCCCGCAGCGCCTCCCATCCCCGCCACGTAGAAGATGCCATCGAGTTCGCCTCCCGCGCCTGGCGGCGGCCCCTTACTCCCGCCGACAAGGACCGCCTCCGCGCTTTCTACACACACTCCCGCGAAGTGGCCAAACTGGATCACGACAAGGCGGTTCGCACCCTACTTACGCGCGTCCTGGTGTCGCCCGCCTTCCTCTACAAATTCGAGCCGGTGGCGCAATCCGGCATCACGCCCCTGAGCAACTGGGAACTCGCCAGCCGCCTCAGTTTCTTCCTGTGGGCTTCGGTTCCCGATGAGGAACTGCGCCGCGCGGCCGCTGCCGGCGAACTCGCGCAGCCGTCGCAGTTGGAACGCCAGGTAAAACGCATGCTGGCCGATGCCAAGGCCCGCCGCTTCTCCGAGGAGTTCTTTGGCCAGTGGCTGGGCTTCTATCGCTTCGATCAGTATCGCGGCGTGGATACCGGTCGCTTCCCCGAGTTCACCGACGAAGTGAAGTCGGCCATGTACAACGAGGCCGTCACCTTCTTCGAACACCTGCTGCGCCAGGACCGCCCCGTACGCGAGATGTTCAACGCCAACTACACCTTCCTGAATAAGGCGCTGGCCAAGCACTACGGCATCAAAAAGGAAGTGAGCGCGACCAACACCATGGAACGCGTCGATGGCGTCAACGCATTCCAACGCGGCGGCATGCTGCGCCTCGGCGCCGTGCTTACGGCAACCAGCGCCCCCCTTCGCACCAGTCCCGTCAAACGCGGCGATTGGGTGCTGCGCCGCGTGCTGGGTACGCCGACTCCCCCGCCTCCCGCCAACGCCGGATCCATCCCCGCCGACGAGAAGCAATTCGGTGGACTCAGCCTGCGCGAGAAGTTGCTCTCCCATCAGCGCAACGCCACCTGCGCGAGTTGCCACATGCGTATTGACCCGCTTGGCTTTCCCCTCGAGAGCTTCGATCCCGTCGGCCGGCATCGCGCCAGCTACGGTGACGGCAAACCTATCGACGACCGCGCCGCCATGGCGGACAAGACCGAAATTGCCGGCGTGGACGGCCTGCTGGACTACCTGAATAAGCAGGAGAAGCAGGTACTCCGCAATTTCTCTTTCAAGCTACTGGGCTATGCTCTTGGCCGTACCGTGCAAGGGTCCGATATCCCGCTCGTCAATCAAATGACGCAGCAGGGTAGCGAGGCGCGCCTCTCCCAACTCATCACCGAAGTCGTGCGCAGCAAGCAGTTCCGTTACCGGCGCAAAGACGACGTCCCCGCCCCGGCAACCCCCAAATCCGTCGCCATCAATACGGCCCGCAAAGAAGGTGTACGCTAATGACCCAGGCCCCGAAGATCACCAAGTCCGCGAAGTCCCGCCGCCAGTTTCTACGCGGTGCCGGCGTGGCGCTCGCCCTGCCGTGGCTGGAATCCGTACCCGTCTTCGCCGCCGAAGAGGCGAAGCCCGCCGTCCCCGGCAAGGACCCCAATAAGCCCCCGGTACGCTTCGCGCTCGTTTACTTTTCGAACGGTGTCGAGCCCATCCATTGGTGGGCCAAAGGCAGCGGCGCGAACATGGAACTCGGGCCTGCCGCCGCGCCCATGCTGCCGTATCGCGAAGACATCGTATTCCTGCGCGGGCTCTACAATCAGGCCGCCGTAGCATCCACCAGCCCGCACCTAGGCCGCTCTCCGAATATGCTCAGCGGTGCCTCCGTCAGCCTTGACCCGGCGGACATTCGCGTTGGCACATCCTTTGATCAGGTGCTGGCGCGGCATATCGGCGGCCAGACGCCGGTTCCCAGCCTCGTTCTCGGCATCGAGCCCAACGAACTGCGGCTGGAAGACGGGCTGTCGATGATCTATGGCTCGTCTATTTCCTGGGCCACGCCGACCAGGCCCGCCACCAAGGAGATCTACCCGGCGCGTGCCTTCGACCAACTGGTGGGCGATGGCAGCGGACGCCAGGTGGACCGCAGCATCCTCGATGCCGTCCTCAAGGATTCCCACTCATTCCAGACCCGCATCAGCCGTACCGACAAGGTCAAGCTCGACGAATACCTGGAGTCCATTCGCGATATCGAAAAACGGATTGACCGCGCCGGCCGGGAGCAGCGGTTGGAAGGTTGGCGGCCCAGCATCGCCAAGCCCAACATGGAGCGCCCCGGCGACGAGTTGCCGCAGGACGTGCCCGCGCACATGAAGCTGATGCTCGATATCGTGGTGCTCGCCTTCCAGATGGACAAAACGCGCATCGCGACTTTGATGCTCAACAACGACCTGTCCCAAATGAACTTCAAGTTCGTGGAAGGCGTGAAGGGCGCGCTACATCTGGACCTGACCCACAACGGCAAGGCCGCCGAAGCCGAGGCCATGTACCTGCGGACCAACCAGTTCCACATGTCGCAGTTCGCCTACCTGGTGAAGCGGCTGAAGGAGATCGACGAAGGCGGCACCAGTATCCTCGACAATTCGATCCTGGTGGGCGGCTCCAATCTCTTTGATGGCGATGCCCACAGCGCCGAACAGATGCCGCTCATCCTGGCAGGCAAGGGCGGCGGAACCATTCAGGGCGGCCGCATCCTGGACGTGCTGGACAAAGGCGACGACAACCGCCGCGCCTGCAGCTTGTGGCTGTCCGTCATGGACCGCATGGGCGTGCAACTCGAGCGCTTCGGCGATACCAGCAAACGCCTGGAGAACCTCTAAAATTCCAGCTTCAACGCTAACTGCATCACCCTTGGGCCGCCGCGCCCACGATCGTTCACGTTGGTGATCAGGCCTCCGCCCAAGGCATTGAACTCGCGGTTCGGCAATTGAAAGTTGGCATGGTTCATGAGGTTGAACAGCTCATACCGCACCTGCAGATTCTTCCTCTCCTGAAAGCGGATGTTCTTCAACATGGCGACGTTCATGAAATGCTGCGTGGGTCCAGTCAGGATGTTGCGGCCCGAGTTCCCGAAGCTGAAGGGCGAGAAGCCGTACAGGCTGCCCTCGCAAACGTCGCGCGCCGAACAGCGGCACCTTCTCGAAATCGCTTAACTTGAACCAGGGGTAGTCCACGCCGCGCCGTCCCGCGTCCACAATCTCTTCCTGAATGCCGCTGCCGACGCGATTCGGCCGCAGCGATTCACCCAGGTTCGCGTCAATGCCCGCCGTAGTTACGGTGAACGCCTGTCCGCTGTAGTAGGTGGCGCTGCCCGACATTTGCCAGCCTCCGATAAGGCCGTTGCGCCACCCGCGCGTCCCACTCAGGAACCGCCTTCCTCTCCCAAAAGGAAGCCCCACGGAGTACACCGCCGTGAATACATGCCGGCGGTCGAAATCCGAACGGCCGCGCTCGCTCCTCAGGTTCTGGGAATCCTGCGCATTGGCGACCCCGCCCGTGGAGTTGCCCGTCAACTGAGACGCATCGTCGATAGACTTGCCAATCGTATAGTTGAACCGGAAGAAGCCGCCGCGCGTCCGGCGGCGCAGCGAGAACTGCCCGGCATTGAAGTTCGAGTTGGACCCGAACGAGTAGTAATTGACCGTGTTGATACCCGGCACAGGCCGCGGAAAAGCCTGCCCGGCCTGGTACAGCGCCAGGGAGCGAATCGGCTGGTTGATGTCATAGCGCCGCCCCAGATGCGTTCCTTTTGACCCTACGTATGCCACCTCGATCGCCATGCTGGCGCCCAATTCGCGTTCCACCGTCAGGCTGTAACTCTGCAGATAGCCAAGCGAGGGGCGCGGATCGTAGCCATTGGAATTGGTGCTATTGCCTTCGGTGGCACGGGTATCGGGGAACGGGTTGGACAACGTCACCAGACTAGTGTTCCCCGCCAGGCGCGAGAACGTCTGGTTCACCGAGAAGGGGAAGCCCGTCATCAGGCTCTCGCGAATCGGATTCAAGAGGTGGCCCGTATAGAAGATGCCGTAGCCGCCGCGCAAAACCGTGGTTCGCTTCAACGCGGGCCGCCAGGCAAAGCCAAAGCGCGGCGCCAGGTTGAGTTTGTCGGCGTACACCAGGGCGCGCGGATATCCGATGTCCGCCGCCCGCACCACCTTATCCTGCAGGTTGTATTGCGCCAGCCGCGCCGCCAGCCCCGGCATCGCCGCGTCATCCGACAGCACAATCTTTCCTAAACTCGTCACGAAGTTCGACGCCCGGCCGTAGCGGTCCACCGGCGGCAGGTCCAGTTCATACCGCAGCCCGATGTTCAATGTCAGGGATCGCGACACCTTGTAGTCGTCGTTGAAGAACGCACCCATGCTGAACGACCGCAGATACGAACGAGTCGTCTCGGCGGTGCGCGTGCTGCTTTGCAACAGCCCCAGCAGCATGTCTCCCACCGAATGGTTCGTCCAATTGCGCTGGAAGGCGAACGTGCCCCGTGTATTGTTTAGAAACGGCTGGTTGAAGCGCACGCGCTCGAAATCCACGCCCCACTTGAAGGTGTGTTTGCTCTTTACCCACGTCCATTTATTGCTCCACAGCAGCGTCGTTACGTGATACTGCTGCGGTTGGGCTGCCGCTGCGCCGATCGGCAGGTAATCCTGTACCGTGAACAAGGGGAAGCCGCGCAGTTCCGGGTCTGTCGTCGTGCCGGTGATGCCCAACTGTTCGGCGATGTTCTGTCCGCGGTAGCTCTCGTGCTCCATGGTCGCCCCGCGGCTGTAGCCGGCCCGCACTTCCGTTAACAGCGCCGGCCCAAACATGTGCACGTAGTCCACGCCCAGCAGCGAGCGTGCATCATCCTGGTAGGTGGGCCACTTCCCCAGCGCGCTACCCGCGAACGGCGTGGTGTTGTTCGCGTGCCGCCACTGGTAGCGGAAAGCCACCGTATTATTGGTATCGAATCGCTGGTCGAACTTGAAGATGTAGCTGTTCCAGACGTCGAAGTCCTTGGCCGTCGTCTGGTAATTGTTCGGGCCTTCGCGATTCGGAACGGGATAATACTCCATCAGCTTCAGCGCCGTCGGGTGAAAGCGGCTGGCCGGAATCCGATTGCCCGGGAAGCAGGCCGCCGATGCCGTCGCCGAACACGCGCCCGTCGCCAGCGGATCCCGCAGAAACAGCCGCGCCTGTGTCACCGGCACCCGCGACTGCGAGAAGTCCCCCGCGCGTTCCAGCAGCGTAGGTACCCGCCCGATCTGCGTCTGTCCCAGCACTTCGCGATAGCCCTCATAGCTGAACAGGAAGAACGTGCGGTCGCGCCCGTTGTACAGCTTCGGGATATACACCGGCCCGTGCAGCGTGGTGCCGTACTGGTTGCGGCGCAACGGCTGCTTTACCACATCGAAGAACGTGCGCGCATCGAAGACGTCGTTGCGGATAAACTCGAACACGTCGCCGTGGAAGCTGTTCGTCCCCGACCGCAGCACCATGTTGATCACGCCGCCCGCCATCCGCCCGGTATCCGCGCCAAAGCCCGACACCTCCATCTTGAACTCCTGCATGGCGCCGACGTTTGGCCGCACCTGCGCCGCCGCGCCGCGCGGATTGCGGTCATTGAAACCATCCACCGTATAGTTGGTGGAGTCCGACCGCGCCCCATTCACGTTGAGCCCGCTTCCCTGCCCGCCTTGCGCCATTGGCACCACGCCCGGCACCAGGAACGCCAGGTCCGTGAAGTCCCGCCCATCCAGGGGCATGTCGTTGATCTCCTGCTGGGTGATCACGTCGCCCTTGATGGCGCCTGTTTCCGTATTGACCAGCGGCACTTCCGCCGTTACGTGCACGGTCTCGGTTACCGAGCCCACCTGCAGCCGCACTTCCTCGCGCAGCACCTGGCCCAACTCCAGAACGATACCGTTCTTGCGATAGGCGCGGAACCCGGCATGTTCCACCGATAGTTCATAGGCGCCCGGAGCAAGGTTCGTCAGGGTGAACTCGCCGCCGGCGTTCGTCCGAAACTCGCGTGCTTGATTGGACTCGACATGGCGCAGCCGCACTTCAGCGCCGGCAATGGCGGCATCCAGCGTGTCCAGCACCGTTCCGGTGACGGTCGCATTCTGAGCCCAAAGCGTCTCAGCCGAGAAACAAGTAAGAATTAAGAGCCACGTGGCCACGTTACGATTCCCCTCAACAGTTCTTCGCAGTGTATACGAAAAAACAGTCGAGCGAGGAACCGGGGGGCGCGGTTCACATCTTCTCGATGCGGATCGAAGCGTTTGACGTGTGCAATTCGATAAGCGGGCCGCCCGCGCCGATGGTCCCCTCTATCCGTTTCTTTGACAGCTCGCCCTGCGCGCGTACTTCAAAAGCGGTGTTGATGGACCCGTTCGAAGTGGCCGCCTTCAGCCGCGCGCCGATATCCCCCGGCAGCCGCAGTACCACCGAGCTGTTGCTGGAAGAAGCAACCACATCGCTGTCCTTCAGTTTGGCGATGGCCAGTTCGATCTTGCCGTTGGACGTCGATGCACGTACCGTCCGGCCCGCCGCCTCGTCGATGGAAGCGTCAATGCCGCCGTTGGAAGTCTGCGCATCGAAGTAGCCACGCACGCCCGACGCCCGAATTGCGCCATTGCTGGTCCGCAGCACCGCCCCGCCGTCGAACGAGTTCAGTTCGATGCTGCCGTTCGACGTCGATGCGTCCAGATCTCCCTTCACCTGGTTCAAACGCACACTGCCGTTGGACGACCGCAGCTTCGCCGCCCCTTCCACATTCTCCACCCGGATGCTGCCGTTCGAACTGGCCACGCGATCCATGGTTGTCTTCCGCGGCAGGCTGATCACGTAGCTGACCCCCATGTTCGAATGGCGTCCCTCGGGCCGCACGCTGCGAATCCGCACGGCATCCGCCGACTGGCTGATATCGATTTTGATCTCATCCAGCAGGTCCCGGGAAGGCGCCGTCTTCGTCGCCGCGATTTCGATCCGGTCCTGATCCCACCCCCGAATCTCCACGCTGCCGTTAAAGGACTCGAGTTCGAAATGGCCGCCGGGCTTCATCGCCATTTCTTTGCGGACTTCTTCCTTCTCCCGAACGCCGCCCGGCAGGTCGTCGAAATCGCAGCCGCACAGAATCGCCAATAGGGGAACGGAACACCGGAGCAGGGTTAGATGCATGGTTGTCGCCTTTCTTCCCATCTCATACGGAGATGGGAAGGGCAATGTTCCCGGAAGATGAAGATTTCTGAACCCCGCCGAAGACGGCTACCGGGGACAGGTGAACGAAGCGCCGCGCAGCAGCACCGTCGCATCGCAACTGACGTTCGCGATGTTATTCCCGGTCTGGAAATCCGCCCGTGCCCCGAAACTCAGGATCAGGTCGCGCGCCGTATTGCCGGTCAAGACGGTATTTCGCAGCGTGGCTCCGGCGCCGTTATCCAGCAGGAGGCCGGTGGCGCCATTACCCGTGGCGTTAATCGCCGCCGAGTTCGCCAGCGTCAACTGGGATCCCGTCGCGACCTGGATGCCATTGCCGGTGTTGCCCGTGGCATTGATCGTGCTAAACCCCGGCACACCCGAGAACTGCGGATTGTTGAACACCGTCATCACCGACTGCTGCTGGATGGCCACCCCGCCGGCGCGATTACCCGACGCCGTCAACACCGCCCCGGCGTCCAGATCCAAGCCGGCATTCGAGTTCACCGAAACCCCAAACGCCCCATTGCCCGTGGCATTGATCCTCGCCCCGAAACTCACTATGTGCCCGCCCGACACCACCGTCAAGCCGGTGGCGATGTTGTTCGTCGCGTCCAAAGTCGTCGTTGGATCATTCAAAAAGGCGTTCGCGGAGGTCGCCACCTGCATGCCGAGAGCATTACCGGTGAGAGTAACGGCCGCCTGAGCAAACGTGAGCGAACTGCCGTTCACGTTGACGCCGAAGACGCGGTTGCCCGACGCCAGGAACGCGCCGGTGGCGGTCGCCGCCGACCCCGTCTGCATATCCAAGCCATGCAGTTGGTTGCCACTTAAGGTCACGGCGTTCATGATGGCGCTGGAACCCGTCTGCAGCGAGATGCCACTGACGCTGTTCCCGCGGGACGTTACGTTCTGGATCTCCAGGTGGGCGCCGTTCTGCGCCAGGATGCCGTTCGCCCCGCCGCGCACTTCAAAGCCGCGCAAGACCACGCCAGAAACGCCGCGCACCACCAGCGCATGCTGCCCGCCACCGTCAATGGCCGCCGTGCCGGTGCCCAGGAGCGAAAGATCCGCCGCCGTGATAACCACCGGGCCGGCACAGACTCCGGTGAAGGCGATCGTCTCGCCCTGCTTCGCCTTGGCTACTTCCTGCGCCAGATTCTTGCGCGGGCACTCAATAGTATCCGCCGCCGGTAGCGGAGAAATCACGCCGAATACGGCGCAAAAGATTATCTTATTTGTAACTGAAGACATGGGAATGGTGTATCGATTCTGCCATTCCCATTCTGTTTCGTCAATTCAGGTAGATGCCCGATTGCCGGATGTAGGTATGATTCAGGCCACCCGGCGCTGCACTTGCTCGCCTTCGGCGCACACCGGACAGCACTTCTCGCAGTAGAAGCCGTGGATCTCCTCCGGCATGTGCAATACCTCTACGTCGCGCCCGCACACGTCACATGTGCCGTGTACTTTCTTCGATTGGTGACAACGCTGTTCCATGGCTTGCCCTCACAGTATGGGATTCGACAGCGGTCCCGCTGGTTTCAGGATCTGCTACAATTTCGCGAACGGTTCCCGGGTTTACCATGAGACGTGGATCTTCCCGTCCAACCACCCAGTCTGCCCATGCTCGCCAAGCGAGCGGACACCCTGCCAGAAGGGCCCGGCTGGATCTACGAGCCGAAGTGGGACGGCTTCCGTACCCTCATCTTCCGCGATGGCGCGGAGATCTACCTCCAAAGCCGTGACGGCAAGCCCCTAAATCGTTATTTTCCAGAGCTTTTACCTCCTTTGCAGGAGCAACTGCCGCCCCGTTGCGTGCTGGATGGCGAAATCGTGATTGCACGCGCCGGCGCACTCGACTTTGACGCCCTGCAACTCCGCCTGCATCCCGCTGCGTCCCGCGTCCAGAAGCTTGCCGCGCAGATGCCTGCTGCGGTCGTCATCTTCGATCTTTTATGTGAGGATGCTTACGATTGGCGCGGCCACCCTTTTTCCAGCCGCCGCGCTCGCCTGGAAGAGATTCTCGCTACCTGCCGCCCTCCACTCCACCTAACCCCCGCCACCCGCGATCCGCTGCTCGCCGCCGACTGGTTCCGCCGCTTTGAAGGCGCCGGGTTGGATGGCGTCATGGCCAAGCCCGCCGCAGGCCCATACGAGCCGGATAAGCGCGTCATGATCAAGGTCAAACACGAGCGGGAATGCGAATGCGTGGTGGCCGGATTCCGCTGGCATAAAGACGGCGAAGGCACCGCCATCGGCTCCCTAATGTTGGGCCTATTTGACGATGCCGCCCTGCTCCAACACGTGGGAGTTTGCGCGAGCTTTACTATCGCAAGGCGAAAAGAATTGGTGGAATTTCTAACACCGTATCGGGAAAACGCCATCGAAGGCCACCCTTGGCGCGAATGGGCCGGCGCACAGCGCGTGCCTGGCATGCAAAGCCGATGGAGTGCAGGCAAGGATCTCTCGTGGGAACCGCTACGCCCCGAACTGGTGGCCGAAGTCGCCTACGAGCACATGCAGGGGACCCGCTTTCGCCACATGGCCCACTTCCGCCGCTGGCGCCCCGACAAGCCCCCCGCCGCGTGCACCTACGCCCAGCTCGAAGTGGTTCCGCCGCTCGAACTCGCTACGATTTTCGGCGCCGCCCCCGGGCGATAGCTTCCCGCCATTCCCGCGTCGGATCGTCGTCCGGGTCGGGCGTCTCCTGGGCTGGCCGCTGCTCTTCCGGCACGTGGCGCAGGTTCACCCGGATGCGGGTCCAGGTGCTGGACCGTCCGCGCATCGAATCCACCAGCACATCGTCCACCGCCAGCAGCGCCGCCGCTTCCGGATGCCGCTGCTTCCATCGCTCCAATCCCGCCAGCGCCGCCTCCTTCGATGGCGAGTTTGCAATCGTCAGCAATGGCATCTTCCGCCGCGGCGCCTTGGCCCGCTTCGACGGCATCACCCGCTTCGCCTCGCCTTCCATCTTCCGGAAATGCGGCGGCCAGGGAGCATCCTCTAATCCGGACGCCTCATCGCGGGCGGCCCATTCCAGCAGCAACTCCAGCGATCCGGGCGCACTGTCCATCGCCTCATGCGGGTTCCCAAGCTGCGCAAACCGCCGTGGCACCGTGAACACCGTGAAGTCCGCCGGATCGCAATCGGGCACCTCGCTCCAATCCAACGGCGTGGAGACCCGCGCATCGGGCACCGGGCGGACCGAATACGCCGAGCACGTCGTCCGGTCCTTCGCGTTCTGGTTGTAATCCAGGAACACGCCGTGGCGCCCTTCCTTCCACCAACTGGAAGTGGCCAGTTTCGGAATCCGCCGCTCCACTGCCCGCGACAGCGCCAGCGCCGCCTGCCGCACTTCGGAAAAGGTCCACCGCGGATGAATGCGCACGTTGATGTGCATCCCTCGCGACCCGCTAGTCTTCGGCCAGCCCTGCAACCCCGCGTCTTCCAGCAGGGCCCGCACTTCCATAGCCACCCGCCGGACATCGGCCCACGTCACTCCAGGCCCGGGATCCAGGTCAATCCGCAACTCATCGGGATGGTCCAGATCCGCTGTGCGCACCGGGTGCGGGTGCAGTTCAATGCAGCCCAGGTTCGCGATCCAGGCCAACCCCGGCGCGTTGTCCACCACGAGTTCCTCGGCCGTACGCCCGGATGGGAACGACAGCGCCACGGTACGGATCCAAGGCGGCACGTCCGAAGGCGCGCGCTTCTGATAGAACGCCTCGCCCTCGGCCCCGTTCACAAAGCGCCGCAGCACGATCGGCCGGTCCCGTATACCCTGTAGCGCACCGCCGGCAACAGAAAGGTAGTAGCGCACCACGTCCAGCTTCGACAGCTTGGCTTCGCGCGTGAAATAAGGCTTGGCGGGATGCGTGATGCGCACCTCGCGCCCTTCTACCCGCAGCAGTTCGAAGTCGTCTTTGCCCACTCGCCCAGACTACCCGATTCAGGGCCGTTACAGGTTTGGCGGCAGCAACAGCCGGTGCACGTACGTCATGGCGGCATCCACGTGCCGCTGTGCATCTTTTAACGACCACAGGCCGTGACCGGGAAAAATCATGTCATAGGAAAGCCCCGCCAAAACCCGCAGGCTTTCGGCGTAGGCGCGGGTATCGCAATCATGCGTCGTCTGCAGGGCGATGCGTCCACCATAGAACACCGTATCTCCGGGAAATAGTAGCGTCCGCCCGCGCTGCCGGAACACGTACGCCATCATGTCCTTTGAGTGTCCCGGCGTGTGGATGGCCTCCACTTCCGTATCGCCGAACAGCAACTTCTTCCCGCTTACCAGGACGCGCCCCACCGGACACGGCTCGAACTTGAAGTCTTTCGGATAGACGCCCACATCTCGCGCGCCGGGGAGCGAAATGGCTTCCTCGTCGCCCGCCTGCAAAACACGCGCCGTCTCCTGTCCCGCCATCACCGGCATCCCCAGATTCCGCTGCATCCACGCCGCCCCGCCCGCATGGTCCAGATGATAGTGCGTCAACAGGAGGCCGCCAATCTTGCGGTCCGACACGCCGTCCTGTTCTAACTCCTCGATGATCCGCTCGGTTCCCTGCCCCACCCCGGCGTCGATCAGCCAGTAGCGGTCGCCGCAACGCACCGCGAACGCGTTGCAGTCATAGGCGTTGGTGAGCGACACGCCAAGGGAGCCCGAAGCTATCAGGTGAACGCCATCGGCAATTTTCATCGGTGGGGCTATTGTAGAACGAGCCGCTCCGGGGGCGCGATATACTCGTGATTTGACCCGCTCGACGCTCTTCCTTCCTCTTTCCTTCGCCCTGCTCGCTGGCGTTTCCTTCGCGCAGGCGCCCCCCGGCATGGCTGCCTTCCGCACCCGCTGTTCCGGTTGCCATGGCACCGACGGCAATGGCGGCGAGCATGCTCCCACCGTGTATCGCGCCGTCGCTGTCAACACGGATGACCAACTCCTGGCCATCGTCCGCGACGGGATCCCTTCGAAAGGCATGCCCGCCTTCAAGAACCTGCCGGAGCCCGAACTGAAGTCGCTGGTCGACGCCATGAAGGCCATGGCGCGCCGCGGACGGCGTGGACAGCCCGTGCGCGTCAGCGTCACCCTCACGGACGGCACCAAGCTCGACGGCTTCTCCCTCGGCAGCGCCGCCGCCGCCCGCGAAATGCAGCTTCGCACCGGCGACCAGAAGGTACACCTGCTGCGCAAGGCCGAGGGCGACCGCTACCGGCGCGTGACCACCCAGGCCGACTGGACCAGCATGCACCCCATGAATGGCAACCGCTATTCGCCGCTCACCCAGATCACGCCGGACAACGCCGCCAGTCTGCGGGTGAAGTGGGTCTATGCCGTGCCTAACTCCGGCCGTCTGCAGGGCACGCCGCAGGTTTACGACGGCGTGATGTACGTCACCGATACCAACCGCGTGATCGCGCTCGACGCCGGCTCGGGCGCGCGCATCTGGGAATACTCGCGGCCTGCCACGGAAGGCCTCATCGGCAACGCCCGCTCGCGCGGGAACAACCGTAGCGTCACCATCGCCGGCGATCGCGTTTTCATGCAGACGGACCACGCCCACCTGGTCGCACTCGACCGCCACACCGGCCAGATGTTGTGGGACACCGAAATGGCCGACTTCCGCAAGAACTACAATGCCACCGGCTCCCTTATGGCAGTGGAAGACCTGGTGGTGGCCGGCACCGCGGGCGGGGAAGAAGGCGTGCGCGGCTTCCTGGCCGCCTATGACCAGAAGACCGGCAAAGAAGTTTGGCGCTTCTGGACAATCCCCGCTAAGGGCGAGCCCGGCTCGGAAACCTGGGACGGCGTGGATATCGACTTCGGCGGCGGCCCCACCTGGCTCACCGGCAGCTATGACCCCGAAGCCAAGATCGTCTATTGGCCCACCGGCAACGCGGGCCCCGATTTCAACGGCGACAACCGCAAGGGCGACAACCTCTATACCTGTTCCATCCTCGCCCTGGATCTCCGCACCGGCAAGCTGAAGTGGCACTTCCAGGCCACTCCGCATGATGAGTGGGATTGGGATGCGGTGCAGCCTGTGGTGTTGGTGGACACCACCTGGAAGGGCCAGCCGCGCAAGCTGCTGCTGCAGGCCAATCGCAATGGCTTCCTTTATGTATTGGACCGCATCACCGGGAAGATGCTGCTCGCGTCCCCGCTGGTGAAGAAGCTGACTTGGGCGAAGGGCATCGCCCCCGGCGGCCGGCCCATCATGAATCCGAACTCCGTGCCCACGCCGGAAGGCCAGCTCATCTGCCCCGCCGTCGAGGGCGCCGCGAACTTCTTTTCTACTTCCTGGAATCCGGCAACGAAGCTGTTCTACGTGAACACGCTGGAGCGCTGCGCGGTCTACACCAAGCGCGTCACACCAGCGTGGGAGGCAGGCAAGGCCTACATGGGCGGCGGCGGCCGTCGCGACCCCAACGACAAGCCCCAGAAGTTTCTCCGTGCCTTCGATATCGAAACCGGCAAGGTGGTGTGGGAGATCCCGCAGTTTGGCCCCGGCGATACCTGGACGGGAACGCTCACCACCGGGGGCGGCATCGTTATTTATGGCGACGATGCAGGAGCGCTGGGCGCCGCTGACGCCAAGACGGGCAAGAAACTGTGGAGCTTCCCGTTCACCGAGAACCTTCACACGTCGCCCATGACGTACCAGTTCGACAACCAGCAGCATGTTGGGATGATTGTGGGTAGCGTGGTTTATAGCTTCGGCCTGCCGTAAAGCTACGCCGCCTTCGCGGTACCCATCCGCGCGAACATCGCCTTCACATCCGTCCCCACAATCGGGTCCGACTTCGGATCCCCATAGAACTTCTTGAAATGCCCTGCCATACTCAAGTTCACCAGCGCCATCACCGACTTGTTCAATCCGCCGCATGCCTGAATGGGGTACACGCGCCCGTTCAACGGCAGATCTCCGTTCTTCACGTTCAGGTTCGCATCGTATTGATAAATCTTGATGATGTCGATCAACTGCGCGCTGCACACCCCGTTGATCACCGGAATCGACCACTTGCTTCCCAGCATGGCCTTCTTATCCGCCCGTTCAAAGTGATGCTTCAGCAACCACTGCACCAGCATCACATCATCCATTTGGTTCGGCATCCCGTCGCCAACCGCCTTGCTCACGTTGTAGAACGTAATCCCCGCACCCAAGTTATAAATCTCGGCCATTGTTCTTTGTTCCTTAGTTTGTTTTCGCCGCTACAACCGGCTTCACTGAGGTAGGCGTAGAACGCTAGTCTACTTCTCTCACCGCTGCCCATACTCCGCGGCATCCAACGAGAACCGCACAATCTCCTCATCGTTCCGGGCAATGACGTGCCGGTTGGCGAACGCCGGATGCGACCAGTTCACCGCCTGCAACTCCCGCCGCGCTCCCGGCGTCGACGTCGGCTTCAACAACTTCGTCCGGCTGATCTCCTGGTATCCCTCCGGCCGCAACCGCGCCACAATCAACTCCCCGCGGTCGTTATAGAGAAACACCCGCTCGCCGTTCCGCACCAGCCACGCCGACACGTTCCGCGCCCGTTCCACCGTTGCCGCCTGCGTCTCCCACATCCGTTCGCCCGTCGACCGCCGCAGGCAACGCAACTGCCCAAACGCGCACACGCCGTAGATGTAGTCGCCATCGATCAACGGCTGGCTCATCAACGCATGCAGCTTGTCGCTGTTCACTTCGCTCTGGCTGTCGCTCGCCCATAGCAGCCGCGCCGCCTTGCCGCCGCTCACTTCCAACATCCGCGCCCCGTCGAAGAAGCCGGACACCAGCAGATGCGGCGCGCTCCACGCCGGCGTCGCAATCGGTGTATTCATGCGGATCCGGAATGGATGCGACCACAGCACCCGCCCCGTCGCCGGATCCAGCGCGTCAATCGCCGTCGCATGCCACACAATCACCTGCCGTTGCGCGCCTTCGATCAGCACAGGCTGCGAGTATCCCGGCTCGGAGTTCTCGGAAGACAGCGCCCGCCACACTTCCTTTCCCGTGCGTTTGTCAAACGCCACCACCTTCGCATTACCAGCGCCGCCAACTACCGCGATCAGCCGGCCCCCATCTACAACCGGCGCGCTCGACATCCCCCAGCCCGGCACCACCGTGCCGTAATCCCGCACGAACTCCTTGGCCCAGACCTCACTGCCATCGCTCACCCGCAGACACCGCAGCGCCCCCATCGCACCCAGCACATACACGCGATCCCCATCCACCGCCGGCGTCGCCCGCGGCCCGTTGTGATAGTCCAACCCGCGATAGTCCGCGGTCCATTGCACACTCCACAGGGTTCGCCCGGTCCCCTCATCCAGCGCCAGCACGCGCTCCGTTACTACCGTGCCCGCGCCGCGTTCATGATCCATCACGAACACGCGCCCATTCGCCACCGCCGGCCCGGAATAGCCCGCTCGCACGGGCTGCCGCCACTTCACGCGCAGCCCACCCGCTGGAAACTGCTGGACGATGCCCGTCTCCCGCCACACGCCCTGCCGGCCCACCCCACGCCACTCCGGCCAATCCTCCGCCCACGCCATCATTGCCAGAAACAGCACCAATCGCATCATGCCCTCCCAGCATGTCACGCCCTTACCAGCGTCTGCGGTAGCCTAACCGTTGATGAACCGCCGCCAGTTCCTCCACGCCGCCGCAGCCCTTCCGCTGGCCGCCCAGAGCAGCGCCCCCAAGCCGAATGTCCTGCTCATTCTCATGGACGATATGGCGTCGCGCACGCTCAGTTGCTATGGCAACCCGCATGTCCAAACTCCGCACCTCGATCAACTCGCCCGCGAAGGCATGCGCTTCACGCAGGCCTACGTCACGCCGCAATGCACGCCCACCCGCGCCACGCTGCTTACCGGCCAGTACACCGCGCGCCACAAGATGTGGCATGTGATCCCCTGGTATGGCGCCCCGTGGGCCCGCGTCGCCGAACCCGCCTACGCCGAACAGCTCCCCCGTTCCACCTTCACCCTGGCCAAAGGCATGCAGGCCGCCGGCTATCGCACCGCCTGCTTCGGCAAGTGGCACCTCAGTCCCAATGCCGATGGCGGCTACAACTCGCTTAAGCCCGAGGCCGCGCCCGCATTCGGCTTCGACGAAGGCTTGGACCAGGTGCCCAAGGAAGTCATGGCCCACGACCGCGGCGCCGGCCTGCTCACCGAAAAGACCATCGACTTCATCGAACGCCACAAAGACCGCCCCTGGTTCTGCTATCTCTCCCACCACGCGATCCATCGTGTGCTGGCCGCGCCACCCGCCCTGATCGAGAAGTACAAGGCCAAGGGCTTCCCCGCAACAGGCCTCAACAACGCCACGCTCCTGGCATCCATGGAGCACATGGACGCCGGGATTGGCCGAGTCCTCAAACGCCTCGATGAGTTGCAGCTCCGCCGCAACACTATCGTCTTGTTCCTTACCGATAACGGCGGCATCCACGAAAGCTATAACCCAAAGCCCATCCGCGCGGCCACAGGCGAGTGGCGGATACACCCCGCCGACGCCGAGTTCGAGAGCACCCCGCTGCGCGCCGGAAAAGGCTTCGCCTACGAAGGGGGCATCCGCGTCCCGATGATTGTCCGCTGGCCGGGCCAGGTAAAGGCGGGAACCGTAGAACACACGCCGGTACATGCGGTCGATATACTTCCGACCCTACTCGAAATCGTCGCCGGGAAAGCGCCTGACAACCACACCGTCGATGGCGTGAGCCTCACGCGGCTTTGGCAGGGCCGCGCCAAACTCCAGTCGCGAGCCCTCTACTGGTACATGCCGCTCTACGACTTGCGCTGGCTGGCCACCCCCTCCGCCGTGATCCGCGACGGCGACTACAAACTCATCGAGTCCTTCGGCGACTGCATGGATGCCACCCCGGGCGGACCGGCCACCTACCGCACCGGCGCCCGTCTGGAGCTATACAACCTCAAAGCCGATATCGGCGAGACCCGCAACCTCGCCGCCTCCCAGCCGCGGCGCGCCCAAGCGATGCAGCGCAGCCTGCACGCCTGGATCGCATCCTGCGGGTCGCCTATACCTGGCCTGAACCCCCACTACGACGAATCGCGTCCGCTGGAAGAGACCCGCGTCAAACCGGACTGGCTACGGGGCTAGTAGTGCCTGGCATGGCGGAGCGTTTGTTACTATGGGAGAACGATGACGGCGCAGGCCGTTATCGCGACCCAAGCCGGTGTAGCTCAGTTGGTAGAGCATCTGACTTGTAATCAGAAGGTCGCCGGTTCGATCCCGGCCGCCGGCTCCAATAAAGCAACAGATTTCAGCTATAGCTAGTTGGGACGCGGCACCAACTGGCACCAGCGTGGGCCGTGATCGGGCGTTCGACGATGACGCAGTGAACAAGTGACGACGAATGCCCGAGTCGAGTCACGCGATCACAGAGCCGGCGGAGGGCTTCCAAGTACAGTTTCGACACTGCGGGGGAGCGGGCCCGAGATTTCCGGTAGGGCTTCATCAAGTGGAGTCAGACCGGCTAAGACCTCCAGTAAGGATATCGGAGGAACGGGTTCGACAATCAGCCGCTCACCCTCCTTCCGCATCACGGCGTCTTTACGCGGCAGTTCGAAGCCTCGCGGAATTCGGACAGCTTGATTCTTGCCGTTTCTGAACAGCGTCGCGCAAACAGCGGTACGCTCTCAACCATGCTGGTTCGGAGCGTTGCTCTCTCTCAACCGCGCGAACTCTCCAGTTTCTCCGTTGACGACTCCGCGTTAGCTGACAGCCCTGTTGAGAAAGGGCCTCCAGGCTGGGCGGTTTCGAACCCCCGGAATCGCGATTCTAGATGTAGCACCATTGGTATAACATTGGAAGTACGGAAGTGGAGGTGCCTGATGCTTAAGAAGCTCACAAAACACGGGAACAGTCTGGCGCTGGTCATCGACCGGCCAATTTTGGATCTGCTGAAGATCGACACGGAGACGCCGCTCGACATCAGCACGGATGGCACGCGGCTCATCGTCGCTCCTGCCGCGGAGCCTCTTGCCCGCAAGAAGAAGTTCGACGCGGCGCAGGAGTGGGCCCACAAACGGTACGGCAAGACTTTTGAGAAGCTGGCCAAGTAAAGGAGCCGCCGGAACTCGCGTGGACCCACTGTTCCTTTCTCTCGATGAAGTGCTGGAGATGCACCAGCAGCGGATCACCCGGCATTCGCGATTCAGGAGGGCTGCAGTCGGCGCTTGTGACTCCGCGGGCCACCTTCGGCGGTGAATATCTTCACCCGTCCATCCCAGCCATGGCGGCCGCCTACCTGTTTCACATTTGCCAGAACCACGCCTTTGTCGACGGCAACAAGCGAATGGGCGCCAACGCGGCAATCACGTTCCTTCTGAGGAACGATTGGGAACCGGATTTCGACCCGGACGAACTCGCCGATCTGGTGTTGTCGGTGGCATCGGGCGTCGTGGACAAAACCGCATTCGACGGCGGTGTTTGAATTGCACTGTCGGCCCACTGGCACCGCCCTGACGGAGTAGGAAAGGCCTCGCAGTGCAGGCGCGCTGATGGACTAGTGCTTAAGTGCGTAAGTTTAGGATGGTATTGCGGAGTTGACTTCCCTTCACTTCGCGGAGAAACTTCAGGAACTCAAGCTCATCGACTTCGGACATGGCAACCTGGGTCTCTCTCCCCATCGTCGTCTTACCCTCGAACCAACCGCGCCGGCTTGGGCATCTTCAAGCCCAACGCCTGAACGACCTTGAGGACACGGGCAAAACTAGCGCTCTCGTATTCCGTCGCCTCGTAGCGCTGGATTTGCTGGGTTTTGACGCCGAGCCGGTGAGCCAAGCCTTCCTGCGTCATTCCCGATGCGATGCGGGCTCGTATCAGGGTTTTCGGCAAATCCTCTACGGCTGCCAGGAGGAGTTCTTTGCTCTTGCCCATATGGAGGCTCTCATAGGCGTCGATCTGCTCTTGCAGTTCCTGCAACTGGCTCTCCGCGGTGTCGCGTTGAGCCTGCCAGAGTCGGGGCGAGATGTTGGACGGGCGTTCCTGCCGGGAGAGTTCGGCAAGCGCTTCTGTAAAGCGCCGAGCCTGCGCCTTGGTAATCCGGTATTGCTTCTCGTTCTTGATCATCGCTTCCTACTTCCTCTTAATCGAATCGCCACAATTCCCTTCGGCCCGCCGGTCAACTTGTTCACCTGGAAGAAATCGACGAACGCCCGCCCGGTCGCGCCCTCCGGCAACTGCGCCGGGAAGAACTCGCCGCCGAACCGTCGTTTCTGCGCCGCGCGGCCGTGCGAGAAATCCCAGAAGACCGGATCGAGCGCATCTTCATCCACATGTTGAGTGTCCCAGCAGGCGTCGAAGTCCCCCGGATGCTCCTTGGTAGTGACAAAACTTCCATCCAGGTAAACCAACTGACATCCGGCCTTCCGCGGCAAACGGCAGGCTTCGCGCAACCCAGCCAACAATCGCGCACGCCGAGGATTGAACGGCAAGCGCTTCTCGATCTGGGCCCACGTCGCGAAATGTGTACCGGGCGGCAAGTCGCCGTTGGTTGGCCATTCTGGAATCATTGTATCAACACCAGGATAATGATGTATCGGCTAGAAGGTCCATGTCATTCGCCGCACGCCAACCATGGAGAGGTCAAGCGCTGATGAGCATCTGAAGCCGAATCACTTCGTCGCGTTGGCACGGATCGCCTGCCAACTCAGGATCGCGGATCGCGTCGGTGCCGTGACCCCCTCTTTACTCTTGAGGCATGCCTCGCGGCAATCGTCCGCTGACACCCGAACAACGCGCTGAGATTTCGCGCCGCAACGGGGCCAAGTCCCAGGGCCCCACTTCCGCCGGCAAGGAGCGCGTCTCCCGCAGTGCAATCAAACATGGCTTGGCCAGCCACCGGCACACATCGTCCTCGATGACGAAATGCCGCAGGCTTACGATGGAACTCCTCCGGGCCCACCTCAACCTCTTCGATCCCCGCCACGAGGGGATGGTCACGGATAAATCGCGGCGGAAACCAACCCGCTAAGCCTTAGCCGCAATAGAACCGAACGGAAGGTCGCGCATGCGCCGAGGGGCCTCTGCTGCCGGGACAAGGCGGAGCAAGGGGCGCTCGCGGTGGAGGCGCCAGACGGGAACCTCGGTATCGACGGGGATATGGATGACGGGACAAGGGACGCAGTCGGTCATAAGGCGAGGCCTTGGGGCGAGCCAGTGGGGGAGCGCGGGATTGGGATCACCCGAGAAGAGGAGGTCGAGTCTGGCGTCGGCAATGAGGCGGGTTTGAGTGCGGCGCCGATCGTTTTCGGCGATGTGGACGCGGGTGGGGACACGGAAGGTGGAGGCGGCGCGGGTTACGGAGTCGACGATGCCTTTGGGGTGGAGGGGCCGGGAGCCGGTATCGCCGGGCACGGCGAGCATGCCTTCGGAGATATCGGGGAGGGCATGGAGGATATGGAGTTCGGCGCCGGTGGCCTCGGCATAGGCCCCGGCGAAGGTGAGGGAATTGGCCCAACCGCGGTGGAAGTCGATCCAGCAGCCGATGCGATGCGGGGTGCCGCGGAGTTTCGTGAGATCGGTGCGCCGGTCGATGGTCCAGAGGGGCAGGCGGGTTTCGCGCATGAGGCGGGCGCGGAAGGCGGGGCGCCAGAAGCGGGGGAGGCCGAGGGGGTCGGAGGCGGGGGCGGCGAGGAGGTCGATGGGGTGGATGAGGAGGAGGCGGTGGACGGCTTCGAGGGGACTCCCTTTCATGACGGTGCGGCGGCAGTTGGGGTAGGAATCGGCTTCGGGAAAGAAGCTGGCGAGCTTGGTGCGGTCCTCGTCGGTGGGGACGCGGTCGCCGGATGCATGGAGGATGGTCAGGCGGACCTTGAAGTCGTCGGCCATTTGGGCGAGAGCGGGGATGGTGCGGTAGCAGAAGTCCGTGTAGTTGGTCAGGAAGACAACTTCGAGGGGGCGCGGTTCGGTCATGGGTAGGAATCCTTTCTGGTTTTTGGTACGGGCGTAGCGGGCAAAACACCGCTTGCTGACGCGCGCGGCTCCGTAGTGCAAGTTGTCAATAGACGAAGCCTTCCACGGGGGAGGTGGGGGCTGGGAGGTGGCGTTCCCCGGCGCTTTGGCGGAGGTTGATTTCGATGGCTCGGGAGAGGTTGCTCATGGGTGTGTCGTGGATGGTGTTCTCGAATGGGTTTTCGACTTCGCGGCCGATCGCTTCCAGGAGGATGAACAGGAGGCTGATGGCGGTGGAGGCGACGGGTGTGAGGAGGCGGAGGCCTTCAACGAGGCCGAGGGGGACCATAAGGCAGTACATGTGGACCATGAGACGGGGGCCGTAGTCGTACTGGCGGGGGAGTGGGGTGTTCTTGATGCGCTCGCAGGCGCCCTGGATGTTGCAGAGTTCTGTCAGGGTCTGGTCGATGGCGGAGAGGCGGATGGAGTCCACGCGGCCCTGATCGAAGGCTTCGCGGGCGAGTTCGCCCATGATGAGCAGCATGGCGATGGGGACGTTGCGTTCGTTGCGCAGCCGCTCCACGAGGGGAGTTGGGAGGAGACCGCGGAGTTCGGGGAAGGGATTCTGTTGGCGGAGGTGGCAGCGGAGGGCGTGCACGTAACCGATCTGGAGGTCGACGAGGAGGAGGCGCGGATCGGGAGTGGGGTTGGGGTCGCCGGGCGGAGTATGGCGTTCGTCAATGAGGGTGAGGACGCGGCGGGCGAGCGTACGGGAGTGGTTGACGAGGCCGCCCCAGAGGGTGCGGGCCTCCCACCAGCGGTCGTACGCGGAGTTATTGCGGAAGGCGAGGAAGAGGCTGAGGGCGGCGCCGAATAGGGAGAGAGGGAGGCCGGCCTGGGCGAGGATGGTGAAACCGAAGTGGGTATATAGGACGGCGACGGTGACGTCGTAAACGAGCAGGAGAGAGAGCCGCTTGGAGACCTGCGGCCAGACTCTTCGGAGGGGCAACTGCTGGCGAACAATCACGGTTCAGTGTAAAGGGAGGAAGGGCGTATCTAGCCTGATCGATGGAGGATCTATGGACTGGAGCGGCGGTTAGCGGGGGCGATAGCCGTTCGGATATCTTTCGGCTAGCCGGAAGGGCATTGAAGGCGGGGTGGGCGGCTGCGAGAATGAGGACTTGAGATGGGCTGAGGTACGCCGGGCATTTCGAGGGGGCGAGGACGACCGCTCGTCGGGGCGTTCGCGGATACGGATCCTGGTCCTGGCGGTGGCGCTGCTGGCGGGGGTGGGGCTCTGGGAATCGCTGGTGAAGCTGGAGTACTCCCTGGGGGTGTTCTATGTCTTCCCGGTGATGACGGCGGCGATGGTGTTGACGCGCTGGCAGGTATTGGCGGCGGCGGCATTCTGCGCGTGGTTCCGCGGCTTTTTCGTACCGGCGCTGGCGCCGATCGAGTTCACGCTGCGGTTTCTGATGGCGTTTCTGGCGTATGGGGGCGCGGGGCTGCTGGTGTGCGAGGTGAACCGGAACCGGCGGCGGCTATCGGTGGCATACACGAGCCTGCAGTATGAGCAGCGGATGCGCCACCAGGCCGAGCGCCAGTTACGGATTCTGGTGGAGTCGAGCCCGGCGGCGATTGTGACCTTGAACGCGCGGGCGGAAGTGCTGGCGGCGAACAGTTCGGCGGATGAGTTGCTGGGGTATGCGGGGCGGGGGCCGCTATTGGGGCGATCGCTGGCGGAGCAGGTGCCGGTGTTCGCGGCGGCGTTGCGGGCAAGTCAGAACCAACGGGTGCGGACGTCGACGGCGAGTTGGGCAAAGCGAGCCGATGGGACGCTGTTCCCGGTGATGACGTGGTTTTCCACCTACACGGAGGGGAACGAGAGTTACCTGGCTGGGATTCTGGTGGACGTCTCGGAGGATGTGCGGGAGCGGGAGCGGGAGAACTTCCGGCACATCTATTACAACAACCGGCTGACGGCGAGCGCAGTGTCGCATGAGGTGCGGAATCTGTGTCTCGCGCTGCGGGTGGTGGCCTCGAATCTGGGCAGGCGGCCGGACCTGGAGGCGACGCCGGACTATAGCGCGCTGACGGCGTTGATCGAGAATCTGACGCGGCTGTCGTCGTTTGAGCTGCGGCAGAGCGCTATGGGAGGACATGGGGGGAAGGCGGATATCGAGGCGGTGATCGAGCAGTGGCGGCTGATCGTGGAGCCCGACTGGCTGGACATAGGGGGGCGGATTACGTGCGAGGTGGGGCGGCAGCCGATGCTGGCGCAGGCCGATCCGCACACCTTTTTGCAGGTGCTGCTGAACCTGTCGCAGAATTCGCTACGGGCGGTGCAGGAGGTCGACGAACGGAGGCTGCTGGTGCGGGCGGCCAGCGATGGGCGTGCCGTGCGCATTGACTTTATCGACTCGGGGCCGGGGATTGCGGATCCGACAAACCTGTTCCAGCCGTTCAAGGAAGAGAGTTGCGGGACCGGGTTGGGGCTGTACATTTCGCGGAACCTGGTGCGGCGATTCGCGGGGGAACTGAGTTTTGTGCCGTCGGAGAAAGGGTGTTATTTTCAGATCACGCTGCCGGTGTGGGAGCCGGGAAGGTGAGTAACGGTTAACGATGTCAGACCCGATCCGGCTCTTTGTGGTGGACGATCATGCGCTGTTCTGCCAGGGGCTCATGCGGCTGCTGGACGATGATCCGGTGTTCCGGATATTGGGGAATGCGGGATCGGTGGCGGCGGCGCTGGAGCAGGTGCCGGCGGCGGCGCCGGATGTGTTGATTCTGGACTACGATTTGGGGGGCGATACGGCCCTGACGCTGGTGCGGGGGTTGCGGGACCGGGGCTTCGAGATCCGCACGCTGGTGGTGACGGCGGGGTTGCCGGACCATGTGGCCATGGAGCTGATCAGTTTGGGGATATCGGGAATTTTCAAGAAGCAGAAGCCGCTGTCGGAGTTGTATCAGGCGATTGTGGATGTCGCCAATGGCAAGCTGGTGATTGAGCGGGAGTACTTCCAAAACCTGGTGACGGCGACGCGGGCTCCGGCCGAGATTCCGGCGTTGACGCCGCGGGATAAACAATTGTTGGGGTTTTTGTTGGAAGGGCTGTCGAATAAGGAGATGGCCGGGAATCTGCGGCTGTCGGAGAGTGCGATCAAGGCGGCGATGCAGCAGATGTTCGCGAAGACGGGAGTGCGGACGCGGAGCCAGTTGGTGCGGATCGCGCTGGAACATCTGAAGGACGAGCTGTAGGGGGCGGGTAGGGGCCGGTGCGCCTTGGTGATCCGGTATTGTTCGTTCTTGATCGTCGCTTCCTGCCTCCTCTCAATCGAATCGCCACCATTCCCCTCGGCCCGCCGGTCAACTTGTTCACGCCGTTGGTTCATTGGCCGCAGGCCAACCATGGAGGGGGTGTCGGATTTTGTGGAGTGCCTCAACCCATTCAAAATAATTTCTCCCTTTCTCCTCAATCACTTCCGCCTCACTCCTTCCATCCCCCTCTTTACTCTTGAGGCATGCCTCGCAGCAATCGTGCTGACACCCGAACAACGCGCTGAGATTTCGCGCCGCAACGGGGCCAAGTCCCAGGGCCCCACTTCCGCCGCCGGCAAGGAGCGCGTCTCCCGAAATGCCATCAAGCATGGCTTAGCCAGCCACAAGCACATCGTCCTCGATGACGAAATGCCCCAGGCCTACGACGAACTCCTCCAGGCACACCTCAACCTCTTCGATCCCCGCAACGAGGTCGAGGAGGAACTCGTTCACCGCATGGCGGAGGCGACCTGGCGCATGCGTCGCGCTGGTTGCATGGATACCGCCGTCCTGAACTGCTCCCGCGCCGATGCCGAAGCCATCGCCGAAGAGCACTACGGCGAGCCCGGCCTTCAGGAGATCGCCTATCTCGCCCTCAAGGAAAGCCGCGCCGAGATCGACTCTCTGCACCGCTACGACATGCGGGCCATGAGAGCCTACGACCGGGCCCTCGCCAACCTCGTACAGATCCGCAAGCTCTTCCCGCTCGCCCCCGTCGAGCCGGAACCGGGGCCGAGGCCTGGCTTTGCCACCCCCGATGTACCGCGGGTTCCCCCGCCGCCGAACAAACCTGAGGAACACGCCACGCCGCCGCAACCGGCCTCCGCAGCCAACGACCGGCCGTCCTCAGATGTAGGCTCCCCCAACCACGCCCAGCCAGCCCGCTCACCTGGCACGGCCCCATCTGGCGTAAAGTAAAGCCGTGATCCGGTTCGTCAGCATCGCCTTCACGCTCGCTACCGCCGCCGTCGGGGCTCCCGTCGCCACCGATGCCGCCTATCGCAACGAAGTCCGCCCGCTCCTCAACCAGTACTGCATCGCCTGCCACTCCACGGCCAAACACACCGGCGACATCGACCTGGAAAAGTTCACCAGCCTCAACGATGTCCTCCGTGAGCCGCGTGTCTGGCAGAAGGTGGCCGAACAACTCACGCTCGAGCAAATGCCGCCCAAGCCTCTGCCTCCCCCCACCCAAAACGACCGCGCCAAGGTGCTGGCCTGGGTGAATGGCGCGCTGGCAACCGCCGCCCGAGCCCACGCAGGCGACCCGGGCACCGTCGTCCTCCGCCGTCTGAACAACGCCGAGTACAACTACACCATCCGCGACCTAACCGGCGTCGCTTCGCTCAACCCCGCCAAGGAGTTTCCCGCCGATGGAGCCGCCGGCGAGGGCTTCCTGAACACCGGCAACGCACTCGCCATGTCCCCCTCCTTGGTGACGAAGTACCTGGATGCCGGCAAGGCCGTCGCCGCGCACGCCATGCTCCTGCCGGATGGCATTCGCTTCTCCGCATCCACCTCGCGCCAGGATTGGACCGACCAACTGCTCGCGGAGATCCGCGCGTTCTACGCCACGTTCACCGAAGACGGCGGCATGGAGACCGTGAAGCAGCAGGGTATCGCTCTCGACAAGAATCGCGGCGGACGCCTGCCCTTGAAGCGCTACCTCACCGCATCACTCGCCCTGCGCACGCCGGGCGCCAGTGTCGAGGCTGCCGCAAAGAAGCACAACCTCAGCCCCAAGTACCTCGCGGCTTTGCACAAGCTGCTGCAAGGCGGGCGTCCTTCTCCTCTCACGGATCCATTACGCGCACAGTGGCGCAAAGCCTCTACCGCGGCCGATGTCGATGCCATGGTCGCCGCCATCGGCCGATGGCAGGAAACGCTCTGGAAGTTCAGCAGCGTTGGCCACATCGGCAAAGAAGATGGACCGAAGGCCTGGATGGAGCCCGTGGATCCGGTGGTCGAGCGCCAGGAGTTGCGCTTGAAGCTCACCCCGCCTACCACCGGCAACGACGTCACCGTATACCTCGCCGCCCATAATGCCGGCGATGGCGCCACCGGCGACGTCGTCCTATGGAACCAGCCGCGCATCGAAATCCCAGGCCGCCCGCCAGTGCCCTTGCGCGATCTGCCTGCGCTTGCCGCGGACCTCGCCGCCAGACGGGCGCGCGTGTTCGCCGCCACCGCCGCCTCCCTGCGTGATCCCTCCCACGCCGATCCCGCCTGGGCCGAGTTCCTCGGCATTCGCTCCGTATCCCCCTTCCCCTTGCAGCATCTCGCAGAGCGCATCCAGAAGTCCGGCGCTTATGACTTCATACAAGGTTGGGGATCGCCGAAACTCCCGATGCTCCTGGCGAACTCCTCCGCCACGCCGGTGCGCGTCCCCGGCAATATGAAGCCGCATGCGGTCGCCGTCCATCCTTCCAAAACCCTGAAGATCGCCGTCGGCTGGCGCAGTCCGGTATCCGCCGCGTTGCGTGTGGAAGGCGCCATCACCCGCGCCCATGCCGAATGCGGTAACGGCGTCACCTGGGCCCTCGAACTCCGTCGCGGCCGCACCCGTCAGACTCTTGCTTCCGGCGAAGCCCGCGGCGCCAAGCCCGTCCCCTTCGGCCCGTTCGATACCGTCCGCGTCCAACCAGGCGATCTGCTCTCCATCCTCATCGGCCCTAGGGAAGGGAACTTCTCCTGCGCCCTCACGGATCTCGATCTCACGCTCTCCGGCCCCGAGCGCTGGTCCCTATCCGAGGATGTCTCCCCGAACGTACTGGCAGCCAATCCGCACCCCGACCGCAGCGGACGCGCCGCGGTATGGCACTTCTATACGGAGCCTGTCGCCGGGCACCATGGCGACACCATGATTCCCACCGGATCCTTACTCGCTCGCTGGCAGCAAGCCGAGTCGAATGCAGAGCGCCACGCCCTTGCTGATCAACTGCAGGCTCTCCTCACATCCAGCGCACCCGCGGCCACTGACACCAGCCCGGACGCCCTCCTCTACCGCCAGCTCAACTCGCTGGCCGGACCGCTGTTCGCGGGTGCATCTCCAACCGCGAGCGCGAACCCCTCAAGTCAATGGGGAGTGGCTCCGGACGCATTCGGCAAGTGCCCCGAGGGCGCCGCCGTTGATGCCGCCAGCCTCTGTGTCCAGGCGCCCTCCGTACTCACCGTAAATCTACCCGCCGACCTCGTGGCGGACGCCGACTTCGTCACCGTCGGCGAACTCGCCCCCCAAGCCGGCGCCGAGGGCAGCGTCCAACTGGAACTGCGCCCCACCATGCCGCAAGCGAATACCTCCCGGTTGATGGTGGCCGGAACAACTGTCGGCGCCACCAACGGCGTCTGGACTTCCAACAACCAGACCGTCGATTACTCCACCCCGGTGATCGTCAATCCGCGCAGCGCTGCCAGCCAGCGTGTCCGCGCCAACTTCGAAGAGTTCCGCCAATTGTTTCCCGCCGCGCTCTGTTACACCAAGATCGTGCCGGTGGATGAGGTGGTCACGCTCACCCTGTTCCATCGCGAGGATGACGCCCTCTCGCGCCTCATTCTGAACGACAAGCAGAAGGCCCGGCTGGACAAGCTCTGGAACGGCCTCCACTACATCAGCCGCGACGCACTCACTCTGGTCGACGCCTTCGAACAGCTCTGGCAATACGCCACGCAGGACGCCGATCCTTCCAAGTTCGAACCCCTGCGCAAGCCCATCCAAGCCCGTGCCGCCGCCTTCCGCCAACTCCTCGTGGACACCGAGCCGCGGCATATCGAGGCGGTCATCGCGCTCGCCGGCCGTGCTTATCGCCGCCCCTTGAAAGAAACCGAAGCCACGGAACTGCGCGCTCTCTACCGGCAACTGCGCGATCAGGAGATGCCACACGAAGATGCCGTGCGCCTGCTTCTCGCCCGTGTGCTGGTGTCTCCTCCTTTCCTCTATCGCACCGAAGCCGCGCCCGCTGGCAAGCAACCCGGACCCGTTGGCGACTACGAACTCGCCACCCGCCTGAGCTATTTCCTCTGGTCTTCCTTACCCGACGCCGAACTGCGCGCCGCGGCCGCCGCACAGAAACTGCGCACCGTTGCAGGTCTCCAGGCGCAGACCCATCGCCTGCTTCGCGATCCCCGCGTCCGCCGTCTCGCCACCGAGTTCGGCGCAGCCTGGCTCCACATCCACGACTTCGAAAACCTCGATGAGAAGAGCGAGCGGCACTTCCCCACGTTCCGCGACCTGCGCGCTCCCATGTATGAGGAGACCGTCCGTTTCTTCACCGATTTCTTCTCGAGCAACCGCTCCATCCTCGATCTGCTCGACGCAAAGCACACCTTCCTCAACGAACCGCTCGCGAAGCACTACGGCATCCCAGGCGTGACGGGAGACGAATGGCGCCGCGTCGACAACATCGGCCAGTACGGCCGTGGCGGCATCCTTAGCCATGCCTCCGTCCTGACGAAGCAGTCCGGCGCTTCTCGCACCAGCCCCATCCTCCGCGGCAATTGGGTCATGGAAGTTCTCTTGGGCGAGCCCTCCCCCCGGCCCCCAAAGGATGTTCCCCAATTGCCCGCCGACGAGTCCACCGAGAACCTCACCGTGCGTCAGATGGTAGAGAAGCACACCTCCGACCCGCGTTGCGCCGGTTGCCATGCCCGCTTCGACCCCTATGGCTATACGCTCGAACGCTACGACGCCATCGGAGCCCTCCGCGACAAGGACCTCGGCAACCGTCCCATCAACGACCGCGCGAAGCTGCGTGGCGGTGTCGAGGTGCAAGGCATGGAAGGCCTGCGCCAGTACATCCTCACCCAGCGCCGCGACGCCTTCGTCCGTCAGTTCTGCCGCAAACTGCTGGGCTATTCGCTCGGCCGCGCCGTGCAGCTTTCCGACGAACCGCTGCTGGATGACATGCAGGCCCGCCTCGCCGCCACCGGCCATCGCATCGGCGCCGCGATTGATATGATCGTGGCAAGCCGCCAGTTCCGGGAAATTCGAGGACGCGATCATGAACCAGAGCAGCACTAAACATCAACTCAGCCGCCGCCGCATGCTACGCGGTCTGGGCGTTAGCATGGCTCTGCCGTGGTTGGAATCCACGCCTGTGTGGGGCGATGAGCCCCGCCGCGACGCCGCCAGTGAAGCCCCCGTCCGGCTGGCCGTGCTGTTCTCCGGAAACGGCTTCCACAGCAAGGAGTGGTGGGCCAAGGGCGAAGGCCGCCAAATAGAACTGGGTAAGGTCCTGGCGCCGCTGGAAGACTTCAAATCCCGCATGCTCTTCATCGAAGGGCTCTATAACGAAGAGGCGCAGAAAGGCAATATCCATAGCTCCCAGACCGGCAACCTGCTCTCCGGCGCGCCGCTTGCCTCCGGTGGCGAGATCCGCTCCGGCACCAGCGTTGACCAGATCGTTGCCCAACGCTTCGCCAGTTCCACGAAGGTGCCCAGCCTCGTCATCGGCTGCGAGAAGTCGAATCCGTCCGTGCACAAGAACTACTCCATGCTGTACAGTTCGCACATTTCCTGGAGTTCCCCCACCACGCCCGCGCCGCTCGAAATCTATCCGGCCCTCGCCTTTGACCGCCTCTTTAAGGATGGCGCCAGCAAGGGAGACAAGAGCGTCCTCGACGCAGTCCTTGCCGATGCGAGCACACTGCGCCGCGGCATCAGCGCCAGCGATCAGCACAAGCTCGATGAGTACCTGGAATCCGTGCGCGATGTCGAACAGCGCATCGCCAATGCTGGGAAACGCGGCGAACTGCAGGGCTGGCGTCCCACGCTCGACAAGCCCAACATGAATCGCCCGGCCGACGGCGTGCCGCAGGACATCGCCGAACACATGCGGTTAATGGCGGATATCCTCGTGCTCGGCTTCCAGACCGATACCACCCGCGTCACCACGCTCAAACTGAACAACGACCACAGTTCCCTGCGATTCCCGAACCTCGGCGTGGATTACATGATCCATCACCTGCTATCGCACTCCGATACCGCCGACTGGCTGAAGGTGAACCAGTTCTTCCTCGAGCAGGTGGCCTACATCGCCCGCAAACTGGACGCCATCCAGGAAGGCCCGCGCACGCTCCTCGAAAACACCATGCTGCTCTATTGCTCCAGCATGCTCACCGGCAACCACGAGGCGCGGCGATTGCCCGTGGTTCTATTGGGCGGTGCCGGAGGCCGCATCAAAGGCGGCCGTGTCCTGAACTACGACGCGAAGCCGGATCGCCAGATGTGCCGCCTCTACCTTTCCCTCATGGACAAGGTGAACCTGCGTATGGGCAAGTTCGGCGACGCCACGCGGCCTCTGGACGAAGTCTAATTACCGCCACTGCTCCAGTACCTCTTCCACCTTTGCCAACACGCTCTCCCGTGCCGTCTGGCGATCCGCGCCGTTCAGCAGCAGTTCGTCATAGTTGGTGTGACGGTGGCGCACGGCGGCCCGCACGGCCAGGATGAGCGCCTCGTCCCGCAAACCGCGACCGGCGGCGCTACGGCCTACACGGCCACTACCGCGGCGCGCCGTGTGCTCCGCGATCGCCGCCGCCTCAGCGGACGGGCAGCCGGGAAACAATTCCACGATCCGCTTCGCCATGCTCGCCGCCAGCCGCTTGTCGTCTTCCTTGCGCCGCTCCGCATCGCGTAGACGATTCGCCGCGCGTTGTCCTGCATCCTCGCAGCAACTCGCCTCGGCCTGCTCAATCGCCGCCGGCTCCACAAGGATTCCCTGCCGTTCATAGCGATTGCGCGAACGGCTGAAGCGCACCACCGTCGCCGTCACCGTGCTGAACTTTGTAGCCCGCCGCGTCAATGCCGCATCACCAGCGGGCAGAAACTCCAGATGATCCAGACGTGCGCAGGCCATGCACAGAGCCTGCTCGCCTTCCTTGATCAGGAACGTTTCCTGTTCGATCTCCGTACCGCACTCCGAACAGGCCGTATCCCGCAGCACCTCAAATACAACCGCCTTCGGCTCCTCGTTCAGCCTCTGCTGCAACTTCTCCTGCTTGCGCTCGGATAGCTTCGGCGAGACATAGTGCGTCCGGTACGCCCGTTCGATATTCGGGTCGCCGCTCCGGCTGAACTGAAGATCCAACGTGCCCCCACGAGTGTGGCGGACGTATCGTGTCTCACTCGGCTTCAGGTTTACCTCGCGCGCCCATACCCGGAAGATCTTCATCACATCGGAGTGCTTCGATAAGCTGCCCTGGATCACCCGTTCCAGACTATCCACGCGGCCCTGCCGCCAGTCCTTCACCTGCGTGGGAGTCAGCAAACCCATACCCACAAACACGTCGATGGCCGATACATAGGATTGGCGCTCCACGGCCGCTCCCGCGGCGAGAATCACTCGTTGCCGTAACTTCTCCGCTGACACTAACGCGCTCCTTTCCCCGTGGGCCGCACCGCGATCCGCACTCTGCGCGATAACACCGTCTTGCGCGGTTCGCCCGCCGCATCCGGCTTTTGAAACCAGGAATACGCCAGCAGAAACGAATCGCCGCCAAGCGCCACCAGGCTCGTATATCCGCATGAGTCGTGATCCAACTTCTCCGACGTCGCTGGCACAATGTCCACCGCCTCCGACCAATCATCTCCCAGTCCGCTACGGCTGAATCGCATCTGCACGCCAGGCCGTCCCGACACCAGCACCAGCACGCCGTTGTCCAGGCGCAACAGGCGGGGCTGGACGCCGTTTGGCGCGATCACCACAGGCTTGTTCCACGTCCGCCCTCCATCTCGCGATCGGGTCTGGTACATCGGTCCAACGCCATTGCCGTCCGTGGTGCGCAGCACTGCCAGCAGCGACCCATCGCGTAGCCGCGTGAACGCTGGTTCGGTGAAACCATCGCGCTGCGCCGCTTTGCTATCCGCCTTCTCCTCCGGTACGTAGGGGATGCGCGCCAGCAAGCGCCAAGTCCGGCCTCTATCCGCCGATCGCCACGCACTCGGTGGCCCCTTGGCGTCAATACCGGGATACGTCACGGCCACCAGCGCCCCGTCCGGCATCACTTCCATATCGCCCCACCAGATCCGCGGAGACTTCCCGGCATCGTCCACCACCGTGCTCTCCGCCCTCCATGCGCCCTTGACGAACCGTTGGAAGGAGATGTGCCCATCGATCCGCAGCCACTCCCCGCCAGGCAGCCGCAGCCCAAACGGCGACTTCTCCGCCTCCCGATCCTCCCGCCACGAAAGCCCGTCATCCGAACTGACGAACGTCTGCCGCGCCTCCGCGTCCACGAACGCGATCACCCGGCCGTCCGCCATGCGGTAAGCCGTAGGGAACTGGTACCGCCCCCAACGCTTCTCGTCCGCCGGACCCTCTACGACTACCGCTGGCGGCGTCATGTCGATGCGATACGCCTGCTCCCCCTGCTTCCGAATCTGTTCAAAACGCCGCATCGACGCGCTGCTCAGTTCCGTCAATCCCAAGCGCCGGTACAGCAGCGCCAATTGGTAATGCGCCGCGCCCCGCGTTGGGTCTGCCGCCACCGCTGCCTCCAGATGCCGCCGCTCCCCGCTCAACCTGCCCAACTCCAAGTGCGCCTCGGCCTGCAATGGATCCAAGATCACAGCCTGCCGAAAATGTTCTTGCGCTTCCGCCTGCTTATCCAGCCGTAGTGCGTTGCGCCCCGCCTTCAAGCGGTACTCCGCGCTGCGCGGTTCCAGCCGAATCGCCTCCCGGTAGGCCATATCCGCCTCCGCGAAGCGATCCGTCGCGAAGTACACATCGCCTAACGACACCCGCAGGTCCGCCGCCTCCGGTTCCCGCGCCACCGCCGCCGCGAACAGCTTCTCCGCCTCCGCATTGCGGCCGCGCGCGAATGCCGCCAAGCCCAAACCCAACACCGGCTGCACCTCGTCCGGATACCCCCGGAACACTCGCTCCGCCTCGTCGTACTTCTCGCGATCCAGCAGCACCATGCCGAAGTCCGCCGCAATCGACGCATCCGGCGCCATCGCAAACGCCGCCCGCAGATCGCGTTCCGCCGCTGCAAGATCCCCCAAGGTTCTGTGATTGATGCCGGCCAGGGTCAGTTCCTCGCTGTTCGTAGGCTTCCCCAGCACCGTCAGGCTCTCGCGATTCCGCCCCAGCCGGTTCAACGCCAGCGCCAAATCATAGCGGACCTCCCGCGAACCCGGCGCCAGCTTCAGCATCCGTTCATACAGCAGAACAGCGTCCGCGAAGCGCCCTTCCTGTGCCGCGCCCAACGCCCTTCCGCCCAGTTCCTCCAGCGTCTGCGCCGGCGCCAGCCCCACAACCAGCAACAGCGCGCCGGCTAGGATTCTCAGGGCCGCCACGTCGAATGCCCCAGGAAATAGCGGCCGAACATGTTGAAGTAGTAGACCGTCAGAATCCGCCCATCGCCCAGTTGCATGGACTCCGGATACCCGATATCCCAGTTCAGAAAGTCCTGGCGGATGCGGACCTCACTCTCCGTCTGCCACGTCTCCCCATTGTCCAAACTGAACGTTGCCCGGATGCCACCGGGATCCGCATGCCGCGCCGAGCGCTGCCCGTACGTGCACAGCAGCCGTCCATCCGCCAGTTGCAGCAGGTCCGCCGGATGCCCAATCATCCCCGACTTCCGCACCGGCGCCCAAGTCTTCCCATCATCGTCGGACCACGTGGTCCATATGGCGTTGTCTTCCCCCTGGTTGCGAATCGCGGCCACAATGCGCCCCGTCTTCGTACGCACAATGCCCGGTTCCTGGAAGTGCCCCAACTTGCCGCCGGGGTCGTCGGCCATGGTCGAGAGGTACGTCCACGTCACGCCTTTGTCCACCGACTTCAACATCACCGCCGCTTCGTTCGCCGAGTCGCCCCGCACGTTATAGCCCATCACCGGCAGCAGGATGGACCCGTCGGGCATCTCAATCGGCGCATCCGCGGGCCCTTCGATATCGGTGAACGGCATCCCCTTCGTGCTGATGTGATTCGGCTTCGACCAGGTCCGCCCATTATCGGTGGAGCGGACAATAAACGTGCCCAGGTGTTGCTTGTCCACCCCGAACTTCGCCCGCCGCTTGGCGTCCTCCCACTCGTAATCGCTGTTGTCCCGATACAGCCCGTTATAGTAAACCGCTACCAGGATCGTGCCGTCCTTCAATTGAATGCCGCACCCCTCGCGCTCATCCAGATCCGGAACCGCCGAGATCACCTGTTTATCGCCCCACGTCTTGCCCTGATCGCGCGAGCGCAAGAGAATCACATCGCCATCCCGCGAGATATGCTCGCTGGCCTCTCGCGCCGTCACTAGCAGTTCGCCATTCTTTAGTGCGATGATATCCGCCGGATGCAGATGCCGCCAGCCATTTGTATAGAGGATGCCGTGCTGCGTATCGCGCGTGTCCAACATGCCGTTGTACTGGTTCAGCGCCAGCACCTGGTTCATCTCTCCCAGCCGCGTCACGTCCCGCTGCAGTTGCCTGACCTGCTGCTCCAGCGCCGTCACTGACACCGATAGCGTATCGCTGCGCTCCTTCACCATGAACCAGCCATTCGGCCAAGCCGGGAATGGCTGCAACTCCACGCCAATCGTCGCCGCCTCTCCAGCCTTTACCTTCGAAGCCGGAACGTGCAGTCTATAAATCCCGCTGTCGCCATTCGGATTGAACTGCCGATGTGCCGCCGACCACGGCCACTCCGCCCGCCGCGATTCATAGCGCAACTGGAACTCGCCGTGCGTCCATACGCGATCGCGCGGTTGCCCAATATCGAACTCCAACACTGCCGCCCCGTTGTAGTAGAGCCGGGCCTTTGGACCCCGCGTCAACTCCGCCGGAATCACCGAACTCGCGGCCGTAAACGCAAACACTGTGTTCTGTTGCGAAGGTACGGGCGCGGTCTTCCACTCCAGCCGCTCCGCTCCTCCCGTTGTCCACCACGGCTTCGTCATGTGTCCCGCCGACGGTCCTCGGAAATCCAGCGGCATCAACCCGGGACGGCTATCCGCCGACGGGGATCTCACCACCGACGCAAACCCTTCCACCTGCTGCGCCGTCTGTGCCCCCAGCGCCTGCGCAATCGCCAACAGATACCAGCAACGCACCGTTCCTCTCCTCCTGCTACCGGCGCCGCACCGTCACCGCGCGTCCGAAGGTCTCATACTTGGCCGATCCCGGCTCATCGGAGTGGGTATCCGACGCGGTGTACACCGCATACAACTCACCCGGCGCCACTTCCCGCACGCCCGTGTACGCCGACGTGATCTTGTGCGACAGCGGCGTCACCTGGCTCCAGGTCCGCCCCTGATCCAGGCTGAACGCCAGGTAGTTCCCATGATCCCGATAGTCCGGCTTATGTCCGAACGACATCACCAAGGTTCCGTCCTGCATCTCAATCAGGTCCGGATCCACGCCGATGATCGGCCGCGTCCGCCCAAACCGGCTGTACATCCAATGCAGCGGATACGCACCCGTCCATGTCTTCCCTTCATCGCCGGATTCACATTGGTAGATGGGACTCTCCCGCCCCGTCCGCATCTGGCAGATCAGCCTTCCCGCGTTCGGCCCTTTGGTCAACTGCAACAGGACAGGCTCCCCGAATCCCTCCTGCTCCACGGGCCCCGAGGCGATCGTCGAGACATAGCTCCAGTTCACGCCGGCATCCTTCGAGCGCAACAGGAATGACCGGAACTTGTTCATCTTCGGCCCATACTCGGTGGGCGTTTTGTCGTCCTCGAAATGCCCGTACGCGGAGGCCAGCAGGTCACCGCCCGGTAGCTCCACCACCGACCGCCGCAGATACATCCGCGATATCGGCTCTCCACGGTCGTCAAACGTGCCCACCGCCGCCTGCGGCAATACGAAGCCAAACTTCATTGGCCCGCGGATCGTCTTGAATCCATCGCGCGATTCCCAGTAGTTCGTCTCGAATCGCTTGTTCGCCACATGCTCCACGTGCACATCGAACAGCAGGCATCGCCCATCGCGTAACTGCACGGCCGTGCCCTCTGTAATCGGCCCGCGCCCATGTTCCGGCCCATGCTTCCACTCCTGCCACGTCTTCCGGCCATCGAACGAGCGGCTGGTGTAGTGAATGGGATACTTGCCGCCGGCGGGCCACCGCACGTGTCCGAACAGCGCCGTAACACCCTCGCGGCTGTGGAATAGATACGGCCACGCCACCTCGGGTGCAATCCGGGTCTCCGGGCCCAGCGTCACCCGCAGCGGTGCTCCCGGCACGTCGACGGCAAGCGCCGGCATGCCCAGCAGCGATGCCGCGAACGCGCGGCGTGTTGATCCTGTCATAGGAACACAGTGTACTTCAGGAAAGCCGTACACCCAATTCCACGCTCGCCGTGTCTGGAAACTTCAAAAAAGGCGGCCCAAGGGGACGAAGTTTTGGTATCCTGATGGTTGGCCCTGCCAAGCGTTGCGTCCCTATCGTCTAGCCCGGCCTAGGACACCGCCCTTTCACGGCGATAACGCGGGTTCGAATCCCGCTGGGGACGCCACTTCCACTTTCCCTTCCTAGTAAAAGTAACGAACACCTTGCCGCAACTTGTAGCCTGGTTGTGGCTGGCAGGGGCCGGACTCGGACTGGTAGTCCGCGCGGATCTGGCGTAGTACGTCCGGCACTACCTGGTAGTCGTCGTCCAGGTTTTCGGTCGCCAAGGACATCCGGGGGCGCATGTTGCGGATAGTGGCGGCGGCGCCGCGCAGGGCGTCCCGTTCGGCGCCCTCGACATCCATTTTGATGAAGTTGACTTGCTTCAGACCGAGGTCGGCGACGATGCGGTCCACCGTCGTCACGGGGACCTTGACGATCCTGGGCTTGGAGGTGTTCTCCGGGCGTTCCTTCATGACCAGGGAATCGAGCGCCGAGTTGTCGTAGACGGTGAACTCCAGGACGTCGTCCTTATGCCAGACGCCCTTGGGATAAACGACGACCTTCCCCTCGGCGATCTCTTTGGCGAAGTTGCGGTTGAGGCATTCGATGTTCCGTTCGGACGGTTCGATGGCGACCACTTTAGAGGCTCCGGCGAGGAGCGCTTCGCGGGTGAAGGTGCCAACGTTGGCGCCGGCGTCGAGAACGACGTCGCCGGGTTGAACGCGGCGGGGACCGTCCCCGTAGACGCGCATCTTCTGTTCGGCGAGAAGGAAGGCGATGGAGGTTTCGGCCGGCGTCCAGAAGGTGCCCCACGGGGTGGACCAGCGTTGCAGCTTCCAATCCCGGACTTGGACCTGCTCCTCCAATTTCGACGCAGCGAAGATCTCGTTTGTGAGGGCGTTCTGACGGGTGAGTTCTTCGTGGGACTGAAGCGCCCGCTCCAGGGTGCAACCGCCGCCCCTTCCGGTCACGTAGAGCAGGCCCAGCAACGGCTTCACGCTGAAATGCAGGGAAGCAACGGCCAGAAGCGGGGTGGTCATGAAGGCCAGTTCACGCGCCGTGAAGAGGCCGAGGATTCGCTTGGACCGGGGTTTCGAGGTGTCCATCTGAGAGAACCATCGGCAGAGGAAGGTTCCGTCATTAGTGTGGAAAGGAACTCCAGACTGCTGGCTGTACGTCTGGTGATCTGGTCGGGCTGCCGGGATTTGAACCCGGGACCTCTTGCACCCCAAGCAAGCGCGCTAGCCAGGCTGCGCCACAGCCCGAATTCCCAAGTATAGCAGCGTGCACCCCCATAAGCCAGTTGCGATTTGCCCGCCGGACAGATACAACAAGGAAAACATGAAGATAACCAAAGTTGAGGCGCTGTACCTGCGGCTGCCGGAAGTGAAAGGGCAGTGTGACAGCGGGCAGGATGCGATCGTGATCCAAGTGGAGACCGATGCCGGGATCACGGGAATCGGCGAGGTGGACTCGGCTCCGCTGGCCGTGCAAGGGGCGGTGCGGGCGCCGTATTCGCATGCCATTACCTGCGGGTTGGAGCAAGTGCTGCTGGGTGAGGACCCGTTTGAAACCGAGAAGCTGTGGCACAAGATGGTTCGGACAAACATCTACGTGGCGCGCGGCGGGCCGGTCTTTCATGCCATCAGCGGGATCGACATGGCCCTGTGGGATATCAAGGGCAAGGCGCTGGGAATGCCGGTCTGGAAGCTGCTGGGCGGCGGGTTCCGGGACAAGATTCGCTGCTATGCGAGTTCCCTATTCGGGCCAACTCCGGCGGCGACCGGAGAGCTGGCGCGGCGCTTCGCCGATCGGGGATTCAACGCCGTGAAGTTCGGCTGGGATCCGATGGGGCGGGACGAGAAGACCGATATCGCTTTGGTGCGGGAGGCGCGGCGGGGTTTAGGGGAGGATGCCGATCTGCTGATCGATGCGGGGCTGGTCTGGGATGCCAAGACCGCACTACAGCGGGCGAACGCCTTTGCCGAGCAGCGAATCTACTGGCTGGAGGAGCCGCTGCGGGCCGACGACTATGAGGGATACCGGAAGCTGGCCAATGCGACTTCGGTGCGTATCGCCGCCGGGGAAGAGGAATGGGACCGGAAGTCGTATGTGCAGTTGATGGATGTGGGGCAGGTGGACGTGGTGCAGGTGGATCTGACGCGGTGCGGCGGGTTTACGGAGGCGATGAAGATCGCTGCGCTGGCCTATGACCGGGGGCTACCCGTGGCTAATCATGGGTTTACGACGTATATCAACGTGGCGGCGGCGCTCCACTGGCTGGCCAGCATTCCCAATGCGCTGATCTGTGAATTTGTGGCGGAAGAAGAGACGCGGTTGCGGGATGAACTGACACGGCAGCGGTTCCGGGCCGAGGACGGCTTTCTGCGGATTCCGCTGGAACCAGGGTTGGGAATTGATCTGGACCCGGAAGCGGTGGCACGCTACCGGGTCCAGTAGACGGACGGCGGAGTGAGGCTAGCGGCGGCGAACGAGGAACCGGGACAGATCGCCGGGATCTTCCAGGATGTTCGCCTCGATCTCACGCAACTCGCGCTCAATCAGGCTCCACTCGGTATCCTGCCCGTGGGCGGGGGCGTGCATTTCCTCGCGTTTGCGCTGCAGGGTATCAAGAACCGCGGCGCTCTGTTCCAGACGCTCTTTCGTGCTCCTCATGACCATTCGCCTTTCGGCATCCTCCTTCCACTCCATCGCCCAGAGCATCCATGCTCCGTGCTCTACACCCATAGATGCGGAAAAGGAGGAAAGAATTCCATCAATCTACTAACGGCAGAACGGGGCGAAAACTGGAGGGTAGGATGAAGAGATGGATGGCGGGCGGGACGACGTGATTACGGTTGTGACGGGGCTGCCGCGATCCGGTACCTCGGTGATGATGCGGATGCTGGCGGCGGCGGGGCTGGCGGTGCAAACGGATGCGTTGCGTGCAGCGGACGCGGACAACCCCCACGGGTATTTCGAAGACGAGCGCGTCAAGCAGTTGGCGAAGGATTCGTCCTGGCTCGTGGAGGCGCGGGGCAAGGTCGTGAAGGTGGTCGTGCCGCTGCTTCTGCTTTTACCGTCGAACGAGCGGTACCGGATTGTCTTTGTCGAGCGGGATCTGGACGAGGTACTGGATTCCCAGCAGACGATGATCCGGCGGTTGGGAAGGGAGGGGGCGAATCTGCCTCGTGAGCGGCTGAAACAGGTGTTCGCCGGGCAGATATCGCGGGTGAAGGAGTTCGTGGAGGGGCGGGGGATGCCCGTATTGTACGTTGCGTACCGGGACGTGATGGCGGACGCGCCAGGCGTGGCGGAGCGGGTTAGCGTATTCCTTGGTGGGAGGCTGGACACTGTGGCGATGGCGGGTGTCGTGGATCCAAAGCTGGGGCGCCATGGACGGGGTTAGCGGATCGTGCTCTGGTCTACACTTTCCATGGAGAGTTGCCGATACATCCCGGAGGTATGGAATCCGGCGACGAACAGCATATCGGGCCGTACCGCATCGAGCGGGAGATCGGGCGCGGTGGGATGGGCGTGGTCTATCTGGCTTCCCGTTCCGATGATGCCTACTACAAGCAGGTCGCCATCAAGCTCCTGCATGCCAACCTGCAGAACGACGAGGTAGTGCGCCGCTTCCGCGGGGAACGGCAGATCCTGGCGTCGCTCGAACACCCCAACATTGCCCGCCTGCTTGACGGGGGCACGACGGAAAGCGGCGAACCGTACATCGTCATGGAGTATGTGCGCTCGGCCAAGAGCCTGCGCCGCTACGCCGCCGACGCCGGACTCAGCGTTCGCCAGCGCCTGGAGTTGTTCCTGGTGGTGTGCCGCGCCGTGCAGCATGCCCATCAGCATCTGGTGATCCACCGCGACCTGAAACCCAGCAACATTCTGGTCACCGCGGAAGGCGAGGTGAAGCTGGTCGATTTCGGGATCGCCAAACTACTGCTGCCCGGATTCTGGCCGCAGGATTCGCCGCAGACGCTAACCGGCATGCAGGCCATGACGCCGGAGTATGCCAGCCCCGAGCAGATTCGCGGCGAGTCCATTAGCGTCGCCAGCGACGTCTACACGTTGGGCGTCGTGCTTTATGAACTGCTGAGCGGGGAACTGCCTTTCCGCCGTATCGACGATGCGCACGTGCTCAGCCTGATGCGGGAGGTGCTGGAGAAGGAGCCGGCCAAGCCGAGCGCCGCCACGGCAGAGCCCAACGAAGTCCCGCTACGCCGCGAATTGGAGGGGGACCTCGACAACATCATCCTGATGGCCCTTCGCAAGGAGCCGGAGAAGCGCTACCAGTCGGTGGACCAACTCGCCACCGATATCCAGCGCTACCTGGACGGCCATCCTATCGTGGCTCGCCCGGCCACTTTCCAGTACCGGGCTATGAAGTTCGCGAAGCGAAACCGCTCGCTGGTGGCCGCCGCCGCTCTCGTCGTGCTTTCGCTGTTGGGCGGCATCGCCGCGACCACGAGAGAAGCGGCTATCGCGGAACAGCAGCGGATCCTTGCCCAGCGGGAAGCGGCGGAAGCCCGCAAGCAGTGGGAGCGCGCCGAGCAACTCGCCAGGCTCGAGCAGGCGAGCCGCAGCCGGGCGGAAGAGAAGGCCCGTGAGGCCGAACAGCAGACGGCCCTCGCGCAGGCGCAAACCAAACTGGCCGATACGCGTTTCAAAGCCGTGCGGGAGATTGCCACCCGCGTCATCTTTCAACTGGAGGGCGAGATCCGGCATCTGCCCGGTGCCACGCCCGCCCGGAAGAAGATTGTGGACAGTGCGCGCACCTACTTGGATCAACTCTATGAGACGGCGCAGAACCACGCGGAGCTCCAGCACGAACTGGCATCCGCTTACGTGCAGTTGTCGCGCATCCAGCGCGCTCCCAGCCAGGCGAACCTCGGCGATTCGGCGGGCGCGGCCCAAAGCCTAAAGCGCGGCCTCGAACTCGCCCGCCGATCCCTGGCGCTGTCCCCGTCGCTGGTCTCCAATTACGGATTGATCAGCGCGGCGCTCGCCTTTCAGGGCGATCTGTTGGCGCTCGAAGGCAAGTTGCAGGCAGCGGTTCCGCTGTTCGAGCAATCGCTGGCCTTCGCGCAGAAGTCCGCGCACTCGGACCGGGATGACATACGCGCGGTACGCTACCCGTTGACCCCGCTGACAAAACTGGCCGAGGCGCAGCAGGAACTGGGCCGCAAAGACGACGCGGAGCGCTATCTACGGGAAGCCCTGGCGATTGCCTCGGCGAACGCGACCCGTTTCTCCGGCCAGATAGTGGCCACGCGCGACCTGATGGTGGCTTTAAACCGGCTTGCGAACCATACCCTGAACTACGGCAACGTCGCGGAATCGCGCGCCTTGGTGGAGCGGATCACCCCGCTGGTCGACGACCTCGAAAAGGCCGCGGGTGGCGCCCGGCTGTTGCGCGACCGCATGCTCCAGGAGTCCTTCCTTGGCCGTGTCGCGGAACGCGAAAAGGACTGGCAGCGCGCCATCGGGCACTATCGCACGCAGGCCGACCTCAGCGAGCAGATCCTGCGGCGCGACCCCAAGAACTACCTCGCCATCCTCGATACCGTATTCGGTCTGATCCACCTTGGCGAAACGCTCCCCAAGGTTGACAGCTCCGCCGAGGCAATTCCCCTCCTACGGCGTGCCGTCCTGCTCTCCGATGGACTGCCCGCCCTCGACGCCAAATCCATCCAAACCTACCAGGCCCGCGTGAACTCGCGTAAGGAACTGGCATACGCTCTGGATCAGGCGAAACAGGAGGAGGCAGGCGTTGTGTATCGCGAGATGTTGGGGATCATCGACCGCGAGATGCCCGACGGCCAGGGCCCCTTCGTTTTGAAGACCGCCCAGGCGCTCTCTGGCGCAGGCGACTACTTCCTCAAGCGCCAGCCAGCCGACGGACGGCTCGCCCACCAGGCCTATTCGAGGGCCGCCAGTCTGTACCGCCAGTTGAAGAGCGACAAGGACGTTCAGGAACTCACGGCTCGCATGCGGAAGGCTGATCCCAATCCGTAGCCCCTTTTCAAATCCTCCAAAACGGGAGAGAATCGTCGCATGTTCTGGCGTTCGCTCCTTCTCGCGCTTGGCCTGCTTACCGGCTTAGCCGCACAGAACATCCCCAGCCTGGCTCCGGGCAAAGTCCTGGTGGCTGGGCGCGGCCTGCGTGATCCCAACTTCGCCGAATCCGTCATCCTGCTGGTCCGTCACGGCTCCAAAGGTTCCATGGGAATCGTCATCAACCAGCCCAGCCGCCTGCGCCTCAGCCGCCTTGCCGAAGATTTGAAGGGCGCCGCCAACCGCCAGGATCGCGTCTACCTGGGCGGCCCTGTCTCCCGCAGTGGCGCCGTCGCCCTACTACGCGCGGCGGCCGTCCCCGCCGAAGCCCAGCACGTCTTTGCCGATGTGTACCTCCTCTCGGCTAAAGCCCTGCTCGAAGAGCAGATTGCCGCCAACAGCCAGCCCGACAAGTTTCGCGTTTACCTGGGGTACGCCGGCTGGGCTCGCGGCCAGTTGGAGGCGGAAATCGAACAGGACGCCTGGCACATCTTCCCCGGCGAGGCGGCCTGGGTTTTCGAAGGGGACCCCACTACGCTCTGGAACCGTCTTATACGCCGTACCGAATTACGGTCCGCCGAACTGCGTTTGGACCCGCCGGCACAGGTACAATCGAAGAGGAACGCTACTTGGATAAGGACTTCGATTGAGCGCTGACCTGCTGGAGCTGGCCCGTAACGTCATCAAACAAGCATTGGATAAAGGAGCACACGACGCCGAGTGCACCATTGCGGAAGGGTCGAACTTTTCGGCCACGGTGCGCATGAGGGAAGTGGAGACGCTGGAAGAGGCTGGATCCCGGTCGGCGGGGGTACGCGTGCTGATCGGGAAGCGCGTCGGCTCGTCCTACACCTCCGATCTCACAGCGGACGGCTTGGCGCGCATGGTGCGCTCCGCGATAGACCTGGCCGCCCTCACCAGCGAAGATCCCTTCGCGGGACTGCCGGAACCTGGCGAACTTGGCACCTGGGAGGGCGACCTGGCTCTCTACGAGAACGACGTCGCGGCGGTCGATACAGAGACGCGCATTGAACGTACCAAAGCCGCCGAGCAGGCCGCCTTCGACTTCGATCCTCGTATTGCCAATAGTGAAGGGGCATCCTTCAGCGCCTCGCAGGGGGCCCGGTACTTCGCCAATTCGCGCGGCTTTGCCGGCTCTTACAAGGGCAGTTCCTGTTCGCTCAGCGTTGTGCCGGTCGCCAAGGAAGGCGATGCCATGGAGCGAGACTACTGGTATTCGGCCGCCCGCTCCTACTCCCGCCTGGAGAAGGCGGAGAACATCGGCCGTATCGCGGCGGAGCGCGCCATCCGCCGTCTGGGCGCCCGTAAGGTTCCCACCCAGAAGGTGCCCATCATCTACGAACCGCGCACCGCGCGATCCCTGTTGGGCGAGATCTTCGGGGCCATCGCCGGCGATTCCATCTACCGCCGCGCCTCGTTTCTCGAAGGCAAGCTTGGCGAGAAGATCGCCTCCGATATCTTCACCATCGTGGACGATCCGACGTTGCCCGGCCTGTTCGGTTCGCAGCCCTTCGATGACGAAGGCGTGCCGTCGCGCCGCACGGTGGTCATTGAGAATGGCACTCTGAAAAGCTATCTGCTCAATTGCTACACGGCCCGCAAGCTGGGTATGAAAACCACCGGCTCGGCCTCGCGCGGCGTCACGGGCAACGCCTCGGTGGGCCATGGCAACTTCTTCCTCCGCCCCGGCACGCTTACGCCCCTGGAGATAATTTCTTCGGTCAAAGCGGGTCTTTACGTGACCGAATTGATCGGTTCCGGTGTCAATACCGTTACCGGCGATTATTCGCTCGGCGCCGCCGGGCTCTGGATTGAGAACGGTGAGCTGGCTTTCCCGGTCTCCGAAGTGACGATCGCCGGGAACCTGAAACAGATGTTGCTGGACATCGATGCGGTGGGGTCAGACCTGGAGTTTCGCAGTTCCGTGGCCTCGCCCACGTTGCGCATCCGGGAGATGACGGTCAGTGGCCAATAATCCGACGCCTGCTACGAAGAGCAAAGACAGGCCGCTGTTGAGCCTGCCCGCCGTTCTGTTCGCGGCGATGGCCATCGCGCTCGGCGGCGGCTTCTGGTACCTGGAGAAGTCCGGTCCGCCGGAACCCAAAGGGCCGGTTCTCACGGCTGAAGCTAAAGCCTATACCCGCCAGTTGTCGCTGAACGAAGTGTCCATGAAGGCCACCGAGAATGCGATCCACCAGGCGGTGGTCGAGATCGAGGGCAAGATTACTAACAATGGCAATCGCCAACTGCGCTCGGTTCTGCTCAGTTGCATCTTTTACGATGCTTATGGCCAGATCATCCTCAAGGAGCGTGTGGAGATCGTGCGCGCCAGGTCCGGCGGTATCAAGCCTGGGGAAACCAAGTCCTTCCGCCTGCCGTTCGACAACCTCCCCGGCAGTTGGAACCAGCGGATGCCGCAGCTTGTGATCGCGGAAATCGTCTTCGGGTAAGCGTGGGCGCCGTTCTGCTGGTGGATGACAACGCGGATCAACTTGCCCTTCGTTCGCGGATCCTGACTGCGGCGGGGCACCAGGTGCATGCCGCGGCCTGCGCCGCCGAAGCTATCGAGGCCCTTGCCCGCGAGGCACCGAAACTTGTCATCATGGACTTACGTCTTCCACTTGCGGAGGATGGCCTGGCGCTCATCCGTCAGATCAAGCCGTCTTATCCGGATACGCGTCTGGTGGTGCTGTCGGGCTGGCCCGGCGACCTCGACGCCGCCCCGGAGCGCGAACTGGTTGACGAGATTCTGCAAAAGCCCGTGCGTTCCAAATACCTCGTGGAAATGGTTTCCAAGTTTGCCATCCTGCTGCTCTGCCTGTGCCTGGCCGGTCCGGCGCCCGCCTTCGCCACAGGCAACGATACGCATCCGTTTCAGTTGGATGCGCCGGCCGAAGTCGTCGCGGAGTTTGAGCTGTCGGTGCCAGGCGCCGATTGGGGGCGGCAGGGCAGGGAAGCCGTGCTGGCCACCGTTACGATCGACGAGGGCGCCCCGCAGCACATCATGACCTTCGCCGGCGCCGACCGCTACCGCTACCGGGTTTTCCTGGGCGAGTTGGCGGCCGGTGCGCATAAGGTGCGGATCGACAAGCATCCAGATTACTCGGCACGCGGCCTGCTGTTGCAGGTGCATGGGGTGACCTTCCGCCAGTACAAACCGGGCGATGCCGAGTACGCCGTCATGGCCAATGCGCCGGTGCTTTACGCACGCCCCAACACCATCGGCAAGTTCACGGACATCCCGCTGCTGTCGTACTGCGAGAAGCTGGGCGACGGCTCGCTGCGTTACAGCGTGATCTTCTCCAATGAGGACGGCGGCACGTCCACCCGCGCGCTGATGGCTCGTTGGGGTCGCGTAACGGACATCGAGCATGTCTACCAGGTTTGGCCCGATGCCTCGGGTAGACCGCAGCGGGCCCAGATCCAAAGCCCTGGCCACAAGGACATTGACTTCCTGGGCAAGCGCGAGGGTCTGCATCCGCTGTTGGGGGTTACGACGGACAACAACATGGTGGAGGGTAACGCCACATCGCCGGTGCGCTACCAGTTGGCGCCGGTGGTGGTCGACCTTGGTTTTGCCTCGCGCGAAAAGGTGATGGATGAGAACCCCATCACGTACGCTGTCGCCGCCCGCGAGTTAGAGCGGGAAGGCAAGCTTCGCAAGTTCGATGCGGTGGAGGGTAGCAAGATCAGCGCGCCGGAGAACTACCTCATTTTGGAGATGCGGATTGCCAACAAGAACGCCCGGCTGGCGGTGTTGGTGCGGCTGGAAGGGGAGAACTTCTTCCGCGGTTCCAACATCGGCATTACCGATATGGCCATTGAACGGAGCGGCTGGGTGCGTACCGCCATCGAACTGCCGCCGGCGACGCAGCCGACGCAAGTAGCCGAACTTGCCTGGCAATGCCTGCCCGAACCGAAGAGCAGCGAGGCGCCCGGCTCCTGCCGCATCGACGGGTTGAACAAGCTGTTCTTCCTGAACGCCCGCCAGCAGCCGGATGCGAGCTTCTGGCGTCCACGCATGGGCGACCGCTTTCCGCATACGCTGGCGCCGGGTCAGGTGCGTACGGTTCCTCTGCGCTGATGGCCGGCGATCTGGTCCTGAAAATTAAAGTGATTCCCCGCAGTCCGCGCACCGAGATTGCCGGAACCATGGACGACGGCACGCTGAAAGTACGAGTGGCAGCAGTACCCGATAAGGGGAAGGCGAACGCCGAGCTCTGTGCGTTTCTGGCGAAGGAACACGGCGTTCCCCGCGATCAGGTCACTATCCTCACAGGAGAGACCAGCACGTTGAAGCAGGTGCGTATCCGGCGGGGCTGACGTGGTGTCAAGCTGTGGGCGCTGGCTCGAAGCTGATTTTCAATCGGCTGCCTGTCGCCTTTGCATACTTCTCAAGGGTTCTCGTCGAGGGTTTGCTGCCACCACCCTCCAGCCTGGCAACGACGGCTTGAGTCGTTTTCATGCGTTGGGCAACCTCTTCTTGAGTAAGACCTGCGCGAGAGCGGGCTTCGATAAGGGCAGCCGTAAGCGAGAACTCCTCTTCGAGCGCGGCATACTCGCGCTGGTAGTCAGGGTTTTTCATCCAACTCTTGTGCAGGTCGTCAGCAGTTGTGCGTTTCATGGCCTATACCTCTTTGGCTCGTTGCAAAGCGATCGCAATTTCCCGCTTCGGCGTCTGCTGGGTCTTCTTGACGAACACCCGGACCACAACGAGGCGGCGACCCCGCGCGGTTACGTACATCGCCCGTGAAATCCCATCCCTTCCTCTCATCCGCATCTCCCAAAGAGGGCCGTGCAGATGCTTAACATGCGGCTCACGGACGCATTCGAGACCGTAGCGCTGTATCAGTTCGACAATGCGGCGAAACTGGGCTCTCATGTCGACCGGCAGGATTTCGAGCTCTTCCCGGACGCGGTCGTCGAGCAACTCCACGATCCACGTCATTAGTCTACATTATTGCATTTTTGCAATAGTGGCAAGATGCCTGATCCACAGCCTCCGCATGCGGACGGCGGGGCCATCGAGCCCCGCCGTCCTCGCGTTCTTAGTCATTATGGAGCGACCAACCACCGATCGCAATGGCGCGGGTTACGCTGCG
>CAYLPH010000019.1:0-123469 GCA_964385495.1 uncultured Candidatus Solibacter sp.
GATCCGAAGCCGGCGCTCGATAAACTGCATGGCCAGCCCATGCCGGAGTCCTTCGGACGGCCCATTACAGCAATGGGCACGGCGAGCAATACGTTGATGGCCGCGCCGCGCAAGTGGAAGCAGCACGGGCAGAGCGGGCTGTGGGTGTCGGACTGGTATCCGCACATCGCGGAGCATGTGGATGATTTGGCCGTGATTCGCTCCTGCCAGGCCGATGGGTTGAACCACGTCGGCTCGGTATGCCAGATGAACACCGGCGATATCCTGGCCGGCCGCCCATCGATGGGCGCGTGGGTGACGTACGGCTTGGGCGCGGCGAATCGCAATCTGCCGACGTTCGTGGTGCTGCTGGACGATAAGGAAGTGATCGGCGGGCCGAAGAACTGGAGTTCGGGATTCCTGCCAGCCACCTTCCAGGGCACGCAGTTCCGCACGGGCGATACGCCGATCCTGCATTTGAAGAATCCGAAGGGCGTGTCGCGCGAGCAGCAGCGCAGCAAGCTGGATTTCCTGAAAGAGTTGAACGAGCGCTGGGCCGTCGATAAGCAGGACGATTCGGATCTCGACGCGCGCGTTCGTTCCTATGAGCTGGCCTACCAGATGCAGGCGACGGGTCCGGAAGCCGTGGATCTCACCAAGGAGTCCGACGCCACTAAGAAAATGTATGGCATGGACGACCCGGATCTGGAGTCGTTCGGGCGCAACTGCCTGATGGCGCGGCGGCTGGTGGAGCGCGGGGTGCGATTCGTCGAGCTATATTGCGGATCGGGCAGCGGCTGGGACGCGCACAACAATATTGAAGGCAATCATTCCAAGTGGTGCCGGGTGTCGGATAAGCCGATTGCCGGGCTGCTGGCGGACTTGAAGGCGCGCGGGCTGTTGAAGGATACTTTGGTGGTGTGGGGCGGCGAGTTCGGCCGGACGCCTTTCAACGAGAAGGGCGACGGGCGCGACCACAATCCCTGGGGCTTCACGATCTTCATGGCGGGCGCGGGTATCAAGGCGGGGCAGACGGTCGGCACCACCGACGAGATTGGGCTGCGTGCGGTGGAAGCGCCGTATCACGTCCACGATATTCACGCGACCATTCTGCACCTGTTGGGTTTAAACCATACCCGGCTGACGCATCTGCACAATGGCCGGGCCGAGCGGCCCACCATCAACGGCGGCAAGCTCATTAAGGAACTATTCGCCTGATGTGGCTGCTGACGTTCCTGTTCGCCGCCTTCGATGCACGCTCGGAGGACGAGCTCATCGGCAGGCTGAAGCGCAGGGACCCCAGCGCCATGGCCGATCTCTACAAACGCTACGGCAAGCTGGTCTACTCCGTCATTCTCAGAGTGGTGAAGGAGGCCGGTACCGCCGAGGATCTGGCGCAGGAGACGTTCCTGCGCATCTGGAACCGCGCCCAATTCTTTGAACAGGACCGCGGCGCCTTGGGTCCCTGGGTGCTGGCGGTGGCTCGTAATCGCGCGATTGATTATGTGCGCTCGGTGGAGGCTCGCACCGCGCAGAAGAGCACCAGCTTCGAGCCGGAGTTGGAGAGTCCCTCAGCCTACGCTGATTTGGAACGGGACATTCTGAATTCCGACCGCGCCCGCATCCTGCGGGAGGCGCTGCGGAAACTGACGCCGAACCAGCGGGTGGTGATCGAGATGGCCTACTACGAAGGCCTCTCGCAGACCGAGATGGCGGACCGCATGCGCCAGCCGCTGGGTACGGTCAAGACCTGGGTGCGCACGGCCCTCAAGATTCTGCGCAATGAACTGGAGGAGGTGTCGACTTGAACAACGGCGACGATCTTCTCTACGAGTTATACGCGCTTGGTGTGCTGGAGGAACCGGAGCGGTCCCACATCCAGGAGTTGCTACGGGCTGGCGATCGGGGAGCGCAGGATAAGTTGAAGCGGGCCATGGAAACCAACGCGATCTTACTGGGGACCACGCCGCTGGTGGATCCTCCGAAGCACCTGCGGACAAGGGTGCTGGGTAGCGTTGGCGTAGTGGAACGGAACTGGGGTTGGGTGGGGTTGGTGGGTGCGCTGGCGGCCGCGTTAGGGATTGTGACGATCTATCTGGGAGCGCAGTTGCAGGAGCGCGACGGGCAGCTGACGGCGGCGCGCGCCGACATGCAACGCACGCTGCGGCAGGCCGCGGATACGAATGCCGAACTCACGCGAGCCCGGCAGGTGTTGAGCTTTCTGAACGCGCCGGAGACGCGGATGGTGACGTTCGGGCCGAGGGATCCGAAGCCGCCGAAGGGGCGCATTCTGCTGAATGCGAATCGGGGGGTGCTGTTGATTGCGGGCAATCTGCCACCAGCGCCGGCGGGGCGGATCTACCAGATGTGGATTATCAAGAAGGATCGGACTCCGCCCGTGTCGGGGGGCTTGTTCCAGACGGATGCGAATGGGAATGCGGTGCACTTCCAGGGTGGTCCGGTGCCGCTGGACGCGACGATCGCGGTGACGCTGGAGCCGGAGACGGGGTCTACGGGGCCGACGACACAACCTTTGTTTGCGGCGGGGTTATAGGGCGGGCCGTGCGGGGCGATCTCAAAAAAGGAAAGGGGAATGTTCCGGGGCGCGTCAGCATCACCCTACCCGCGCCGTCTGCTGACATGCGCGGCTTTACCGATTATCTGGCTGCGGGGTTCAACACAAGCACGCACGCACTTCGGAATCCGCAGTTCATTGAAGTGATCTCCTCCATAGATCGGGCTTATGCCTTGATCCGTCACGCCGAGCACACCCTCCCGGGACTTGCCCGCATCTTCATCGTCTGTCACCAAGCGCTCTACTCCTCGGCCTCCCTAATTTGTCGCGGTGTGCCGCACGATGCTGCGGCGCCTTCTCGGCGAGCTTTGGAGGCAGCGCATCTCGCCCTGGCAACTCGTAGCGATCCAGCAAGCTTGAAGGAGTGGATTAGCTTCGACGAGCGAATGGCTCGCTGGCAGTCTCGAGAAAAAGGTGGCAAGCCGCCCAAGTTGACCATCGGCTTTGACGGTCTTTCGGGGGATCAGCTTTCTCGGAAGATCTCCGCAGTGAAAGGCGCACTGGCGGACTCCAAGGTGCATTTCACGCCGGAGTTCCTATCGGAGATAGATTTTCAGGAGCGACCAGTGGAAGGCATCCTCTTCTCGAACTATCTTGTAGACGATGAACATGCTCAAGCCCAGAGCTTCAAGATGCTCGTCGCAGCGCATTTCCTAATTCTTAGGGCATTGGCCCGGGCAGGGCTCAAGGAGTTGGCAGTGTCATCTCAGTTTCAGGCATCACTCCAGCGGATTGCGTTGGCAAGCCGAGCGTTGTACGTGCGATACCCCTTCAGAGAACGCCCCGAGTTCGAATCGGCATTCGAGGATACGTAGGCACCTTCCGGGTTTACCGCTTACTCAGGAACGCCTCAATCTCCTCCACCGTCCGCGGCACCTTGTTCGACATCCGCTCCAACCCCTGCTCCGTCAGAAGATAAGAATCCTCAATGCGCACCGCGATGTTCTTATACTTCTCAAACGCCGGCTTCACCTTTTCGATAAACGCCAGGTTCTCCGCGGTCCTCGGCAGCGAGTCCAGCCCATCGGCGCGGATGTAAATCCCCGGCTCGATCACGAAGGCCCACCCCGGAACCATCTGTCCATTGCGATCGCCGACATCGTGCACATCGATGCCCAACCCGTGCACCGAGCCGTGTGTGTACCAGGTCCGGTATTGATCGCCGCTGGTATCGGTGATCAGGCCCAGCCGCAGCAGTCCCTGCTTGATCACTTCCACCGTCTTCTGATGCAGATCCATCGGGCGGGCGCCGGGGCGGGCGACCTTCTCCGCCTCCGCCTGCGCCGCCAGCACGATATTGTAAATGTCCCTCTGCGCCGGGCTGAACTTGCCATTCACCGGATAAGTCCGCGTGATGTCGACGGTGTAGTAAGCGACGCTGGCCGACGCATCCACCAGCATCAGATCACCGGCGTCCATGCGGCGATCGGCCTTGGCATAGTGCAGGATCGTGGCGTTGGGGCCACTGCCGGTGATCGACGGATAGCCCGGCCCATCGGCGCCACGGCGGCGGTAAACCTCTTCAATCGCAGCCTTCACTTCGTATTCGGCGGCGCCGGGCTTGGCGGCACGCATGCCGGCCAGATGCGCTTCCATGGAGACCTCCGCGCTCCGCGTCAGCAGATTCCGTTCATAGGGCGACTTCACCTGGCGCAACTCATGCACCAGCGGCGTGGCATGGCGAACCGCGAGGCCTGGGAAGCGATCGCGCATCTCGTTGGCCCACGCCAGCACGGGGTTGATCGTTCCCTGGATGGTGAGCGGCTGGTCCAACGAAACGGCCAGGCGCGCGGTACCCTCGCGGATACTGCGCAGAAAGGGATCGAAGTCGCGCGGCGGCACCGAGGTGTAACGCTGGTCGCGCGGCTGCCATGCCTGTCCGCTGAGCAGCATCTCCAGGAAGTTGTCCAACGCCTCGCTGCCGTGGACGACGTCAATGCCGCTTTGCGCTTTAGCCTCGGCGATGGTCAGGCGGCGGCCTTCTCTATGCTCGCGGACGGGGTCTTTGGGGGCGATGAAGAGGAACGCCTGGCGGCCCTGGTTGCCGGGCATCAGGACGAGAGTGCCGCCGGGCTGATCGATGCCGGTGAGGTAGTAGAAATTGCTGTCCTGGCGGTATTCGTAGTCGATGTCGAGCGAGTAGACGCGATGCGGCGCGCTCTTCACCACGAAGATGGCGTCCGGTCCCAGCTTCTGCAGGAGACGGGCGCGGCGGGCGGCGAGGTCATCCTGAAGCTCAGCGGAATGCAGTGGAAGCGAGAGCGCCAGAAACGGCGCAAGGAGCAGCAGCATACCTTAGTGTGGCTCAGCGGCCGCCAGCGAGTACAGCCTGCCCCAACGCGATCCCGCCGTCATTCGGAGGCACCCGCTGCTGCGTGAACACACGGATGCCGGCGGACTCCAAGCGGGCGATCGTGGCGGCGGTGAGCCAGGCATTCTGGAAGCACCCGCCGCTCAGGACCACGCGGGGCACGCCCACCTCCCGCGCCACCGCCGCGATCCATGCCGCCAGCGTCAGGTGAAACCGGCGCGGGGCATCCTCGCGGGAAGCGACGATCTTCTCCAGCATCGGCGCCCAGTCCAACACAAGCATGCCGCCGGTGTTCCGCACAGGGTGCGGGTAGGGATCGCCGGTTGCGCCGCCGGCGATGGCCGCCTCCAGATGCATCGGCGCCTGGCCTTCAAAGGCATTCGTCTTCGCCACTCCACTCAGCACGGCAACCGCGTCAAACAGGCGCCCGGCACTCGTCGTCACCGGGCTATTCACGCCACGCTCCAACATCCGCGACAGTACGCGCACCTGTGCAGGCTCCAAGCCAGCGGCGTCCAGCGGCAAGCCAGCCTCGTGCAGTAGGCTCAGCGCGGTCCGGCGGCAGTCGCGGATGGCCCCCTCGCCGCCCGGCAATCGAAACGGCCGCAGATGCGCCACACGCCGGTACGCGCCATCGCCCACCAGGAAGAACTCGCCGCCCCAAATGGCGCCGTCGATGCCATAGCCAGTGCCGTCCCACGCCACGCCAAGGAACGGCTCATCGACATCGTTCTCCGCCGCGCAGGCGGCCACGTGTGCCATGTGATGCTGCACGCGCACGATGGGAAGTCCCAAAGTCTGCGCGTGCTGCGTCGATACATACCCGGGATGCAGGTCGCAGGCCACCACCTCCGGCGCGAACGCGTACAGCCGGCACAGATCGTCGATCGTCCGGCGGAAATGGTCGAAGGCTTCGGCCGACTCCAGGTCGCCGATGTGCTGGCTCAGGTGCACCTGCCGCCCCAAGGCGATCGCCACCGTACTCTTCAGATGAGCGCCCAACGCCAGCACGCGCGGGAGCGGGCGGCGCACCAGCACAGGCAGTGGCGCATAGCCGCGGGCGCGGCGCAACACCGTCTCGCCGCCGTTGCCCGCCGCGACCCGCACCACCGAATCATCGCAAGGGCGTGCAATCGGCCGGTCATGGGTTACAAACACGTCGGCGATCTCCGCCAGCCTCTCCCGCGCCTCGTCGTTATCAATCGCGATCGGCTCATCGCTGCGATTGCCGCTCGTCGCCACCAGCGCGAACCCGCAGGCGTCCAACAGCAGATGATGCAGCGGCGAGTAGGGCAACATGGCGCCGATGTAGGGCGATCCGCCGCATACGTTCCCTGACAGCACGCCGTTGGGCCGCGCACGCAACAGCACGATGGGCGCGGCGGGCCCATGCAGCAGCGCCTCTTCGCCGGCGCTCACTTCGGCGCATGCCCGCACCGCCTCGATGGAGGGAAACATCACCGCAAACGGCTTCTGTTCGCGATGCTTGCGTTCGCGCAGCCGCGCGACAACCTCCGCCGATCGCGCATCGCACAGAAGCTGGAAGCCACCAACGCCTTTCAACGCAACGATGCGCCCTTCCGACAAAGCCTCGGCGGCCTTCTCGATGGGGACGTCTAGCCGCGGCCCACAGGCCGGACACGCCACGGGCTGCGCGTGAAAGCGGCGATCCAGCGGATTGCGATACTCGGCTTCGCAGGAGGCACACAGCGGGAAGTCCGCCATGGTCGTGCGCGCGCGGTCGTAGGGAATGCCGGTCAGAATCGTGTAGCGCGGACCGCAGTTGGTGCAGTTCGTGAACGGATAGCGGTAACGGCGCTCTCGCGGCTGCCGGATCTCCGCCAGGCACTCCGGACAGGTGGCCAGATCCGGCAACAGGAACGCCGTCTTGCCCGCAGCCGCCTCGCTTTCTTCGATACGAAACGCCGTCCACCCGCGCGGCTCCAACACGCTCACTTCCCGCGCTGCAATCCAACACGGAGCAGGCTTGTCCGAGTGCAGACGTCGGGCGAACTCGTGCAAGGTAGCGGCGGCGCCTTCCACCTCCACCATTGCCCCCTGCGCCGAGTTGCGGACCCAACCCGCCAATCCCAACTCCGTGGCTAATCGAAGGACAAACGGCCGGAACCCGACCCCTTGCACGGTACCGAACAATGCGAATCGCCAGCGCTCCACGGTGGAAGTCTCGACGATAGCACTCATGCGCCCCTGCAAACCTGGGGCAGTTTGCGCAGCAAGCCCCAATGTCCGCCGGCCTTTCCTCTCCAATATGGGCCGATTCCAGGGCAGCGCGGACTGGCACCCGGATTGCCTGAGTTACTACGAACAGGAGTGTCGCCATGCATGAAGCCGGTATCGCAGCCGGCATGTTGGAGTTGGCGGAGCGTGCCGCCGCGGAGCGCGGACCCGCCACGCAGGTGCGTACCGTAAGAGTGCGCGTGGGCGAGTTCGCCGGGGTCGCCGTGGAAGCCCTGGAGTTTGCCTTCGAGTCGCTCCGGCCACACACCCGCTGCGCCAACGCCGTGCTGGAGATTGAACGCGTCCCGCTGCTGGGCCTCTGCGTAAACTGCGGTTGGACCGGCCCGCCCGCCGAGCCCTATTGCCTGGTCTGCCCGCACTGCGAGCGGCCGGCGCAGATCCTGTCAGGCCGCGAGTTGGACTTAGAGTACATCGATATTGAGGGGAGCGAGGAAAACCATGCAGCGAGTGCCGGTTGAAGCCCGCCTTCTGAAGAGCAACGACGAGTATGCCAGGGCGAATCGCCTGCTGTTCCGCGAGCGCGGCATTACGGCGATCAACTTCATGTCTGCCCCCGGCGCGGGGAAGACCTCGGTGCTGGAAAAGACGCTGCGCGAACTGGACGGCATCTTTCACCCGGCCGTAATCGAAGGCGACCTCTACACCACTCTCGATGCCGACCGCATCCAGGCTATTGGTGTGCCGGCCTATCAGATCACTACGGGGACCTGCTGCCATCTGGATGCCAGGATGATCGCCCGTGCCGTGGCCGAGTTCCCCCTGCTGGGCATTGACACGCTCTGTATCGAGAATGTCGGCAACCTGGTCTGCCCGGCGGAATTCGACTTGGGCGAGGATCTGCGCGTGATGGTGTACAGCGTCGTCGAGGGAGCCGAGAAGCCGCGCAAGTACCCGCTGATGTTCCACCAGTCGCACGCCGTGCTGCTGAATAAGGTGGATCTGCTCCCCTATGCCGGCGTGTCCATCCAGGAGTTGCAGGACAATGTGCTGGCGGTGAACCCGAATGCCGTTATCTTCCCCATCTCCTGCCGCACGGGGCAAGGGTTGGCCGATTGGAGAGACTGGCTGATGCGGGCGCTCGATCTACTGCGCGCTCCGGCAGTGGCCAGCGGGTGTGTTTAACGTAGCAACTCGTTCATCTCCCGCAGCGCCTTGGCATCGAACTTCTGTTTCCGGTCGTACGTCAACAGCCCGTTGATCTCCTGCTCGACGTCCGTCAACTGCGTATAGCAGATGCCCATCATGTGCGGCATCTTCGCGATCGCCTCCCACAACCCGCGCATGCGAGCCTGCGCCGACGCCTGGTTGGGCTCGACGCCCGAGTAGCCCCAGGCATCCTTGGGAACATTGCTGCCCGGCGCGATGTAGGCAATCCCGCCAAACTCCGAGAGGAAGATCGGCGACCCGTTGTAGCGGTAGCCCGGCACCAGCGCCGCCCGCCCATTCGGCGGGAACGCCGTCAGCAGCTTGCTCACATCGCGGTACTTCTCATACAGCAACTCGCCCGTTCGCGCGTAGTCGTGGATGCCGAAGAGATCCGTCGTGTCGACATGCTCCCAGCCGTCATTCTCAATCACCAGACGCGTCGGGTCCAACGACTTCAACAAATGATAGTTGGCCTTTAAATGGGATTGCTGCTGCGCGTCGCGAGGATTATGCACGCCCCAACTCTCGTTCACCGGAATCCACATGATGATCGACGGGTGGTTGTAGTCGCGCTCGATGATCTCGATCCACTCGCGCGTGAAGCGCGCCGCGTATTCCTCATCAAACAGGTACGCGTTCGCCGTCTCGCCCGACACCAGGAAGCCCAGCCTGTCGGCCCAATAGAGAAACCGCGGGTCTTCCACCTTCTGGTGCTTGCGCGCGCCGTTGAAGCCCATCTCGCGCATCGCCTGGATGTCGAACTGAATGGCTTCCTCGGAAGGAGGCGTGATGGTGGATTCCGGCCAGTAGCCCTGGTCCAGCACCATCTTCAGAAACACCGGCCGCCCGTTGATGTACAGCCGGCCGTTCTCCGCCGTCACCTGCCGGTACCCGTAATAGGTCCGCACGCGATCCAGCAACTGCCCGCCGGCGCGCAGCTCCAGCGTTACGTCGTACAGGTTGCCCTGGCCCACGTTCCACAGTTTCGGATCATTCACGGTTAGCGACAGGGCCGCGCGATGGCCCTCGGCGGCGGCCTCGCCTTCCGCCACGGTGTTGTTTCCGAACTTCACGACCGCGCGCAGCGTCTGCCCCGGCTTAGGCCGCGCCACGCGAGCATCCATGCGTACCAGTCCGTCGATGGACGGCGTCGTCCGCAGCTTCTCGATGTAACTCGTACCCGCGGCTTCCAGCCATACAGATTGCCAGATGCCCGTCGTGCGCGTGTAGAAGATGCCTCGCGATTGCGGCTCCCAATACTGCTTGCCGCGCGGCTGGTAACGGTCGGTAGGCGAATCCTCCGCCCGTAGCGTGATCACGTTGGCGCCGGCCTTCCAATGTTCGGTCACATCGAAGCGGAACGGCACGCTGCCGCCTTCATGTTGACCCACCAGCCGCCCGTTCACCCACACGCTGGCGCGGTAGTCCACGGCGCCGAAGTGGAGCAGCACGCGCTTGCCCTGCCATGCCGCGGGCAGCGTCACCGTGCGGCGATACCAGACGTAAGGATGGAAGCCCGTGTCCCCTATGCCGCTTAGCTTAGTCTCCGGCGCAAACGGTACCGTGATGGTACGCCCGAACTTGCGATCCGCCGTGGCCCAGTTCTGCTCGATACCGTTGTTCGCGTCGTCATACTCGAACTCCCACGGCCCGTTCAGACTCATCCACAGCTCTCTCTGGAACTGCGGCTGCGGGTACTCCGGCCGCGGAACGGACTGCGCCGCCGCCAACACGGCAAAGACAAACAATGCGGAAAGTCTCATCGTGGTTTCCTTCCTACCGCCAGCAAATGCAGGCTGACACCCAGCAGCGTCTCCTCGCGCTCGGTCGTGCGAGCCAGCGTCAACAGCCGCTCTCTACGGTCCGGGTCTCGCCAGCGCTCATCGAAATCCTTGGCCAGCCACGCCGGCCCTTCCACCGGCAGCACCTCTGCCTGTGTGAAGCCCGCGCCTTCCAGTTCGGCGCGCAACTCCCGCGCCGTATGAAATACCGCTGTCGTGAAAAAGCGTGGCTCGCCCGAATCGTTGATGTGGATGCCCTGTTCCAAATCACGCAAGAGGATTGGCCAGAAGGCTTCGTCATCCAGAAAGCCATCCACCAACGAATGCAGCAGCGAGGCCGAGCGGTTGATGGCCGACGCGAACAGCAGTCCGCCGGGCTCCAACGCCCGCCACGCCTCGCGCAACGCCTGCCCGCGATCGGCGGGGTCTATCAAGTGATAGAGCGGCCCCATCAGCAGCGCCCCTTGCACCGATGCATCGGCGCACGGCAACGCCCGCGCATCGCCCTGCTGGATGCCTGCCAGCGGATAGGCTCGCGCCTGCTGCAAGTGCTTCGGCACCGGATCCAGCAGATACACCTCATAGCCCAACTCCGTGAGCCATCCGGCATACACCCCAGGCCCGCCGCCGATATCCAACAGCCGCGCCGGAGCCGCCGGCAGATACCTCGTCAGAATCTCCTGCGTGCGCGCCAACTCCAGCAGTCCGCTTCCCCCGCGCAGCCGTTCGGCTTCGGCCGACTGCTCATAGAAGCGCACGATCTCCTTCATTGCCGTCCAAGCGCGCGCTTGCCGGCGTTCAGCACTTCGATGATGGCGTCCACATCGTACACACAGCCGCCCCACGTGCCGCCGCTCACATCCTGCAGCGCCGCCCACAACTTCGAATCGGCGGGCAGCAGTGGATCGGCTCCTAAACCTGGATGGATCTCGCGCCCGGCCAGCACGCGCTCGCCCTCTTCGGCCGAGTACGGCTGCCCGTCGTGTCCCACCAGATTCACCGAGCCTTCCAACGTATTGCGGTCGATTACGATCTCGACGATGTCGCCATCGCGCAGCTTGCCCAAAGGGCCGCCGGCCAGGGCTTCCGGCGATACGTGCCCAATACAGGCCCCCGTCGACACGCCGCTGAACCGCGCGTCCGTGATCAGCGCCACGTGCTTGCCGAACGGCAGATACTTCAATGCCGACGTCAACTGGTACGTCTCTTCCATGCCGGAGCCCATCGGCCCGCGGCCCGCCAGGACCAGGATGTCGCCAGCCTCGATCTTGCCGCCTTTGATCGCCGCAATCGCCGCCGGCTCCGTAGAGAATACCTTTGCCGGCCCGCGCTTGCGATAGACGTTATCGGCATCCACCACGCTCGGGTCAATCGACGTGCTCTTGATCACCGACCCTTGCGGCGCCAGGTTGCCCGTGGGGAAGACTACCGTCGACGTCAGTCCCGCCTTACGCGCCTGGTCGATGGAATGGATCACCTCTTCGGGATTGATGCCGTCGCGCTCAACCAGGATCTTGCGCAGCGTGCGCCGCCGCTCGCTCTGCTCCCACCATGCCAGGGCCTCGCCCAACGTGCCGCCGGTGGCCGTCAGGGCATCCAGCCGCAGCAGACCCGCGTCGCGAAGCTGTAGCATCACCTCAGGCACGCCGCCGGCCAGAAACACCTGGATCGTGGCGAAGTGGCGCGGCCCGTTCGGCAGCGCATCCACCAGCCGGATCACCTGCTTGTTGAAGTAAGCCCAATCCTGCACCGAGGGCCGCTGCAAGCCCGCCTGGTGCGCAATGGCCGACAAGTGCAGAATGATGTTCGTCGATCCGCCAAACGCCGCATGCACCATCATGGCGTTGTGTAGCGAGGCGTCTGTCAGGATGCTCTTCGTAGTCAGCCCGGCAGCCTCCTGCGCCAGCACGGCCCGCGCACTGCGGCGAGCCATGTCCAGCCAGAGCGGATGCCCGCTGGGAGCCAGTGCCGAATGCGTCAACGACAAGCCCAGCGCCTCGCCAATCACCTGCGAACTTGCCGCAGTGCCCAGGAACTGACAGCCACCGCCAGGCGACCCGCAGGCCCGGCAGCCCATCTCCTGCGCATGTTCCAGCGTGATGCTCCCATGCGCGAAACGCGCTCCGATGGTCTGCACCTTGCCCGTGTCTTCGCCATCTTCGGCCAGCAGCGTTACCCCGCCCGGCACCAGCACGCACGGCAGCGTATGCGTTCCGGCCAGCGCCATCATCATCGCCGGCAGGCCCTTATCGCAGGTGGCCACGCCAATCACGCCGCGCCGCGTTGGCAGGGACCGGATCAGTCTGCGGAACACCGTCGCCGCGTCGTTGCGATACGGCAGGCTGTCGAACATGCCCGGCGTGCCTTGGCTGCGGCCATCGCAGGGGTCCGTACAAGCGCCCGCAAAGGGTACCGCGCCCGATGCCTTCAACTCGTTGGCGGCGGCTTCCACCAGCAGGCCGACTTCCCAATGGCCCGTGTGATAGCCCAGCGCCACCGGCGTGCCATCCTCCCTGCGCAGGCCGCCGTGCGTGCTGAGCAGCAGAATCTCCTTGCCGCCCAGCTTGGATGGGTCCCAACCCATGCCGGCGTTCTGTGTCCAACCGAACAAATCGCCTGACGGGCGCTCTAGCAGCATCTGCGGCGTTAACGGCAAGGCGCCTTTGGGGCCGGGCCGCTTGCTGGTCACGTCAAACAACGAAGGGTCGCCGGAATCGAGCAGCGACGTGAGATCGGGCGTGGATTTCATGGGCAATAACCATGATAGAATCCCGCGCATGACTTCACGGAGACAGGCCATTGGCGCGCTCACCGCGGCATCCTACCAGCGTGTCATGGGAGCGAACGATCGCGTCCAGGTGGGCTTCATCGGCTATGGTCTTATCGGCCGCCAGCACGTCAGCGACTTCAAGAATCAGAAAGACGTCGACCTGGCCGCCATGTGCGAAGTGCACCAGCCGCGCCTGGAAGAGGGCATGCGGGAGATGAGCCCCAATGCCAAAGCGTACCGTGACTTTCGCAAGATGTATGAGGACAAGAATCTGCAGGCCATCGTGATCTCCACGCCCGATCACTGGCATGCGCTGCAAACCATACTCGCCTGCGCCGCCGGTAAGGACGTCTATGTTGAGAAACCGCTGACGGTCTTCATCGACGAAGGCAAGTGGATGGTGAAGGCGGCGCGCCGCTACAAGCGCGTGGTCCAGATGGGTACGCAGCAGCGCAGCGGCCTTCATTATCAGAAGGGCCGCCAGTTTGTCCGCGACGGCTACCTGGGAAAGGTCGTCAACGTCCGCATGCATGCCGCGCGCAACATCATGCCTGGCTTCGGCAAGTTCCCGGATGGCAACGCGCCCAGCGAACTCGATTACGAGATGTGGCTGGGCCCCGCGCCCAAACGCCCCTATCAACAACTGCGGTCGCTCTACCATTTCCGCTGGTTCTGGGATTACTCCGGCGGCCAAATGACCAACCTCGGCGCGCACCATATCGACATCATGCAGTGGGTGATGGGCGTGAAGGGACCGCAGGTCGTTTCGTGCGTTGGTGGGCGGCTCGCGCTGGATAGCGATGGCGAAGTGCCCGACACGCAGGATGCTATCTTCCAGTACCCCGGGTTTACGGCCCTCTGCTCGCTTCGCGAAGTGGCGCAAGGCCGCCGCGCGCCGGGGCTGGAGTTTCTGGGCACCAAGGGCAGCATGGTCATCGACCGCGGCGGCTTCGAGATCGTGCCCGAGATGAAGATCGATCCGAACAACGCCGTGCCGCAGTTCAAGGGGCATTCGTCCGGCGGTGTGAAGCCGTCCAACACGAAGCCCACTCCTTACATCCAGCCAATGAAGGAGCCGGGCTCCAGCGATCAGCAGTTCGACCTGCATGTGCGCAACTTCCTCGATTGCATCAAGTCGCGCCAGCGGCCTATCTCCGATGTCGAAGATGGCCACCAGATCACGACTGCCTGCCACTTGGCGAACATCTCGTTGCGCCTGGGCGGCCGCTCGGTGCGGTGGGACGCGGAGAAGGAGACCATCACCGGCGATGCCGAAGCCGCGGCTATGATGCGGCGGCCTTATCGCAAGCCATGGGACCGCGTGATTGAGGAACTGAAGCTGGCTTGAACCCTTACAACACGATGGGAAACTCCACCACCGCGCCTGCCGCCACATCCTGCGCGACGGTGCGATACAGCGTCTCCCCATTCGCTTCCAGCCTTACCCGATAGCGATCCGGCGGCAGATCCACGGTGCCGAAAAAGCCTGTGCCGTCCGTGGTGAGCAGGCGCGACTCTGTACCGCCCGTATCGGACTCCACCACCACCGTTGCGCCGTCCATGCGAACGCCGTCCATCACCACGCGCCCGTATACATGCCCCGTCACCGGTGCCGACTTCCAGGGCAGATCGGGCACGGCCGATGGCTCGCCGAAGAAGCCCCCTACCGCCTCGTAGAACTCCGCATTCCGCCGCGCGTTGTTCTCGTTGGTGCTGGCGTAGCTGTACAGCGCCACGCCCAGCGGCGTCCGCCCGCTCTCCGGCGCCGGCGTGAACACGCGCCGCAGTTGCTGGATGGACGCCTCAATCGGATTCAGATACACGCCCAACCCCGTCAAGACCGCACGCCGGTACTGGCGCTCCCTGGCGAAGCTAAGCCAGCGGTCCAGAAACGCGCCGTTGCGCGCTTCGTTGAAGTAGTTCATCGGCATGGCGAGATCGAGGATGCCTTCCTCCAGCCACCCGCGCCAATCCTGGAACACCCGCGAATAGGCGTCCAACCGGCGATAGGCCGCATCCAGGTCATCGCCGCTGGGCCCGCTGCCCCAGGTGATGACCGCCGCGCTAACCTTGATCGACGGCCGGATCGCGATAGACCGCAGATAGATCTGCCGCACCAACTGGGTCACCTGGCGGCGCCGGAACTCCGCCCAGGCCGCATCGGTGCGCGCGGGCTGCCCGCTACGCCCTTCCCATCGGTTGAAGCGCGCCACCGCCGTGGGATTCCAACCATAATCGGCATCCTCGGGATAGCGGATGTAGTCCAGATGCACGCCGTCAATCGAATAGTTGCTTACCGCATCCACAACCAAGTCCGCCATATGCTGGAACGCGGCAGGGTGGCCGGGATCCAGCGAGTTGCCCGCCATGCCCGCCGAGGTCTGGGTGAGCCAGTAGTCATCCCCCTGGGCATTCGGGCCGTGCAGATTCCAGACATGCCGCGGATCCAGCGGCGGCGCCGCCGAAGTCCACAGCCGCGTCATCACGAACCACGCATGCACCTCCAGGCCGCGCGCATGGGAGCGGTCGATCAGATAATCCAGAGCGTCGAAGCGCGGGTTGTAGGTCACGTCCTGCGCGGGCGGCTCATTGGACCGCAGATAGTAAACATCACCGCGCCGCCTTGCCTGCATGAAGATCGCGTTGGCCTTCGCCGCAATCGCGTTGTCGATCAACTCTTCAATCTCGGAGGGATTCTTGAAGCCGCGATTGAAAGCATCCACCCAGAACGCGCGGTACTGCTGTGCCCCCGCCGGCAATGCCAGCCACAGCACAAACCAAAGACGAAGCCACATGGGAACTATGGTAGGCTTTTCGGAGTCCGCCCCGAGCACGCCATGAATCGCCGCAACTTCCTTCGCGCCAGCGCCGCCGCCACGGTCTCCTGGAACTCCTTCGGGCAGGCCAAACGCCCGAATATCCTCTTCTTCATCGCCGATGATTGGGGCTTCCAGCACGCCGGCGTCAACGGCTGCACCTGGGTGAAGACGCCGAACATAGACCGTGTCGCCAAAGAGGGCGTGCTGTTCAAGAACTGCTTCACCTCGAATCCGAAGTGCTCGCCGTGCCGCGCCACCATCCTGACGGGACGCAACACCTGGCAACTCAAGGAAGCCATCAATCACAACAGCATCTTCCCTAACGATTTCGCGGTGTTCCCCGATCTGCTCGAAAGGGCCGGCTACTTCATTGGAATGACGGGCAAGGGTTGGGGCCCGGGCGATTACAAGAGCACGGGGTGGGCCCGCAATCCCGCCGGACCCGAATACCAGGCGCGCACGTTGAAGCCGCCGTTCAACGGCATCTCGAATCGCGATTATGCGGGCAACTTCGACGACTTCCTGGCCAAGCGGCCCGCCTCGCAACCCTTCTACTTCTGGCTCGGCACGCAGGAGCCGCATCGCGCCTATGAAGAGGGGTCAGGCGTGCGCGCGGGCCGCAAGCCGGCCGAAGTGACGGTGCCCGCCTATCTGCCGGACAACCGCGCCGTGCGCAGTGATCTGCTGGACTACGCACTGGAAGTGGAATGGAACGATGTGCATCTGGGCCGCGCGCTGGCGTCGTTGGAGAAGGCTGGTGAACTCGATAATACGCTGATCCTGGTGACTTCCGATCACGGCATGCCGTTCCCGCGCGTCAAGGGACAGATCTACGAAGACGGCTTCCATATCCCGCTGATGGTCCGATGGGGCGCGCAGGTGAAGGGCGGCCGCGTGGTGGAGGACTTCATCAACACGCGCGACTTCGCGCCCACGATTCTTGAAGCCGCCGGCGTATCCGCCGCGCCCACCATCACCGGCAAGAGCTTCGTCAACGTATTGAAGTCCGGCACGTCCGGCATCGTCGATCCGTCGCGCGACATGATGATCGTGGCCAAGGAACGTCACGATCTAGGCCGTCCCAACGATGCCGGCTATCCGGTGCGCGCCATCCGTACCCGCGAGTTCCTCTATGTGCGCAACTATGAGCCAGACCGCTGGCCCGCCGGCGACCCCGAGACCGGCTACCGCAACGTGGATGACAGCCCATCGAAGACCAACATCATCTCCAGCTTCGACAAGTACTACCAGTTGTCGTTCGGCAAACGCGCGCCGGAGGAGTTGTTCGATGTTCGCAAGGATCCGGAATGTCTGAACAACCTCGCAAAGAAGCCGGAGTTCGCCCTGACCAAGCGTAAGCTGCGCGAGCGTATGGAAGAGACCCTGCGCGGCGAGGGCGACCCGCGCATGCTGGGGCGCGCCGACTTCTTCGACACTATCGAATATGTTGGCCCGCGCAAACACAGTTATGAGGAATGGCTGAAGCATCGCCAGCCTTGATGGTGAGCCGCGCAACGTGCGCCTGTTATCATCAGATGTTCCTACATGGAAGAGACCCAGCAAGTCGAACAACAGCCATCGGGGCCGCTGGTAACGGTCATTGTCGTTTCTTACTTCAAGGCAACGGCGCTGCGCCGCGCGCTGGCCGCTATTGAAGCGCAGACGATCAAGGACCGTCTGCAGACCATCGTCCTCGACCTCGGCACGCATGACACCACGCCTTCCTGGGACCTGGAGCATCCCGGCGTCACCTTCCTGCGCATGCCGCGCAACTTCGGCATGACCAAAGCCACCAACATTGGCCTACGCAGTACCAAGGCGGGGCTGGTGCTTTTCCTGGACCCCTGCATCGAACTCCGCCCCAACACGATTGAGGAGTTGATAGCGGCGCTGGAAGGCATTCCCGATGCGGCCGCCGTCGCCGCTCTGCGCGTGAACGAACGCGGCGAAGCGCTGCCGCAGATCCAGCGTCTGCCCGATCGCGATCAACTGTGGAAGCTATGGCAAGATCCCGATTCGCTGGTGGCCGCGACGCCTGGGGAAGGCGATGCGATTCCCAATGAGCATCCCGGCCTTCGCGTGCTGCTGACGCGGCTAGCCTTTCTCAAGGGGATGAACTTCTTCGATGAGAACTACGGCGAGTTCGGCGGCGACTTGGAGTTGGCGTTCCAGATCCGGCATGCGGGTAAGAAGGCGTATGTGATTCCGTCGGCGCCCGTGATGGATCATTCCGGCGCCGACCGCGGACCGCAATGGAACAACGGGCAACTGGCTACGTTTGCGGCAGACCGTTTGAATGGAGTGGCCAACTTCATGGGCCGCCGTGCCGGCTTTGTCTCCGGTCTGCTGCTGCGCGTGCAGGCTTTCTTTACGGTGCTGCTGCGGGCGATCACCTTCCAGAAAGCCGGCTATAACTGGCCGCTGCTTACGTCGCTGCTGGGCGGCCAGAAGATCGACGGGTCCCAAGGCTCGGTTTAAAAGAACAGCTTCAGCCCCAATTGAAACTGCCGCGGATTCAACGTCGACGTGAACGACAGCGGTTGCGTGGGCGTACCCCGCCGCGCCGCAATCGGATTCGGTAACGCCGAAATCGGTACATCGCCCACTACATTATTCACCGTTCGAAAGTTCGTCCTGTTCAGCAGATTGAAGCCCTCGGCAATCAACTCCAGCGCCCGGGCTTCACTGCCTAGCGCAAACCGCCGCGACACGCGCATATCCCAGGTAAAGAAATTCGGCCCGCGCCCCATGTTGCGGCCCAAATGCGCCGGGCGCTTCGTGTTCACATACCCGTCGCCGCCACTCGGCAGGTCCACACCTGTCAGCACATTGAAGGGCCGCCAGGAGTTCGCCTGAAGGATCGGTGACACGCTCCAACCGCGCCACAGGTACACCGCGTTCAACACAAAGCGATGCTTCTGATGGAACGACGATAAGCCCCGGTCCGCCCGCGCGTTCAGTTGATCGTTCGGCGAGTAGTCGCTGTTGAAGTCCGTGAACTCATCCATCGCCTTGCTTAGCGTATAGTGCGCGTTGATCGTAAAGCCACGGCTGAAGCGCCGCGTCAACTGCACGATGCCCGCATGATAGAAGCTGTTGAAGTCGGACCGCATCACATTGCTCTGTAGCAGCAGCGGATTGAGCCGCACGAAGGTAGGCCGGCCGTCGGGCAGACGGTCGCCACTGTAGCGCAGGTTGTTGCTCATGAATCGCGCCAGGTGCGCCCCGCGGTTGAAGTTATAAGCAATCGAAAGCGAGTAGCTCCCGATGCCCTTCTCCACCTCGAAGCTGGCCTGGTGTGCCCAGGGGTTCTGCAATTTGGGGTCGATGCCGAACACTACCGAGAAGGGCAATCCGGGCGCGGCGCGAAGCCCGAACTGCGCCAGATCGCTCTCCCGCACGGGGCGCGAGCCGATCACGCCTTGCCGCAACAGCGTCTGGTAGATGTCCACGCTGGTGAGTGTACGGCCCGTCTGCGGGTTGTTGATGCCAGCCACTCCGCCCAAGGGAATGAACACCTGGTTGATGTACTTTCCCGACAGCGGATCGGCGGTGCCGGCGGCGTTGGAAGTGATCTGCCCATAGTAAAGGCCGTACCCGCCGCGTACCACCAATCGCGATTCACCCGGCGACCACGCAAAGCCAAAGCGCGGGCCGATGTTATTGCGGTCCGGCGGAATCACGGGATTGTGGAACTCGTTCTCATAGCGCAAGCCCATCGTAACAGTGAGGTCGCGATGCGCCTTCCACGAATCCTGCACATAGAAATGCAGCCGCTTGATGAAGTTGACGTAGTTGGGGTTGCCGAACGCCTGCTGGTACGACGAGGCATAACCCAGGCTGTAGGCCTGCAGCGCGCTGAGGGGTGCGTTCAGGCTGGCCACCAGATTGCCTCGCCCGGCCGCGTTCAACAAGGCTCCCAGCGTGGCGGGCAACGCCGTGTCGCCGGTGGCGTTCACTAACGCGGTCGACAGCGGGATGTTCTCGCCGAAGCCGAAGCGCCCTCCAAAGAACGTGCCCGATTCAAAGCCGTTGCGCATGGGGTTGAAGTCATAGCCGAACTTCAGTTGATGCCGGCTGGCGGCGTAAGTGAAGTTCTGGATGGCCTGGTAGTGGCGCTCGATGCCGTGGTAAGGCAGGAAGCTCTGGCGGTTGAAGAAGCCATTGCCGGCGATGTTGATCTCCGGCCCCAGCGGATCCACTGGCATAATGTGTAGCGTGCCGTAATTAACCATCAGCCGCGTATCCAGCAGCCAGCGGCTGTTGAAAACATAGGCATCGCCCAGCGTTAGAGTGCCGTCGAACCAGTCCAGGCTGCGGCCGCGATTGTAAGCATCCAGCGCGCCGAAGGTGGAGTTCTGCTGTAGGTTGTCCGCCACGCTGGCCCGGAAGAAGAGGCTGTGCCGGTCCGAAAAGCGATGGTCCAAACGCGCCGCGAACAGGGTCAGGTCTTCCGCGAAGGGGAATACGCCGCTGTTCTGTTGATACATACGCACCAGGGAGGCATTGCTCGATGGCGTGAGCAACTGCTGGGCCTGGCGCGCCAGCGACACGATCTGGGGATTGCCGGTGGACAGAAAGAAGTCGACAAGCTGCTGCTGCGATGGGGTCAGGCGATTGAGAACGCCGCGGTCCTGCAGCAGTGGAATGAAGTTGCTCTCCTGGCGGTCCAACCGTTCCAGTCCCGCGAAGAAGAAGGTGCGATCTTTGCGAATGGCCCCGCCTAAAGTAGCGCCGGCCTGCACGCGCGTGAAGGCGCTCTTGCCCGTATCGAAGTAGTTGCGAGCCTGGATGTCGCGATGGCGCAGGAAGCCGAACAGATTTCCGTGCAGCGCATTGCTGCCGGAGCGGCTGATGATGTTCACTACACCGCCGGTGGCATTGCCGAACTCGGCGGAATAGCTGTTGCGATTGATCTGAAACTCCTGGATCATCTCCTGCGTGAGCGACAGCCGCACGCCACCGGAGTTGTTGTAGTTCTCCACGCCATCCACATAGAAGTTGTTGCCGCGCCCGTTGGAACCGCCGAAACTGAGCCCGCTCTGCGGCGCCGCGATGGGGCGGAAGCTGGCTTCATCCACCACCGATGTCGTGTCGAAGACGCCCGGAGCCAGCAGCGCGAAGTCCAGGTAGTTGCGGCGATTGATGGGCAGGTTGGCGATGCGCGCCTGCTCGATGGTGTTGGCCTGTTGGATGCGCTCGCTCTCCACCACCTCGGCTTCCGCCAGCACCTGCACTTCGGACGCGACGGTGCTCAGGGTCATGCGCACACGCAGGGCCACGGCGTCGCCCACCCGCACTTCGATCCCGTCCATGACATGCGTGGCGAAGTTCGGCGCCTCCGCACGCAATTGGTAGCGGCCCGGCGGCAGCAGCAGGAAGGCGAACGCACCCTCGTCATCGCTGTTGGCCGAGCGCCGGAACCCGCGGTCTTGCGCCACTACCGTGAGTCTGGCATCGCGAAGGGCCGCGCCGCTCGGATCGATCACTACACCGCGAACATCGCCGGCATTGCTTTGGCTTTGCGAGAACAGGGGAACGGCGCAGAACAGCAGAAGGACGGGGAGTCTATGCATCTTGAAGGGAAGGCATGGAAAAGACAAAGTCTCATACTATCATGTGACTTATGTTCGCCTTTGCTTTGCTGTTGGCCGTTGTGTCTCTTGCGCCATGCCTGGCTGCCGATTACCGCGCCGGAGTCGCCAAGGTCGACATCACGCCGAAGGGACCGGTGTGGCTCTCCGGATACGCGGCGCGAACCAAGCCTTCCGAAGGCGTGACGCAGAAGCTGTGGGCGAAGGCTCTGGTATTGGAAGACGGCAAACGCGGGCGGGTGGTGATCGTGACCACGGACCTCATCGGCCTGCCGCGCAGCGTGTCGGACACCATTGCGGCGCGGGTGGCGAAGCTGCATGGCATTGATCGCTCGCGGCTGCTGTTGAACTCCTCGCATACGCATTCCGGTCCGGTGGTGCGGCCGAACCTGATGACCATGTACTTCCTCAATCGCGCGCAGACGGATGCGGTGGAGGCCTATGCGCAGAAGCTGGCCGATGACATGGTGAGCGTGGTGGGCGCCGCGATTGCGGATCTTGCGCCCGCGAAGCTCAGTGTCGCCCATGGGCAGGCGACCTTCGCTCACAACCGCCGCAACTACAACCGGCCCGAACGCGGCGGTCCGGGCCCTGTGGATCCCGACGTTCCGGTGATTGCCGTACGGTCCATGGATGGCAAGCTGCGCGCGACGCTATTCGGCTACGCCTGCCACAACACGACTCTGGGCGGCGACCGCTACCATGTGTCCGGGGACTACGCGGGCTACGCGCAGGCCGAGTTGGAGTCGATGCAGCCCGGCTCGGTGGCGCTGTTTATGCTGCTTTGCGGTGGCGACCAGAATCCCAATCCGCGCGGCACACCGGAGCTGGCCCATCAGCATGGCCGGACGCTGGCAACCGAGGTGAACCGCGTGCTGGCGGCCAACATGAAGCCCGTGAAGCCGGAGTTGAAGGCCAGTCTCATCCACATGGAGCTTCCCTTCGCCCCGCATACCCGCGAGCAGTTCCTGGAGGAGCGCAAGGACAAGGACAAGTTCAAAGTCAGCCGCGCGGAGAAGATGCTCCGCGATTACGATGAGAGCCGCCCGATCCGGTCCGTGCAGTATCCGGTGCAGGCGATCCGCCTCGCGAAGGACCTGGCAATCGTCGCGCTGGGCGGGGAGGTGGTGGTGGGCTATGCACTGCGCGCCAAGCAGGAGTTCGCCGGCGACCTCATCGTGGCAGGCTATTCCAACGACGTGATGTGCTACATCCCGACGTTGAAGGTGTTGAAGGAAGGCGGCTACGAAGGGCGCGATTCGATGATCTACTACGGCATGCCCGGCCCGTTCACGGAAGACGTGGAGGAGACCGTGTTAAAGGCAATTGGGACCGTCCTCCAGCGCGTTGGCGTTGGGCGAAGGAAGAGCTGATCGCGGCCTCCGCTAAGCGGCAGGGTTACCATAAAGGCATGCCCCTCACGCGTCGCACGTTCGCCGCGGCTCTGTCGGCCGCCCCGTTGCTTCCCGCCAAGACCTTGACGAGCATCGGCGTTCAACTCTATACGGTTCGCACGATTCTTCCTGATAATCCGCTCGAAGTTCTGAAGGCCATCGAAGCGATGGGCTACAAGGAAGTGGAAGCCGTGGGCCGCGACCTGCCGAAGATGGGCGACGCGCTCAAGCAGACTTCGCTCAAGCCGGTCAGCACGCATCTCGACACGCCGCTCTTCCTCAAGGAGATCGAGAAGCTTCCCGCAGCCATTGGTGACGCCGCCAAGCGTGGCTTCCAGTATGTGGTGTGCCCCTACATCGCCCCCGCGGATCGCGGCGGTGTCGACGTTATCAAGAAGCTGGCCGCCAACCTGAGCAAGGCGGGAGAACTGGCGAAGAAGGCCGGCCTGACGCTGGCGTATCACAACCACGCCTTCGAGTTCGCCCCCGCCGGCGCGGGTTACGACGGCACGCTGCTGGACGTGCTGCTGAAGGAATCCGATCCGAAGCTGGTCACCTTGGAACTGGACATGTTCTGGGTCAAGGTGGCGGGCCATGATCCCATCGCACTGCTGAAGAAGTACAGGAATCGCGTCCCGCTCATGCATGTGAAGAACCTCAAGCCTGGCACGGAAACACGTCTCACGGAAGGGGTGCCGAAGGAATGGTTCATGGAGGTGGGCAAGGGCGTGATCGATGTGCCTGCCGTGCTCAAAGCCGCCACGGCCAATGGCGTGAAGCACTTCTTCGTGGAACAGGACCAGACTCCGGGCAATCCGCTCGACAGCATTAAGGAGAGCGCCGCCTATCTCAAGACGCTGCGGTTCTAACAGATGCCGATTCGACGCGTAGTCTGGATTGTGCTCGACAGTGTCGGCATCGGGGAGATGCCCGACGCCGCCGCATACGGCGATGCCGGCAGCAATACGCTGGGCAACATTGCCAAACAGCGTCCGTTGCATTTGCCGAACCTGTCGGCGCTGGGCTTGGGCAACATCGCTCCCTTGCAGGGCCTGCCGCCGGCTGCCGAGCCCGAAGGCGCCTGGGGCAAATGCACGCTGGCCAGCCCAGGCAAGGACACCACGACAGGCCATTGGGAGATGGCCGGCATCCACCTTGCCAAGCCGTTCCCCACGTACCCCAACGGCTTCCCTGCGGAGATCATGGATGCGTTCGAAGCCGCGACCGGACGCGGTTGGCTGGGCAACAGAGCTGCCTCCGGCACGGAGATCATCGCGGAGCTGGGCGAAGAGCACCTGCGCACCGGTGCGGCGATTGTCTACACGTCTGCCGACAGCGTGTTCCAGATCGCCGCGCACGAGGAAGTCATCCCGCTCTGGGAACTCTACAAGATGTGCGAGCAGGCCCGGCAGATCCTGAGTGGCAAGCATGAGGTGGGCCGCGTGATTGCCCGTCCGTTCGTGGGCGAGCCCGGTGCCTTCCAGCGCACCTCTAATCGCAAGGATTACGCTGTCCCGCCGCCCAAAGGCATGCTGCTGGATCAACTGGCCGGGCGCAAGGTTACGGTTCATAGCGTCGGCAAGATACTGGATGTGTTTCTCGGCCGCGGCATCGGCCCCTACGACAAGACCAAGTCCAATGCGGACGGGATGGCCAAGACACTGGAAGCCATGAGCGAGACGAAGGAAGGCTTGATCTGGGTAAATCTGGTCGACTTCGATATGCTGTACGGCCATCGCAACAATGTCGAAGGCTATGCCCAGGCGTTGGAGGAGGTGGACGCTTGGACCCCTATCTTGCGTGCCGCCCTACAGCCGGGAGATATCGCCATCTATTGCGCCGACCATGGCTGCGATCCGACCACACCCTCCACCGACCACAGCCGCGAATACACGCCGCTACTGGTTTTCGGGCCTGAAGTGCGCCACGCGGTGAGCGTGGGCACTCGCGCGACGATGGCGGACATCGGCCAGACGGTCGCCGCTATCTTCGGCACCAGCATTCCGGTGGGCAGCAGCTTCCTTCCGGACATTGCGTGATAATAGGGGGCATGGAAGGGTCGAACGACCGCCTGGATCGTGTGGAACAGACCAATTATCGCGCTGGAAGACCGCCAGGCCAGCTAAGCCCTCCTATTGCAGGAAGGCTTCTCCCGGCGTCACGGCCTTCAGCGTCTTGTTCTCCGTCGCGCCTTCCTTGATCACTATCTTCACGGCGTTCGCGGCATGCTGCTCCCACAGGTCCGGATCCTGCACCATCGACGGATCCAGTTTGTCGAAAGCCGCCAGCAGGTACTCGCCCGGCGCGATGCCGCTCAGGTGAAACGCGCCGCTCTGGTCGGAGGTCGTTGTCTTGAACAAGCGGCTAGCGCGTTCGCCACCCACCACCGGCTTCAGCCCCACAATCACCCCCGCCGTGGCCTCGCCTTTCTCGTTGTTCACCGTCCCATCCACCTTACCCGCGCCCGCCGACATGACAATCTCCAACCCCTTCACCGACGGCGTGCCGCTCAGATCCAATCCCGTATCGGTCACGTCCTGCCCCGCCAGCATCACGGACTTCAAATACAACTCCTGATTCGAACTCATCGCCGAGACGGTATAGGCCACCGGCAGCAGGTTCTGCATCTCGAACGACCCGTCTTCCTTCACGCGGTTATCGCCGCCCGGACCAATCATGCCCAACGACATCGGCCGCGTCTGGAGGTACACGTTCACTTCCGTGAGCTTCGCCGTCGTTTCGCCAGCAATCTTCACAAAGCCGGATGCGGTGCCACCCGGCTGTAACGTCAGCCGCACACCCTCCAGATCCCGGCTGCCGACTTCAATCGGCACAATCGCCGATAGCCGTTTGCCGCCATCGAAACTCTCCGCCCGCAGGTAGTAAGAGCCCGGCCGCACGCTGCGCATCTCGAACTCGCCATTTGGCGCCCGCCAGAAGCCGCCGCCCCCGCCCATGCGTTCCATGAACGATCCGCTGCTCTCATCGCGCGATTGCAGCATCACCGGGCCGCCGCCGCGTTCGCCCTCGGGAAAGCCGCTCACCACGCCCCGAATGCGATACGTGCGTGCCTTCAGTAGCCGCATGTCCATGCCTTGCAGATTGCCGCCCACCGGCACCGTGATGGTGGACGCCGTGGCCGGGCTATCGGCCGAAGGATAGTAGGTAGGTATGGCCGACTCAGGCTCGGGCTTGTTGGCGCTACGGTCGATTCCGAAGGCGCCCATGTTATGGCCGCCGGTTGCCGACAGCACGTAGCGTCCCGCCGCCAGCCCGAAGATGCGATACTCGCCGCGATCGTCGGTCTGGGCCATGCCCACCGGCATCAACTGCCGCCGTCCGTTCATGAAGCGGAAGCGCGCCATCTGCACCTGCACGCGCTGCACGGGTTCCCCATCTTCGTCCAGCACCCGTCCGGTGATGACGGCCTGGGGCATCAGCTTCATATCAAGGGAACTCAGCTTCTGCGCCCGTGCCAAGGTCACCGTCGACCCACCGGCCTGCATCCCCGCGCGCACGAATCCGGGCTTATCCGCGATCAACTGGTAGCGGCCCGGCTCGATGCCCTTCATGGCGAACTTGCCTTCGGCATCGGTGGAGGTAACGCTCGGCGATTGTCCCGGCCCGCCGCCCTGCGGGAAGAGCGTGACCGATACCTTCCGCAGCGCCTCTCCGGTCTGCGCGTGGCGAACGACACCCTCCACCGTGCAGAGGTCCTCGGGCTTGTACTCCACCTGCGCCTGGCGAGGGCCACCCCGGCTACGCCCCGGACCACCTGGCCCTGGACCCGCACCGCCGGCGGCAGTCCCGGCCTGCTGCGCGTAACCCAGCGATGTTGCCAACAGACACACCACGGCAATCCGTCTCATTGGGGAGTACTCCTCACCCAATTCTACGTGTTAGGCGCATTTTCGTTTCTTAATTCGCCGAAACCGCGAACACCGGTTTCCCCAAAATTCGGCCCACAATCTCCATCGCCTTCTCGCAAGCGGCGCGGCTGACATCGAAGTGCGTCACCGCCCGGACTGCCGTCGGGCCCATCGCGTTCATCAGCACCCCTTCGGCTTTGAACGCCTCCACCACCTCCACGGCCGTTCGTCCCGTGCCTGCCACGTCGAAGAACACGATGTTCGTTTCCGGTTGCGTGACCGTAATGCCGGGCAATTCCGCCAGCGCCGCGCCTATGCGCCTGGCGTTCTCATGATCCAGCGGCAGCTTCGCCGGCGAACTCTCCAGCGCGATCAATCCAGCGGCTGCCAGCACGCCCGCCTGGCGCATGCCGCCGCCCAGGCGTTTGCGATACAGCCTCGCCTGCTCGATGTCGTTGCGGCTGCCTGCCAGCATGGAACCCACCGGCGCGCCCAGCCCCTTCGACAGGCAGAACATCACCGAGTCCACCTTCTCTACAATCTGCTTTACGCCAAGTCCGCAGGCGGCCGAGGCGTTGAACACGCGCGCGCCGTCCATGTGTACCTTCAGCTTCAGCGCATGCGCGTGATCGCAGATATCGTCGATATTCGCCTTCGTATAGACCGTGCCGCCCGCGACGTTGTGCGTATTCTCGATCTCCACCAGCGCCGTCGGCGCATTGTGTGGGGAGAAGCCCTTCACTCCCGTCTTGATCACGTCCCACGTCAGCACGCCGCGATCGGCATACAGCGGCCGCGCCAGGCAGCCGGTGAACCACGCCGCCATCGACAGTTCGTAATTCAGCACATGCGCGCGCGATTCGCAGATGAACTCCTGCCCGTGTGCGGTGTGCATCTTCAGCGCGATGGTGTTGCCCATGCAGCCGGAGGGCACAAACAGCGCGGCCTCTTTCCCGGTCACCTCGGCGGCCCGTTCTTCCAGGCGATTGACGGTTGGATCCTCCTGGTAGACGTCGTCGCCCACCTCGGCGTTGGCCATCGCGTGGCGCATTTCCGGGGTCGGCCGGGTCACCGTATCGCTGCGTAAATCAATCATGCCGTGACGAACTCCTCGAAGACTTCGTTCGACAATAACACGCCGCGATCCGTCAGCCGCAAGATGCCGCCATCATACTGAAGCAATCCTTCGTCCACATAACGGGACAGGGCGGGGGTCAACTCCGCCAACTCCACGCCGGCCGCCAACCGCAGCCCTACCAACAGCCGTTCCTGCTCGCGATCCGCCTGCATCTCGGCCGTCCACAAGGGCAGGCGAAAGTTCGCCCGCGAGACGTAGTCCGCCGCGGTCTCCGCGTTCTGCCTGCGCTTCAAGCCATCGAAGCCATGCGCGTCGGCGCCGAAGCCCACGTACGGTTCCAACTGCCAATACTTCAGGTTATGCAGCGACTCGTAACCCGGACGCGCGAAGTTCGAGATCTCGTACCGCGCGACACCCATCGCTCCCAGCCGCTCCACCGCCAGCCTGTACATCGCCACGATCTCGTCCTCGCCAGGCACCTTCGCCGATCCGTAGCGCTGCCCGCCCGCCAGCAGTTCGGCGCCCAGGCGGCTGTCCTCGTCCACCTCCAACATGTAGACCGAGGCATGTGGGACGGCCAACCGCTCCACCCAGTCCAAGGACTCGGCGAAGCTGGCCGGCGTCTGGTGCGGGAGCCCGGCAATGAGGTCGACATTGATGTTGCCGATGCCCTCTTCGCGCAGCAGGGACACATCGGACGCCACGGTTTCAGCGGTATGCTTCCGTCCGGTCTGCGCCAGTTCCCGTTGGATGAAGCTCTGTGCCCCGAACGACACGCGGTTGATACCAGCATCCCGCCAGGCGCGTACCTTCTCTACCGTCAGGTCGCCGGGAGCCGCCTCCAAGGTAGCTTCCCGCCAGGGCCGTCCAGGCATCAGCTCCAGCAAGCCGGTGATCACGGATGCATCCGTGCGGCTCGGACTTCCCCCGCCGAAATACACCGTTTCCGGTATCCATTGCCACGGATGCGCCGCTATCTCGCCGCGTAGCACGCGGTAGTAATCCGCCTCCAGGGCAGCCGGGAATACGCCCGAAGCAAAGTTACAGTAAGTACACTTTTGGGCACAAAACGGTATGGATATGTAGACCCCGGCCATTTATAACTGCACGTCCTCGCCGGATTGCCGGCTGATGACATCGGCCATTAACTCGGGTAGCGACTGTCCGCTCTCGGCCAGCACGAACTCCTGCCGCCCGGCATTCCAATCCAGTTTGAAGCTCCTGGTAAGCGCCGATACCCAGATCTGCCGAACGGGCGCGTTCGGACTTACCACGAACTTGGCCCGCGGCTCCTCAAACTCCACCGTTAGCGCGCCGCCGCTCTCATCCACCTCAAAATCATGCGCGCCGGAGGCGTTAACCAAGGCTGAAAACAAACGCCGCATCGCGTTGTCGCAGTGCGTTCTAAACTCCTGCTCGTCTATCACGATTGCAAGGTAGCAGATTGCGGAATCTCCCGTCGTCTGAATTGCATCTGTTACCCTGTATAGGCGGCTCTAGAGGGCAAAACGGTTTGGTCTGTAAACGGCATACGGAAATTCCCCACACTTCGCGGCTGTTCGCGGATCTACTCTACCATTTTGATCGCGTTTCCGAGTTTTACCCCTACGCCCCGTTCGATCCCCACGCCTTCCAAAACGCCGCTGCCGCCATCGACTACCCGGACGAACGCCGCGCCCGGCTGGTTGCTTTGCTGCGGGAGCAGAATGGCGAGTCCGAAGCTCTACAGGCTTTGGCAAAGCCCGGTACTAATGTCGTGGTCACGGGGCAGCAGGTCGGCCTGTTCTCCGGCCCTGCCTACACGCTCTACAAAGCCCTCACGGCCATCCGTTTAGCCCGCACGTTAACCGATGCCGGCACGCCCGCGGTGCCAATATTCTGGCTGGCCACCGAAGACCATGACCTCGATGAGGTCAGCACCTGTTGGAGCTTCACTGCGACGAATGAGCCGGTGCATCTGCGTATCGACCATCCGCGCGGGTCGGACTTGCCGGTGGGCGGGATTCCGATTGAGGCCCCGCCTGTCGATGCGTTAGCCCAGTCGCTGAGCGGCTTTCCTTTCGGGGACGATGTCGCGCAGCTTGTCCGCGAATCCTACCTGCCCGGGCGCAGTTATGGCGAGGCATTCGCTGACTTGTTGCGGAAACTGACCGCGCCTTACGGACTGCTGTTCTTCGACCCGATGAACTCCGGCGCCCGCGCCTTGGCCGGCGAGTTCCTGGCGAAGGCCGTGGATGCCGCTCCCGACCTCACCCGGCTGCTGCTGGAACGCAATCGCAAGTTGAACGACGCGGGCTACCATGCGCAGGTACACATTGAGGCGCACACCTCGCTCTTCTTCCTGATCGATAACGGCCACCGGCTGGCGCTTCGCCAGCGCAATGGCGAGTATGCCGCCAAGGATCGCCGCTTCTCGCCCCAGGAACTGAAGGATCGCGCCGCCTCGCTGTCCCCGAATGCCGCGCTACGGCCGGTGGTCCAGGACTACATGATGCCGACGATCGCCTACATCGGCGGGCCTGCCGAACTGGCGTACTTGGCGCAGTCCGCGGTGATCTACAAGGAGCTGTTGGGCCGCATGCCGGTGTCGGTGCCGCGCAATGCCTTCTCGCTGATCGACGAACGCAGCCGCAAACTGCTGGACCGCTATTCGCTGGATCTGGATGCCTTCTTTGGGGGCGAGGAGCCGCTACGGGAGCGTATCGCCGCTACGCTGACACCGCCTGACGTACAAGCGCATTTCCGGCAGGTATCGGCGGCCACGCAGGTGCATCTGGAATCCCTGATCGCACGTTTGCAGGCCTTCGACGGCTCGTTGTCGGCCGCCATGCGCAAGAGCGCCTCCAAGATCGAATACCAGCTCGGCAAGATGCAGCGCAAAGCCGCCAAGGAAGCGCTGCGGCGCGATGCCCGCGCTCACGCGGACGCCGCGTACCTGTTCAACGGGCTCTACCCACATAAGCACCTGCAGGAGCGCTTCTACACCATCCTGCCGTTCCTGGCCCGTCACGGCCTGGACCTGACCGAACGCCTCTACGACAGCGTTCACACCGACTGCCCCGATCACCATATCCTGTTCCTGTAGACTAGTTGGTTTCCGATGAAACCAAACACCGTTAAACAGGCGCTCCGGGAAGGGCGCGTTCAACTCGGCACCAGCTTCGGCATGTTACGTTCGCCCGATGTCGGCCGCATTCTGGCCGCCGCCGGCTTTCACTGGGCGTTCATTGATGGCGAACACGGCTGGTTCGGCTTTGAGACCATCCGCGACATCTGCCGCGCCAGTTATGAAGCGGGCCTGATGCCGATTACGCGCGTCGCCGAACTGCACTATGACCTGGTGGCGCGTTCGCTGGACTCAGGCGCGGCCGGGGTGATGTTCCCGCGCGTGGAGAGCGTGGAACTGCTGGAGAAAGCCATCAGTTGGACAAAGTATCCGCCGCTGGGCGTGCGTGGCTATGGGTTGACGCCGCATCACGTGGACTATGCAAAGGCCACTATCCCCGACATCATCGCCCACATGAATGAGCATGTGATGGTGGTGTTGCAGATTGAAACCATGCGTGCGTTCGAGATGCGCGACGAGTTGCTGGCGGTTCCGGGGATCGACGCGGTTATGATTGGCCCAGCCGACTTCTCCATCTCGCTCGGGTGCCCGGGCGACTTCATGAATCCGAAGCTGCTGGACGCGATGGCCAAGGTGCGCGACTCCTGCCTGAAGTACAAAATCGCTCCGGGCACGCAGACGCGTAACCTGCCGCTGGCCAAGTACTGGCGCGAGAACGGCATGCTGTTCCTGGGTTGCTCGAGCGAGGTGGCGATGATGTACGAACGCGGTTTGGAACTCACCACCGCATTGAAGTAGGCGCTCAGCGCTTGCGGCTTTCCATAACGGCTTTGATGATGGCGGAACCCTCGTCGCCATTCGTCATGATGACGATGCCGTTGCCGGATTCCACTTCCAGTTCGAAGTAGCAGCGATAGCCGGCGTTGCTGCCGCCGTGGGAGAACTTGAGGCTCGGGCCGGTGCCTTCGACGAGCGGCCCAAGGCCCCGGCCGAATTGGTCGGCGGTCAGCATGAGGCGGGCAGTGGACCGCTCGATGACCTTGGCCGAGCGGCCGTGATAAGCCTCCCGGATCTCGATGGCCCAGAGCGCGAGATCCGTAGGCGTGGTCCAAAGGCCGGCGGCAGCCTGTTCGGGATACGTGTGCCAGCGCCCGGCGATTGGTTTGCCGTCTTTGTCATGGGCGACGGCGGCGTTCGCGGTCCACGCCTCGGGCAGCGGCTGCTCATAGGTGCTGCGCTTCATGCCAATGCGGCTGAGGACCATGCGTTCCATGATCTGCGGAAAGCTCCAGCCGGTGCGATCCATGAGCAACTGCTGCAGCACGGTATAGCCGCCGCCCGAATAGCGGAACTTGGAGCCCGGCGGGATATCGGGGACGATGGGCTTGGTGTTGGCGGGCGGTTCGCCATTGAGGATCTGCACGAGCGTCGGCAGCTTGGCGCCGGCGGCATAGCCGGGGAAGCCGTGTACGGTGAGGCCGGCGGTATGGGTCAGCAGGCGCCGCACGGTGGTGTGCTCGGTGGCTATGAGGCTTGAGAAACTGGAGTCAGTTAGGCCGTGCCGCTAGTTCCTTGCCCGTCTTAGTCGTTGATTCTTGCGCGAAGCTTGCGGGTTTCCGTGTGGCGGCCAGATGGTTGAGGTATGGCGAGTTGCGGATGCGGTAGAGCGCCGGGTGATGCCGCTTCATGCCGAGATACATGATCTCATCCGGGCGCGAACATCCGACGGCCTTGCTTTAGAATTAGAAAGGGACGTCGTCGTCTCCTGCCATTAACCCGTCGTAGCGGTCTATGGCATCCAGTTTCGTGTGAAGGTTCGCCATGATGATGTTGGATTGCTCGTTGGTTGCCTCTCTTAGTAACAGAACAAAATCACGGAGGACCGTCGTGGAGAACCCATTCTGCCGGTACCAGTAGCTGCCATTGATGATGCAACGTAGGACGGCTTTAGCATCAGGCAGGCTCTCCTCGAGCATGCAGTTGCGATGTGCTTCAGCAAGTTGGGCCGCTACTCGCCCGACGTCTGTTGCATATTTGGCGTTGCGTTCGATCTTGGTCACGTGATAGGCGACCTCGCCGGCGAACGCCTGGTAGATCTCGCGCTGCTCTTTTGCAAAGCTGATCTCTGTGAACTTTCGGGAACGAAGAGACTGCTGCAACTCTGAGAATGATTGCCAGCGATTGGCTGGATTAGGCTCACACATCTGGCGTAGGGCATCACTGTACTTGAAATGTTCGACCCTTGCCTGCTGTAGAAGGCGTTCGAAGAGCTTGCCTAGAAAGTAGACTTCTGTTGAGAAATCGTATCGTTGCTCTCTGAATTCATCAGGCGTCGGAACGTACCAGTTCAGCGTGATGCTGTTGTCGAAATCGTCTGAGGTGACTACGCGTTTCCCAAAACCGAGGTCAATGATCTTGAGCACCCCATCCTGGTTGACGAGCAGATTGCTCGGCCGGATGTCGCGATGCATAACACCTACCTGCTCGAGGTGAGCAAAGCCATCGATCGCCTGCAAGAACACGTCGTTGGCATGTTCCGGCTTTCCACTAAGGTGATCGTCAATATCGACACCCTCGATAAACTCCATCAGAATATACCCTGCAAAGGTGTCCTGATACAGGTAATAGTTGAAGAACCTGACCACGTTTGGGTGGTGGATGCGATGCAGCAGCTTGATTTCGCGAACGAATGAGCGGAACAGCGGTCCGCGCTGAGTTGGATCGAGTGGAGAGTACTTCTTGCAGACCAAGTGCACTTGCACTTCAGGGTCGTACAACAGAACTGTCTTGCCCGTCGCGCCTTGGCCAAGCTCACGCACGGCTTGGTAGTCCCGTTTTCGCAGGAAGGTAACGATTTCACCTTCCTGGAGCGGCGTTCTGCTGGGGAGCGTCTTGCTGGTGGGGGTCGCCATAGCTGATTGGACGCTTTGAGGCTACCGCATTTCGCCATTCGTTGGGAGGGCGCGGTGCGAGATGAATGAGTTGTTAGCGATAGAGCTAGCGCTTGCGGCTTTCCATAACGGCTTTGATGATGGCGGAACCCTCGTCGCCATTCGTCATGATGACGATGCCGTTGCCGGATTCCACTTCCAGTTCGAAGTAGCAGCGATAGCCGGCGTTGCTGCCGCCGTGGGAGAACTTGAGGCTCGGGCCGGTGCCTTCGACGAGCGGCCCAAGGCCCCGGCCGAATTGGTCGGCGGTCAGCATGAGGCGGGCAGTGGACCGCTCGATGACCTTGGCCGAGCGGCCGTGATAAGCCTCCCGGATCTCGATGGCCCAGAGCGCGAGATCCGTAGGCGTGGTCCAAAGGCCGGCGGCAGCCTGTTCGGGATACGTGTGCCAGCGCCCGGCGATTGGTTTGCCGTCTTTGTCATGGGCGACGGCGGCGTTCGCGGTCCACGCCTCGGGCAGCGGCTGCTCATAGGTGCTGCGCTTCATGCCAATGCGGCTGAGGACCATGCGTTCCATGATCTGCGGAAAGCTCCAGCCGGTGCGATCCATGAGCAACTGCTGCAGCACGGTATAGCCGCCGCCCGAATAGCGGAACTTGGAGCCCGGCGGGATATCGGGGACGATGGGCTTGGTGTTGGCGGGCGGTTCGCCATTGAGGATCTGCACGAGCGTCGGCAGCTTGGCGCCGGCGGCATAGCCCGGGAAGCCATGTACGGTGAGCCCGGCGGTATGGGTCAGCAGGCGCCGCACGGTGGTGTGCTCGGTGGAGAAGGGCGGCGGCGGCACTTTCCAGGATTTCAGTTTGGGGTTGACGTCTTCCTCGAGGGTGAAATTGCCGTGCTGCATCATGTGCAGGGCAGCGGTGGCGGCGACGGGTTTGCTGATGGAGGCGGCCTGGAAGACCGTGTCCGGCTTGACGGGGCCGAAGACTTCGGTCTTCCCCAGCTTGCCGTTTTCGATATAGGCAATACTGACGGCGGGAACTTTGTGTTGCTTTTGGAGGGCGGGGATATCGGCGGTGGCCGCCGTGAGCAGGAGGGTGAGAAGAGGTAACAGCATAAGCCTGGGGGCGGACTTGGAGCCCGCCCCCTAAGCTTAGCGGGGCTAGAAGCTGTACTTCAATGCCAGTTGGATCTGACGGTTATCCAGGCGTGTGCCGCCGATCACGCCGTAAGTGGGCGTGCGCAGAGTCGTACCGGGCTGTCCGAAGTTCGGGGTGTTGGGGAAGTTGAACATCTCGCCGCGGAACTCCACCTGATGCCCTTCCAGGAAGCGGAAGGACTTGTTGATGGAGATATCCAGGCTGGTGATGCCGGGGCCAATGACGGTGTTGCGGCCGGCGGTGCCGTAACGGAAGACGGTTGGCGTGGTTCCGGGGGCGACGCCGAGGCGGTCGACGTAGGCCGAGGTGTCGAAGAAGCGCTGCAAGGTCTGCTGGTTATCGGGCAGGTTGGGCTTGGCTCCGGAGACGGCGTCGGGCTTGCAGTAGCCGCCGCCATTCTGGATGTTGCCCGGGCCGCAGTACACGGTATTGGGGAAGCCATCCTGGAAGGTGACGATACCGCCGAACTGCCAGCCGCCGAAGACGAAGTTCGCGGCGCGGTTGTCGATGTTGAAATGACGGCCCTTGCCGAACGGGAGTTCGTAGAGGAAGGACGCGGTGAAGCGCTGGCGCATGTCGAAGGCGGAGAGGCCGCGCTCGGCGGCGAGGTTGTAGTTATCGGAGGGCGTGAGGGCATCGCCGTCGGTGGTGCGCACGCCGGAGCCGTTGTCGATGGACTTGCCATAGGCATAGGAGCCGAGCAGCGTGAAGCCGTAAGCGAAGCGGTGTTGCAGGCGCGCCTGCAGCGAGTGGTAGTTGGAATGCGACGGCGCGTTCATGTTTTGGAAGCTACCGTTGAACTTGGGGAACGGACGGTTCAGGTTGGGGTTGCCGGGCCGCGGTTCCGGGTTGTTATAGGACGTGAGGCGGCGGAGCTTGATGCCGGCCGAGCCCATGTAGGTAACTTCCAGCGACATGTTACGGGTGAGCTCGCGCTGCACGGAGGTCTGCCATTGGGCGACGTAGCTGGTGCGCTCGCCGTACTGGTTGATCAACAGGAAGCTGGGTGAGCCGGTGGACGTGAACAGGCGGTTCCAGTTGAGGTTGGGACGTGTGGTGTCGGCGGTCTCGGCCTGGCGAATGGTGAAGGGGATGTTGCGCACGATATCGAAGACGGCGTTGCCGATGTCGCGCACGTAATAGATGCCAACGCCGGACCGCAGGACGGTCTTGGAGTTGAGCTGGTAAGCGATGCCCATGCGCGGGCCGAAGTCGTTGTAATCGGGCACGCCGGCGCCGCGGCCAAAGCGGCCGTCGCGCACCAGTTGCCAGCCGGCGGGAGCGGGGAACCGCGGATTGCCGTCGTTGATGTTGCCCGTGCCGGCGCGAACAAAGACAGGTTCCACGGAGTTATCCCACTTGAAGTCGACGTTGACGATGGCGTCGTGCTTGTCGTAGAAGGGGGCTTCATACTCCCAGCGGACGCCCCAGTTGACGGTGAGCTTGCGGGTGAGCTTCCAGGTGTCCTGGAAGTAGAGTGCCATGTAGTTCTGGCGGAAGCTGGCGATGGGGGCGCCGACCTGGCCTTCGGTGCCGCTCATGTCGCCGAGGAGCATGTCGGCCATGGGCTCGCCGGTGTACTGGCCATTCCAGGTGAAGCGGCCGCGGGGGACGACGGCGCCGATCTGGTTATAGCGCAGGCGGCGGAACTCGCCCCCGAACTTGAACGAATGCTTGCCGGCCACCCAGGAGAAGTTGTCGGAGAACTGGAAAGTGGTATTCCAGTTGACGAAGGGGCAGTCGTTGCATTCGCCGATGTTGGAGAAGCCGGAGATCTGGAACACGGGAATGCCCCAGAAGAGGGGATCCTGGGAGAGGCCATTCAAACCGAGTTCGCCGACGACATTGCGCTGGAAGGCGCGCTGCTGGATATTGGCGGAGCTGAAGTAGTTCATGCCGAAGCGGAACTCATTCACCTTGTTGCTACCGATGACCTTAGTGTGGCCGAGCACGCCCTGCTGGCCGAGGATATCGACGTCGTTGCCCTGGTCGGCGATGGCGAAGGGGATGTACTGGGGCTCCTTGGTTTGCGAGAAGCGGAAGAAGAAGGTATTGTCCTGGATGGCGGTAAGGTCGCTGCGCAGCGTCCACTGGTCGCCATTGGTACGCCGGCCTTCGCCGTTGAGGTAGTTGTTGGCGATGCCGAGGGCGCCAGTGCCGGCCTGGTTGGGGAGCGGATAGAAGTCGTTCAACACACGCCGGGAGATTGGATGGATGCGGCTTTCCGGAATGATGGCGTTGGGAAAGACCTGGCCGGGGTTGAGCGGATCGCGAATGGCCCTGTTGAGGAAGCCGAAGTTGCCGGAGCGGTAGCGGGCGTCGGGCAGGGTGCCCAACTGGGTAAGGGCTTTGCGCTCGCGGAGGCCTTCGTAGTTGAACATGAAGAACAGCTTGTTCTTGCCGTTGTAGAGTTTGGGAATCAGGACGGGGCCGGAGAAGGTGCCGCCGAACTGGTTGCGTTTGAAGGGCGGATTGGGCTGATTGGCGGGGGCAAAGAAGTTCTTGGCATCGAAGTAGGAATTGCGGAGGAACTCGAAGGCGACGCCGTGGAACTGGTTGTTGCCGGACTTGGTGGAGACGTTGATCTGGGCGATGGCGCGGCCGTACTCGGCGGAGAAGAGGCCGCTTTCCACCTTGAACTCCTGGAGCGCGTCGATGGACGGCAGGAAGAGGTAGGTGTTGAAGTTGGGGTCGGTGTTCTCCATGCCGTCGAGCGCGTAGTGGTTATAGTGAACACGCTGGCCGGCGACGTTGAGGGCGAACTGGTTGCGGGCGCCGCCCATGCGCTGCTGGCCCTGCGAGGAGGCCGGGCCGTTGGTGGTGGCGCCGGGGATCAGGGAGGCAAGCTGGAGGTAGTTGCGGCCGTTGAGCGGCAGTTCGACGATGCGCTTGTTTTCGATGACGGTGCCGACGGAGGTGGACTCGGTCTCGAGGACCGGAGCGCCGCCGGTGACTTCGATGGTTTCGGCAACGTTGCCCACGGCCAGCGCGAAGTTGATGGCGGCCACCTGGCCGACCTGCAGTTCGATGTTGGAGCGGGATTGAGCCTGGAAGCCCTGCATCTCGACGCGTACGGTGTAGACGCCGGGGATCAGGGCGGGAGCGGAATAGAGGCCCGATTCGTTGGTTTTGAGGTTGCGGGTGAAGCCGGTGGAAGGGTTAGTGATGGTAACGCTGGCTCCGGAGACGACGGCACCGGAGGCATCGCCCACCGTCCCGCTGATCTCACCGCTACCAGCCTGGCCAAAGGCAAAAGAGCATGCAAGGAAAAGGGCAACAAGGCCCTGGATAGTTTTCGACATAGAAACCCCGTTGAGGATTGGCAAGATACTATCAGAATTTCAGCAGGGATGTGGGGCTAGTATGAACAGTGATGGATTGCTTTGCATCGCTGCTGACTCTGCCGGTTGCGGAACTGGAACGCCGGGCGAAGACGAGGTTCCGGCTGGTGATGGATCACCAGACCCTGCTGGCGGATTTCGCCTGTTCGATCGCGGATGAGATCCAAAGGGCGGCGCGGGAAGGCCGTCCGGCGCGGCTGATTCTGCCGGTGGGCCCAGTGCGGCAATATCCGCTGCTCGTCGAGATTACGAATCGCGAGCGGCTGTCGTGGCGGCATGTGCAGGTGTTCCAGATGGATGAGTTTCTGGACTGGCAGGGGCGGCCGATCCCAGAGTCGCACCCGCTGAGCTTCACGGGGTATCTGCGGCGGGAATTGTTCGGGAAGATCGATGCGGATCTACGAATGCCGGCGGAGAACCACGTGGTGCCGCATCCGTTCCGGATCGAGGAGTTCAGCGAGCGGTTGGCGGCCGCGGGCGGGGCCGATGCCTGTTTCGGGGGTATTGGGTATCACGGGCATGTGGCATTTAACGAGCCGTGGATCTCGCGTTGGAACCGGGTGACGGTGGAGATGATGCGGGAATCATTGACGCGGGTGGTGCCGTTAGGGGACGACTCGATTGTGGTGCAGAGCATCCATTCGGCGGGCGGCAATTCGCAGGCGATTCCGCCGATGGCGGTGACGTGCGGGATGCGCGATATCTTGGCGTCGCGGCGGATCCGGCTGTACTGCGCGGCGGGGGAGCGGCACCGGGCGATCTTCCGGATCGCGGTGGCGGGCGAGGTGATGGCGGAGTATCCGGCGACGCTGGTGCAGGGGCACCCGGATGCGGAGATCGTTACCGATGCAGCGACGGCCGCGCCGGTGGAGGTGGGGCTACGGTAAGGGGCACCAGACCGCTTTGTTCATTCATGCGCTTGAGCTGGCCGCAGGCGGCGAAGATATCCAGGCCGCGGGGCTTGCGGACAAAACACGGCAGGCTGCGGCGAATGATGGCCTGGAAAATGGCGACGCGTTCGGGGGAGGGGCGTTCGAAGGGGATATCGGGGCCGGGGTTGAGGGCGATGAGGTTGACCTTGGCGCGCAGGTTGCCTAAGAGGGTAACGACGCGGCGGGCATCGGCATCGGTATCGTTGACGCCGCCTAGCAGGACGTATTCGAAAGTGAGGTGCTCCCAGGGGCGCAGCGGGTAGGCTTTGCAGGCGGCCATCAGATCCTTAAGGTGATACTTCTTGGTGATGGGCATGATCTGGCGGCGCTGGTCCTCGTAGGAGGCGTTGAGGGAGATGGCGAGTTTGGGGCGAATGGGCTCGCGGCCGAGTTCTTCGATTTTGGGGATGATGCCGGCGGTGGAGAGGGTGAGGCGGCGTTCGGAGAGGCCGACGCCGTGCTCGTCGACGAGGATGCGGGTAGCCTCCAGGACGTTGGGGAGGTTGAGGAGAGGCTCGCCCTGGCCCATCATGACGACGTTTAGCTTCTGCATGTCGGCGGCCAGGCCGTTATCGGCGGCAACATAGAGGATCTGGCCGATGATCTCGCCGGCGGTGAGGTTGCGTTCTAGCCCGAGGCGGGCGGTGAGGCAGAACTGGCAGTTGACCGGACAGCCCACCTGGCTGGAGATGCAGAAGGTGTGGCGTGCGCCTTCGGGCATGAGGACCGTTTCGACGCTGCGGCCGTCGGCGAGGCCAAGCAGGTAGCGGCGGGTGCCGTCAATACTACGGTAATCCTGTAAGGGGGCGGGCAGACCGAAGGGGAGGGCGGCGAGCTTCTCGCGCCAGGCGGCGGGCAGGGCGGTGATGGCATCGACGCTGGCCACGCGCTGGTGATACAGGGCGTCATACACCTGGCGGGCGCGGAACGCGGGGACTGGGGCGCCCGTAAGCTGTTCTAACAAGGCGTGAAGGGCGTCGGCGTCGAGCCCGACGAGCGTGGGCGTCATACCTCCAGTGTAGCGAGGCCCGCACGATACAATGAAGTTAACCAAATGCAAAGTCCTCCCCGCACGGAGAACGTGCGCTCCGAACTCCTGCCAAATGGCATCACCGTGGTATCCGAGCAGATGCCACATGTCCGGTCCGTAGCCGTTGGGATCTGGGTGAATGCCGGGTCGCGGCATGAAACCGCGAAGCAGAACGGCATCGCGCACTTCATTGAGCACATGCTGTTCAAGGGAACGGCGAACCGGTCGGCGGAAGATATCGCGCGGGAGACCGATTCGTTGGGCGGCAACATGGATGCCTTCACCTCGAAGGAACTGGTCTGCTACAGCGCGAAGATGCTGGACCAGCATCTGGGGCAGGGATTCGACATTCTGGCGGATCTGGTGTTGAACCCGCTGTTCCGGCCCGAGGATATCGAGAAAGAGAAGGGCGTGATCCTCGAAGAGTTGAAGATGGAGGTGGACAACCCGGAGTACCTGGTACACGACCTGTTCACCAACAGCTTCTGGGGCGGGCACGCGATTGGGCGTCCGATTCTGGGGACGAAGGCGACGATCAAAAGCTTCAATCCGGTGATTCTGCGGGCGTATTACGAGCAGATGTACGAGCCGGGGCGGATGGTGATCGCGGCGGCGGGCAACCTCACCCATGAGCAGTTGCTGGAACTGGTGCGGAAGTATTTCGGGCACCTGCAGCGGCGCGAGACGGCGGTGAAGGAGACGGCTCCGACGGCGCAGGCCCCGCTGATCTTGAAGAACAAGCGGTCTTTGGAGCAGGTGCAGGTGTGCCTGGGGGTGCCGTGCAATCCGCTGTCGCATCCGATGCGGTATCCGTCGTATGTGCTGGCGACGGTGCTGGGCGGCAGCATGAGCTCGCGGCTGTTCCAGAACATAAGGGAGAAGCGCGGCTTGGCGTACTCGGTGTTCAGCGAGCAGTACATGTACCGGGATAGCGGGGTGCTGTCGGTGTTCGCGGGGACGTCGGTGGAGCATGTACCGGAGTTGTTGAAGGTGACGCTGGGCGAGTTCCGGTCGTTGAAGGAGACGCCGGTACCGGAGGAGGAACTGAGGCGGGCGAAAGACAACTTGAAGGGGTCGCTGATGCTGGCGCTGGAGTCCACTTCGAGCCGGATGTCGCACATTGCGCGGCAGCAGATTTTCTATGGGCGGTTCGCGACGATGGACGAGATCATCGACAATATCGAAGCGGTGCGGGCCGAGCAGTTGCAGGAGTTGGCGAATGACTTCTTCCAGCCGGAGCGGATTGGGTTGGCGGCGTTAGGGCGGTTGGGGGGATTCCAGGTGGGGCGGGAGGATTTGGTGTGTTGAGGGGGCGGCTTGGGTTCGGACGTGCACTTTTTTGTCTTCGCTGGGGTTGGGGATGTCAAAGAACGTGGGGGCGGCCCTTGGTTTCAGGACGGCATAGGGGAGCAAGAGTGGCGGGGTGCTGGATTCGATAAGTGGTTGCAGGATAGCGAGTTAGATTGCCACGGATGAACACCGATGTTTTGGTGAGTTGACGGAGCAGGTGCTCGGTGCCGTTTTTGAGGTGTCGAACACGCTTGGCGCGGGGTTTCTGGAGAAGGTCTACCAGCGGGCTCTACTCCATGAACTCCACCTTCGCGGCATCCGGGGCGCTGCCGAAGTCTCCTTTCGAGTAACCTACAAGGGGCATCGGGTGGGGGAGTACTTTGCCGACATCCTGGTGGAGGATGTGTTGGTGGTGGAGCTGAAGTGTGCTCGGGCCGGGCGCTTTGCCTGCTTGTCAATTTTCAGAGACCGCGGGTTGGGTGGAAGCGAGTCGTGTTCGGCTAGGCGGGGAGGCCGCTGGCTTCTATCTTTTCCAAGTGTTCGAGGGCGAGTTGGGCGGCTTTTTGGCCGGCGCTCTTTTTGGAGAAGCCTTCGGCGCGGGTGGAGATTTCCTTGCCGACGCGGACTTCGACGGTGAAGACTTTGGAGTGTTCGGGGCCCTGTTCGCGGACGATGGAATAGCGGGGGGTGGGCAGCTTGAGCTTTTGGGTGGTTTCCTGGAGGGAGCTCTTGTAGTCGCAGACCTTGGCTTCGCCGTCGCCGCCGCCGGAGAGGAACTCGGCGATGATGTGGCGGGCGATGAAGGCGCGGACGACTTCGATGCCGCCATCCATGTACATGGCGGCGATGAGGGCTTCGAAGGCGTTGGCGAGTAGGGCGCGTTTGGAGCGGCCGCCGCTCATCTCTTCGCCGCGGCCTAGCAGGAGGAACTCGCCCAAGCCTAGCAGGTCGGCGGCTTCGTAGAGTTTCTGGGCGCTGACGAGGTGGGCCTTGCGCTTGGAGAGGCCGCCTTCGGACATGGCCGGATAGAGGCGCACCAGTTGCTCGGCAACGAGGAACCCCAGGACGGAGTCGCCGAGGAATTCGAGTTGTTCGTTATCCTCGGTGACTCCGGTGGTGGGGAGCTGTTTCTCGAAGCGATAGGATTTGTGGCTGAGTGCGCGTTCCAGCAGACTCCTGTCCCGAAACTGATAGCCGATTTCGGTTTCGAGCAGTGCCAGCTTGTCGTTCATCAATCGCTACTTCTTCGTTTTGGCTTGGACGGCGCGGCTCTTTTCCGTTTGGGCGACCTGCTTGACCTGGGGGTGCGCGTCGGCGGTGGCTATGACTTTGTCGAGGACGGCGATGGCGTCGTCGTACTTGCCGCCGTTGTTGAGGGCCTGGCCGAGGCGGACCATGGTGGCCGGGTCGCTATTGAGTTCGACGGCGGTCTTGTATTCGGCGGCGGCGACATCGTACTTTTTGCGGGCGTTGGCGATCATGCCGAGGGATTCGTGCTGCTGGGCTTCGAAGTCCTTCTTGGCCTGGGCCCACTGTTCGTCGGTCATCTGCGGATTCATCTTCTGGGCTGTTTTGAGGGCTTCGCCCGCGTCCTTGGCGAGCTTTTCGGCGTTGGTGAGGCGCTCTTCGCGGTCGAGGTCATTTTCGCGGACGCGCTGGGCGATGGCGCGGGACATCATGAGCATGACGGGGTAAGACTTGGGGTCGGCCTGGAGGGTGCGTTCGCCGTAGATGATGAGCTTTTCGAAGTCGCCTTTTTGCTGGGCGGCGTCGGTGGCCATCATCAGCGCGAAGGTCTTGAACTCGGTGTCGGCGAACTTGGTGAGGAGGTTCTCGACGGCGGTGATGCGGCTATCGGGATCCTGGGCATTCTGGATGGCCATGAGGGCATCCACTTCTTTTTGGGACTTCGGCTTCTGGGCCCACGCGCTGGTGGCAAGCAGGACAGCCGCGGCGATCGTCAAAACCTTCTTCATCATGTGCTCCTTTTACTGTGTTTTGCGGCGGAAGGCTCCAGCCAGGCCCTTTTCCGCGGTTTGGCGGGCTAAGGTGGAGGCTCCGTCGACCGCCAGGGCGGCCTTGTAAAAATCAGTGGCTTGGGGGGCTTCGCCCGCGATATCCGCCAATCTGCCAAGGTACACCAAACACCAGGCCTTTGTCGCAGGATCGGGGGCGAGGTCGAGGCTTTTCTGGAATAGGCGTTCACCGAGTTCCGGGTCATTGTCGCGGATGGCGACGCGGGCGAGGCCGTAGTAGGCCTTGGCCTGGAGGGTTTTGTCGTCGGTTTTGGCGACGATGTCCAGGAACGTCTTGCGGGCTTCGGCGAGTTGCTTGCCTTCGTAGAGGGCTTCGGCATCGGCGAGGAGTTTGGGAATGCCGGTGGGGGCTTCGGGCTGCGGTGTAGGGGCGGTCCTGGCGCGGCGGATGGTGGCGGTGGAGGCGAACTGGACACGTTCGAGGCGCTTATCCTCTTTCTTAGCGTCGAGGGCGGTGATGATTTCGGGGAAGTAGAAGCGCATGGACTGTTCCTGCTTCTCGTAGCCGGGGAGGGCTTCGGCGAAGTAGGGGGTGAGGATATAGCCCTCGGCGAGGGCCTGATCGACGAGTTGCTGGCGGCGGACGGCGGCTCCGGGTCCGGTGAGGAGGCGGGTTTCGATGGCTTTGACGAGGGACTTTTCGGCGAGCAGGACGAAATCCTGTTTGTAGGGATCGGGGAGGAGGGGGGCGGGGAGGGCGAAGTCGAGCAGGCCTTTGCGCTTGTTGAGTTCCTCGGTCTGGCGCATGACGAGCGGGGAGACGGCATGCTGCAGGTAGGCGTGGCGGATATCGGCGGTCATGGGTTCGAGCGAGGGGGTGACGACGACGAAGAAGTCATCGCCATAGCTGCGGGTGTGGACTTGGTTGGGGGGGCCGAGCAGGTCGAGGTAAATCTGGAAGCGGCGGCCGCTGGCTCCACTGGTGGGGTTGCGGAGGTAGCCATTGGATTCGAGGACGGCCTGGGAGACGGGGCCGTGGTAGGCGTCGATGGCCTTTTCGAAGTGGGGTTGGGCGGCTTGATACAAGGCGTCGATGCCGGCCTCCTGGTGAAACTGGCGGAGGAGGGGGAGGAAGGCTTCCATGGCGGCGACTTCCGGCGGGAGGTCATTGGTGCGGTAGCGGAACTTGAACTCGGGCGGGTTGCCGATGCAGAGGGCGAAGGAGATGTAGCGGGCGAGGAGGGCGGTGTCGCCGTCCTGGCGGTGGTCGCGGATGTAGCGGCGGATCTCGGCGAGGGAAGGTATGTTTTTGGACGCGAGGTGCTGGCGGACGGCGGCGCGGATAGGGCTATTGCTTTGGGAATTGAGGTCGGCGTCGAAGCCGGCGGCATTGAGGGCGGCGAGGACGCTGAAGAGGGCGGGGCTGGAATCCAATTGTCCCGTCTCCTGCGCGGGGGACGGGGAGTGAGTGAGGAGGAGGAGGAGGGCAGCCGCGAGGGCAAACGGAGCGCGTCTCATGGGCACAAATGCGCAGTCCAGCTTTCAGTGTAACGGCTTAGAAGGGGGTTTTGGTTGCACTTTTCTTTGGCACCCCATTGCTAGCAACCCGGAATCCGATTACACTAAGGGCTGGAATTGTTTAACTTGATCTTTCAGAAGGGGATGTCTGTCACAAGCGGGCATCCCCTTTGCGCTTGGAAGCTGGAGATTAAAAAGGCCTAATCCACCGAAAGGAATCAGTTTAGCAGAACTCGCTCTGCCGCCTTCGAATGTACCCGCCTAGAAATTATCCCCCACGCCGTCCCATGCCTCGGGTTCGTGAGAACGTAAATGAGGCAATCCGTGTCCGTGAAGTTCGTGCGGTCTTCCCTGGAGGAGTGGTGGAGGTGATGCCGACGCAGGCCGCCATCCGCCGGGCCCAGGAGTTGGGGCTGGACCTGATCCTGGTGTCGCCGACGGCGGAGCCGCCGGTTGCCAAGGCCATGGATTATGGCCAGTGGCAGTACGAACAGAAGAAGAAGTCGCACGAGGCCAAGAAGAAGCAGCACATCATCCAGGTGAAGGAACTGAAGTTCCGGCCGAACACCGACGATCACGACTACGACTTCAAGAAAAACCATGCGCTGCGGTTTTTGAAAGAAGGCAATCGCGTGAAGGCAGTGGTGCAGTTCCGCGGGCGTGAAATCGCGCACGTGGACCTGGGGAGGAACCTGCTGCTGCGCTTTGCCGAGGATCTGAAAGAGGCAGGAGTGGTGGAAGGCCATCCGAAGCTGGAAGGCCGCAACTGCCATGTGATCATTAGTCCGATGAAGGACAAGGATCCGGGCAAAGACAAGCCAGCACCGAAGAAGGACAAGCCCGCGCAGGTCATTCTGCCCTCGGCGAATCCGCCACAGGCGTAGGGTGGGCCAGAGATTGGCGCTGTAGCGGAAATTAGGAACAGATAGGCGCGCTGAAGGCGCGGCGTACGCAGAGAGAACCGTGTTGGTTCTGTGCGGCAGCCGGGCCACCGTGCGTCTATACTCGTTTTGATGAAGCCGCTGCTCGCTTTGCTATTGGGCGTTGTGTTGGCGCCTGCCGCTCCGGTGCCGTTGCTTTTCGACACCGACATGGGCAATGACATCGACGATGCCCTGGCGCTGGCGGTGATCCACGCGTTGGAATCACGCGGGGAAGCGAAGCTGCTGGCGGTCACGCTGACGAAGGACAACCGGTGGTCCGGGCCGTTTGTGGATCTGGTGAACCACTTCTACGGGCGGCCGGGGATTCCGATTGGCATTTCTCATAATGGGCCGACGCCGAAGGATTCCGACTACACGCGTCTGCCTGCACAAAATTCTATTTACAAGCGTCGCGTTAAGCCGGAGGATAAGCTGCCGGAGGGGGCGGCGGTGATCCGGAAGGTGTTGGAATCGCAGCCGGACAAGAGCGTGGTGATTGTGCAGGTGGGGTTTAGTACGAACCTGGCGCGGCTGCTGGCGGAGCCTGGTGGGAAGGAGTTAGCGGCGCGGAAGGTGAAGCTGCTGAGTGTGATGGCGGGGCAGTTTCCGGTGGGCAAGCCGGAGTATAACGTGCGGATCGATGTGCCGTCGGCGCGCAAGGTGTTTGGGGAATGGCCGGGGGAGATTGTGTTTTCGGGGTTTGAGATTGGGCTGGCGATCCAGTTCGAGGCTGTGAGTATTGAGCGGGATTTCGGCTGGGTGCGGAATCATCCGGTGGTGGATGCTTACCGGGCGTATCAGAAGATGCCGTATGACCGGCCGACTTGGGATCTGACTTCGGTGTTGTATGCGGTGCGGCCGGATCGCGGATATTTTGGGTTGTCGGATGCGGGTACCGTGAGTGTGGCTGAGGATGGGCAGACGAAGTTGGAGGCGGGGGCGATGGGGAAGCACCGGTATTTGACGGTGACGGCGGAGCAGCGGGCGCGGGTGTTGGAGGCGTTGACGGTGTTGGCGAGCCAGCCGCAGTAGCGCCACAAAAGGAAAAGGGGCTTGTGCCTTCCCGCTGAGTCAGCCTCAGCGTTCCGGGACGTGCCCCATTTAGAACTCGGACGTGATGTCCTGGTTTGAGGGTACCCAACTTGCTATCCCCTGTCAACGGCTACGAACAGCACGTCGCGGCGCGCCTTCTGGAGTTCTTTCAGCCCGCAGTTCATTGGAACCGTGCACTTTGGAACATCGGTACGATCCTTGCAATCCGGGAGGTTCTGGAGGCAAGCGAGGCTGCTCGCGCCGGAATCCTCGGGCCGGACTCTATGCAGTCCGTGGTTTCGACGGCAATTCGTCTCAGTGGGAAGGACCCCGCAATCAGCAGCGAGAGCAAACAGGCCCTTCAGCCGTTGCTCAAGAAGGCGGAGCAGAAAGGTCAACTCAGGTTTGAAGGACTGGACTACAGGATTCTGGCCGATCTGGCTGCGAAGGCTGATGGTCAGTATCTCAGAGTATGGGCGCAGGCTATAGAAAAGGGATCGGCGAGCGCTGGTCCGGAGCGGGCCGCGCGAGCCATAGCGTCTTATCTGCTCGACAAAGGATTCAGCGCGGGCTATCTTCATCGGTGGTGGTCCTATCACCTGAAGCACGACCCCGAGCCCAAGGATCTCTCCGCCCTCGTTGAGGCCATCGCCGCGAGAGCGTCGCAGCCGCAGAAGGCCTTTGATGTGCTCATCGCGTTTCCTTCGCGGCTTGAGGCGTCAGTGAAGAAGGGCTTCCGCACTCCAGATTGTTGGCTAGAGGCACGTAGTGTATCGGAATGGCTGAGGAAGCATGAGTTCTCCGTCGAGGATATTAAGCAGCAGGGTGGTCTGCTCCTGACGGTTACTGAGCAAGATGCGGAAGCGGCCGCGGCGTCCGCCTCCGAAATCGTGGACGTGTTTGCGGCAAGAGTTCTCGTGAGCTTGAACAAAGAAGTGCGGCCTTTGCCACAGGCTTGGGTGGCTGGTCAGAAAAGGCCGATTTCAATCTCGCGGGCCTTTCGCGGAGTCCATGTCGGAGCCGTCCACCGGGAAAACCGCGTTTGGCTGGAGTCCGAGAAAGACGATGCCGTCGATCCCGCGATCGAGTTGTTGGCACCGCTGCAATCCAGTTCCCCCGCGGCCGCGGTTGCAGGAGGGTGGGCGGCCATCGAATTCCTTCTGAGTGAACCGGAAACGAGTCGAGCGGCGGCGGCAGACCGTCTTGCGACAATCGTCGCGTGTTCCTTCCCGCGCGCCGAGCTTACGATGCTGTCCTATGTTCTGGAGAGCACCCATGGTGACATCGCAAACCAGCTCAAGAAAGTTGAAGAAAACCGGGATCGTGCCGCTCTGGTCGCCCAGGCAATTGCCTCCGGCAACATTCCGACCTTAGCCGAAGCGTCCGAGGAAGCCGCGGTCGAACGGATGCGTGTCGTTCTGACGAGTCCATCCGACAAGCTAGCGGACATCCAGACCCATGCCGCTGATGCCTTCAAGCGCCTTTACCGGCAGCGCAATCTTGTTCTACACGGTGGCAGAACAAGCGCAGTCGCACTGCGGGCATCGTTGCGAACGGCAGCGCCTCTGGTTGGGGCCGGGGTAGACCGGATTGTTCATGGCCGGTACGTCGACAAGTTGCACCCGCTGGAGCTTGCTGCCAGAGCGAGCCTGGCGCTTGCCACAGTGGGGGCAGGTCCATCCGAGTGCGTTGATTTGCTGGCCCCGCGGTAGTTCGCGGAAAGAACTCGTCGCGGCAGTAGGTGCCTTCAAGCGACTTAGCCGAGGGTGATCCTTTTCGTTAGTTCGAAGAATTGGCGTTTGCGATCGGTGCTGAGGCCCCAATTGACGGGCGGGCTTTGGTGGCCGTCGCGGTAGTTGTTTTCTCCGATATCGAGGATGCCCCAGGAGGCGTACTGTTTTACGGCTTCGGTGTAGTTGTTGACGGGCTTGTCGAAGTCGAAGTGGTCGTCTTCGTTGAAGAGGATGGGCATGGGGAAGTAGCCGGGGACCTTGCGCGTCTCCTCGACCATTTGGGCGATGCGTTTGGGGTCCTTGACGCCGTTGCCGTGAAGGAGGAGGTAGTCGGAGGCTTCGACGATGTTGGCGGGGGGGATGATGCCGCCGGTGAAGCTGGTGCCGACGGGGTAGGGGTAGCCGCCGCGGAACTCGTCGCGGGCGAGATCGAATAGCTCGACGATGCGGTTGGGTTTGAGGAGGGGCTGGTCGTACTTGCCGTTGTTGCACTCGTTGGCGATTTCGAGCAGCAGGTGGCGATAGTTGCGGGCGTGGAGCCAGCGGATGATGGAGCGGACGCCGCGGCGGATAGCTTCGTCGCCTTCGAAGTATTGGTCCTGGCCGAAGTAGAAGAGGCAGAGTTGGGGGACCATGCCGAGGCGGTCGGCGGCGTTGAGAACCTTTTCCAGGCGCGCGAGGTAGGCGGGCTTGAGTGAGCCGTCGGGGCGGAAGGCGTTGTTCTTCCAGGGCTGGTCTTTGCGGTAGCCCTGGGGATTGCCGCCCTGGAGGCAGACGTTGAAGCTGAGCAGACCGTGGCGGCGCCATTCGGGGAGGGCGGCGACGAACTCGGCGGTGTTGCGATCGGGGTCCCAGCGGCCGGTATCGGGGTACTTCCAGAGGGCTGCGGTTTCGGGGTTTTCGTCGTCGAAGATGGCCTGCACGGTGCGGGCGTTCATGAGCAGGCCTTCGATTTTGTGTCCTTCCCAGGTGCGGCCCGGATAGGTGGGTTTGCCGTTGAGGAAGAACTGGTCGCCTTTGATTTCGACTTTGGTGCGGCGTCCGGTGGCGCGGGCGGGGGTGGCGGATTTCTTCTTCGAAGCCTTGGGCGCGGCGGAGGCAAACGCGGTGGTGGCGGACAGGGACAGGAAGGTACGTCGGTTCATCGCGAGTCTTCGTAGGATACCTTGCGCGGGGCGCGGGGAATTAACTTTGTTGGCGTACCGGCGGTGGATCCGGGCCGTGCGTCAACGCGCCAGACGGATGTCCACCTCTCTTTCGACGAACTTCCACTCCTCGGTCGCGCGCAACTCGGCCACAAGTTCCTCGAACGCCGCCGAGTGTTCCGGCGCGTAATCGAACCAAGTCAAAAAATCGAATGGTTGCGTCTCACCCAAGTCGCGGCAGTGATGAAGGCGGCGGGAGATCGCAGGCAGGTACTTGAGACCGGTTTTGACGTGGTGGGAACTTTCCTCAAAGATCCGGCGGCGGTCATCCTGCGGCAGATCCCACCACGCCGCACTCTTCCGAATCGGGATCAGGGCCGCCCGAGAGGCTTCGGCTCGGCCCAGATCCACCTGTTTGGCGACCAGGAGTTCTTTTTCGGCGCGGGTAGTATAACGGGCGTTGCTCGTGACCCCGCGCAGGACCCACTTCGCGTCTTGGGGGACGGAACCCGGCCCCGCGAGGACGTCAAGCCTCTCGGCGGCTGGCAGCGAGTCGCCTACTACCGCCTTGGTCTCGATAACAGACCAGATCCCGGCGTTCCCACCGGCGAAAGTGAACATCTTTGAATTCATACCAACCCTTCCCTGAATCGGCGGCGTACCCAGGCGGGTGTTCCCCGCTTTCTGATGCGCACCCACGTTGGAGACGCCGGTAATTGCCGCACCGGCGAAGCCACCCATGATGCGGCGTCTTGTTACTTCAGGCAAATGACCTACCCCCTGACGATTGCGCCTTCGTCGTAGCCGAACACGCATCGAACGCTGTATTCAGAGACAACGCTAGCGCAGTTGGGGTTGCGGCGTCTTTGGAAACTTGTGGCGCTGGGATTAATTCTGGAGGCGTGATTCTTCCAGAGCCTCGATTGGCACGTAATCCAGTGTGAGGGGCGACTACGGAGGAGCATATGGCCAGCGGCACGGCGACAAAATCGACACTAGACATGACGCCAGATGGAAGGATCAAGGTGAAGCCAGGGGACTGGCTTAGCAAATACTCACTGGCGATCTACGGCAACGTGACGACACTGCATGTTTTCGCGCGTTGGGACGATCAGAAGAACGCAATCAAGGAGTACCCGATCCGGAACGTGGACCTGATCACCGTGGGGGAGACGATTCTGCATCATCCTACGTGGGAGGAGTACCACAAACGGCATGGGAAGCCGCCGGCACCCTGCCCGCCGGAGCCAGTGGCTCCGGTGCCTTTGACGACGGCAGTGATCAAGGCGCGGCTGGCGGCGGTCTCGTGGATGGAACGGGACAACGAGGCGCGCGACATGATCAATGGCGCGACGCCGAAGCAACTGCACAATCTCGATGTGGAGGGCGTGCTGCGGCTGTATGTGGCGTTGACGGAGGGTGTGATTGAGCCATCGGACTGGGCGGCGCTGCGGAAGCTGGCGACGCACATGAAGTACCAGCCGCAGCCGCTGGCGTTCACGTTCGAGATGGCGAAGGCGGCGGTGAGGGACGCGCGGGCGCAGAGTCTGTTGACGACCGGTCTGGTGAACCGGATCTATGCGGCGGAAGCAAAGCGGTACACGCCGGGAGAGGATTGGGCTCCGTGGGCGGAGACCTTTGGGCGGGGGCAACTGGGGCAGCCCGCGTATCAGGATGTGATCGACAACTGCAAGAAAGCGCTGCGGGAGTGTTTGGCCTACGCGCGACTGAGGCGAATCGTGGAACAGGCGTTCCCGGCGCGGCCGAACGCGGTGGACTGGGTGTTGTACCAGATGAACATACCCGGGCAATACGCGGACATCTACAGCAACGAGATGGTGGAAGACTTCGTGGTAACGGCGTTTCTGGGGTTGAAGATCCAGTCGGCAGGGGGGAAGGCGGGCCGCAACGACGTGCAGACGCTGCGATTCGCGGTGGCCGTTTACCACGGCATGTACCGGATGGTGAAATGGGCGCAGGACCACGTTGGGGTAGTGAATGAATGGGATTTGGTGGAGGCCTATCTGCGCAGTTCGTGTACCCATCCGAAGCGAGACGGGGAACCCGCGCGGCCCGTTCACACACACCACGACGAATGCGACTACGTGCGTGAGGTAGTGCCGTGACGCGTGGCCGCTGGGCGGCGCTGTTAGGGGTGCTGCTGTTGGTGGCGGCTTGGGGCGGAGTGCGGCTGTGGCGGGTGCAGCGTGAGCCCACATTGACGCTGGTGCTGCGGTGCCGCGCCGTGGAAGGCGGGACGTTGACGGCGGGGTTGGCGGGCGGTGCGGTGGAGGAGTTCGATTTGCGGGCGGCCTGTGGCGCGGGCACGGTGCGACTGCGCCACTACCGCTGGCAGCATCCGGTTCGCCTGCGGCTGAGGACGGCCGCGGGCGAGTCGGAACTGATGGCGATGCCGGGTAAAGATATTCAGGCGGAGAAGTACGGCTATTTCGCGGTGGTGCTGGTGACGGGCGCTCCGGCGGGGTTACGGAACGACACTTTGTAGCTATTTGGCGGTGGCGCCGCCGTCGATGACCATGGTGGCGCCGGTCATGTAGGAGGATTCGGCGGAGGCGAGAAAGAGCGCGGCTCCGGCGATCTCGGAGGGCTGGCCGAGGTAGGCAAGAGGCTGGGTGGCTTTGAGGTTGGCCATATGCTCTTCGTCGCTCCAGAAGAGTTCGCTGAAGTCGGTTTGGATGAGGCCGGGGCAGATGGCGTTGACGCGGATGCGGTGGGCGCCGAATTCGATGGCCCAGATTTTGGTCATCATGATGAGCGCGGCTTTGGTGGAGCTGTAGACCAGGCCGTGCGTTTGCGGGCGCAGGCCGGCGATGGAGGCGATGTTGATGATGGATCCGCCCTGGCCGCGTTCGATCATCTTCGGCACGATGAGGCGGATGAGGCGGTGGGCGGCGAGGACATTGATCTCCATGGTCTTGAGCAGCGCTTCGTCGGAGACTTCCAGTGCCGGACCCTGGCCGATGTTGGTGGCGCTGTTGTTGACGAGGATGTCGATGGGGCCGGCCTGTTGGAGGGTGTGGTCGACGAGGGTGGCGAGATCGGCTGGGCGGCCGACGTGACAGACCAGGGGAATGATCTTGCCGGGGAGGTCCGCAGCTTCGGCGGCAGTCTTTTCGAGGTTCTCGCGTTTGCGGCTGGCGATGACGACGGTTGCTCCGGCGGCGGCGAAGCGCTGGGCGATGGCTTTGCCGATACCGCGCCCGCCACCGGTGACGAGCGCGACTTTCCCTTCGAGTGTGAATGGCATGGGTGTTACGCTGAGGCCGCGTTCGGCTTGTAGGATTTGGTTGCTTTGCGGAAGACGTTACGGAGGCCGCGGACGGCGCGGTCGATCTCGCGTTCGGTGATGATGTAGGGCGGCAGCATGCGGACGACGGTTTCGTGGGTGACGTTGATAAGGAGGCCTTCGCTCATGGCGTCGGTGACGAACTGCTTGCAGGGGAAATCGATTTCGATGCCGAGCATGAGGCCCTGGCCGCGGACTTCCTTGACGAAGGAGAACTTGCGGCCCATGTCTTCTAGTTCGGACTTGAAGTAGGCGCCGGCCTGGCGGATGTGGGGCATCAACTCTTCGAGGATGTCGACGCATTCGAGAGCGACGCGGCAGGCCAGGGCACCGCCGCCGAAGGTGGAGCCATGCATGCCGGCGGTGAGCGCGGGGGCGGCGCGTTCATTGGTCATGATGATGCCGATGGGGATGCCCGCGCCGAGGGGTTTGGCGGCGGTCATGATGTCGGGCATGACGATGGGATCGGGGATCTGGTAGGCGAAGTAGGTGCCGGGCCGGCCGACGCCGCATTGGATCTCGTCGAGGCAGAGGAGGGCGTTGTGCTTGTCGGCGAGCTCGCGGGCGAGGCGGGTCATCTTCTCTCCGAGCGGATAGATGCCACCTTCACCCTGGATCAATTCGAGGACGATGCCGGCGGTGTTTTCGTTGACGGCGGCTTCGAGGGCACTGAGGTCATGGCGGGGGACGAACTTCACGCCGGGCAGGAGGGGTTCGAAGGGAGCGCGGTACTTGGGCTGTCCGGTGACGGAGACGGCTCCGATGGAACGGCCGTGGAAGGAGTTTTCGAGGCTGACGATTTCGTACTTATCGGGTGAGATTTTGCTGCCCCAGGACTTGATGATCTTGAGGGCGCCTTCCATCGCTTCGGTGCCGGAGTTGCAGAAGAAGGTGCGTTGGAGGCCGCTCATGGCGGAGAGGCGTTGGGCGAGTTTGCCCTGGTACTCGTGATAGTAGAGGTTGGAGGAGTGGACGAGTTTGCCGGCCTGTTCGCGGATGACGCGCACGATGCGCGGGTGCGCGTGGCCGAGGGCATTGACGCCGATGCCGCTCAACAGGTCCAGATAGCGTTTGCCGTCGACATCCCAGAGATAGCAGCCCTTGCCGCGGGTGAGCACGAGCGGGTAGCGGCCGTAGGTTTGGAGGATGTATTGGGCCTCCAGGTCCATGACGCGCTGGCCAGTGCTTAGCTCGGCGGGGGTCTCCACAAGCGTTTCCATATTCACATAGTGTATCGAAGGGTGGGCGTGGCCGATGCGCGAGGAAACAAACGGCTATACTGGGCGGCGCTATGGAATTCCTTGTTGGCGTGTTGTTTGGACTGACTGCGTGGTTTGCCGTGCGGGTGTTGGTGATGGGCGTGTATACGGTGGACCAGAACGAGCGTGCCGTGAAGACCCGTTTCGGCCGGGCCGAACGGATCAGCGAAACCGCAACCACTTTGGACGACCCGATCTCGCAATCGCTGGCGCCGGACGAGCGCGAGCGCTACCGCTATCCGCAGGTGCGTGTGATTCCGGCGGGGCTGTATTTCAAGATGCCTTGGGAGAAGGTGTACAAGGTGAGCATTGCGACCAGCACGATCAACATGGCGCTGGACCTGCAGGATCCGAGCGCGAATGAAGGGGGCACGAAGCTGGAGGCGGTGACGAAGGATCAACTGAATACGGGATTGACGGGGCAGATCCGGTACCGGGTGAGCGAGCAGAATCTGTATGCGTACCTATTTGGGATCAAGTCGCCGATTGTGCATGTGATGGGGTATTTCGTGTCGGTGCTGCGGCAGAGGATCGCGAATTTCGAGGCGCGGAAGGCGGCGGGCGCGGCGGATCCTGTGTTGCCGGCAGTGCCTGGGGCGGATGTGACGGGGGTGTCGATCAACGATCTGCGGAAGAATTTGCGGGATTTGAACGAGTACATGGATCAGGAGTGCCGGTCGGCGGCGGCGCGTTATGGGGTGGTGTTGGATGCGTCGTTGATAACGGGGATTGATCCGCCGGAGGAGGTGGAGTCGGCGTTGGCGGCGATCAATACGGCGCATAACCAGGTGTCGAGCGACATCAGTCTGGCGCAGGCGGCGGCGGACCAGAAGATCGTGCAGTCGCGGCGGGCGGTCGAGATTGAGACCCTGCGGGCGCAGGCGGAGATTGAGCCAATCCGGGCGCTGGCGGACCAGCTTGAGCAGATGCACGCGGCGGGGCCGGACGTGCTGGAGATGTATGTGCGGAGCGTGAAGGTGGGGCTGTTTGAGAAGGCCGAGAAGGTCTACCGGGAGGCGAGGTAAGCGATGCTGATCACGGCGGGTGTAATCGTTCTGCTGCTGTTCTTGTTTGAAGGGCTGATGCCGCTGTTCGCGCGGCTGTTTGGGCTGTATGCGATTGTGCAGGAGCGGCAATGCCGCGTGTATGTGCTGTTCGGGAAGGTGATTGGGATTCTGGACGAGCCGGGGTTGTACATTCTGCCGGTGACGCTGGGGCCGAAGGCGTTTATCGTGCAGTGGCTGGGGAGCGTGAAGGTGTTGGACATGCGAATGGACCAGGAGTATCTGCGCAGCCAGCCGGTGAATTCGGAAGAGGGGGCGCCGATGGGGATCGGCATTTGGTATGAGATGTGGATCAGCGATCCGGTGGCGTATCTGTTCAAGAACACGGATCCGCGCGGGTCCTTGCGGGCGAACGTGAGTAACGCGACGGTGCGGTGCCTGAGTAACATGCCGCTGGCGGAGATGCTGGAGACGCGGCACACGATGAGCCAGACGGTGCGGGCGGAGGTATCGGCGCAATCGAAGGCGTGGGGGTATGCGTTGGGGTCGGTGTATATAAGGAAGGTGCATTTCCGCGATTTTGGGATGATCCGGCAGATTGAAGAGAAGGTGGTGAACCGGCTGCGGCAGGTGACGTCGGCGATCAAGCAGGCGGGGGCGAACCAGGTGAGTGTGATTACGAGTTCGGCGGAGCGCGAGGCGGCGGTAGAGTTTGCGAAGGCAGGGGCGGTTCGTCCGGCGACGTTGGGGGATGTGTTCCGGGAGATTGCGCGGAATCCGACGGTGGCGGCGGCGTTGTTTGAGTTGATTGAGACGCAGAAGCTGTTGCAGCATTCGGCGCGATTGACGTTGGTGCCGGCGGGGGAGACGGGGCGGGCGATGGCGACGTTGTTGGCGAGTGTTGGGGGTGGGGTGGGGGCGCCGAAGCCGCCGAGCCGTCCAGCGCATTGACCGGCTCGGTTGTTCTGACGCGGCACTATCGCCTTTTATGAGTCACTGTGGGTAACTCTCACTGCTCGATCAGGAGGAAGCAAGTGCGTCATAACGTTGTTTTCGCTCTTCTCTGCACCATCGCGTTACTCGGACAAGAGCAGGTGGGAGGTGCCCCATGTAAGGTCACCGATCAAGGAAGGAGGAGCGACGCGATCCTCAGGCATTTGGAGCGTATCGGCGTGGATCCCGCGGACGAGGTGGTGCTGGTTCGTGAGTTGCATAACCCGCGGGGGGGGAGTGCTTGCTGCGTACGCGCTCGGTTGGCGTCCTAAAACCGGCAACACAGTCAAGGCGCTCCAAGACGCATCGCGAAATGCACATGAGGCTATTGCCGCGGTAGCATTTGCGTCCCTTTGCCGGCTCGGAACAACGGAGTGGGTCTCCGATGCCGAGCGGCGGGTTACCCAGTTCAGTGGCGCACAATCCATCATCGGAGTGGGAGCTCTGCTCGCGCTGAATGGCTCGGATGCAGGTTGGTTGAAGGTGAGGCAATTGATCCTGACCAGTGAGAGCGAAAAGAGCCCGGCCTACCATGAAGCCATGGTGCGGTTTCCAATGTTAGTGACTATGCCACGGCGTAACCATGCCTATGGAGTAGATTTATGGAACTCGCGCGAGAAAGCGGGTGATCGTGTGCGCCAATCGCTGGAAAGCGTACTCCCCGCCCAGATTCCCGAACTACGTCAGCAATAGGCAAACGCTACCATCACCTCTCCGTGATGCGCGCCCGCATCATAACGCAGTGACGGAGTTGTTCGCTGGTGTGCCGGTTGTGCGGGCTGGCGTTCGGGAGCCGGGCGTTGATCTGATTCGAAATGGGCGTCCAGCAGATCGGTTGCGACACCCATGGCCTGATTCTCCCGGCTGGACAAGACACCCCCGTTGAACCCCACTCCGGCGCATGCTAGACTGGAGACTTCCGGGGTTGGCCGTTTACCTACCAAGGTTGCGTCCTCTCGTTCCGAGAGACAGGCCAGATTCGAATTCCCCACAAGCTTCCAATGGAATCTACGTTAAACGCGCTTGGCGGTATTCTGCTGAACGCGATTCCCACCTTCCTCCTCATCATCCTGCTGCATTTCTATTTGAAGGCGATGTTCTTCAAGCCGTTAGAGAAGGTGCTGCACGAGCGCGATGAGGCGACCGCGGGTGCCCGGCGGCGGGCCGAGGCGAGCCTGGCGAAAGCGGAAGAGAAGTCGCGGCAGTACGAAGAGACGTTGCGGGCGGCTCGCAACGAGATCTATAAAGAGCAGGAGCAGCAGCGGCTGGCCTGGAAGGCGGAGCAGGACAAGCAGGTGGCGGAGGCGCAGCAGCGCGCGCGGGCGCAAGTGGCGGAAGCGCGGGAACAACTGGCTCGCGACACGGCGGCTGCGAAGGCGACGCTGCAGACGGATGCGGAGGTTTTGGCCGGGCGCATCGCGGATTCGCTGCTGGAGCGGAGGGCCCTGTAATGAAGAAACTGGTTCTTGCGTTGGTATTGTGTCTGGCGCCTGTGGGAGCGCAGGAGCATGCGCCGCAGGCTACCGAGCATAAAGAAGGCGGGCACGAAGAGCCGAGCATCCTGTGGAAGTGGGCCAACTTCCTACTGTTAGCGGGTGTGCTAGCGGTGCTGGTTGGCAAGAATGCCGGCCCTTACTTTGCGCAGCGGAACAAGGAAATCAGCGGCGAGTTGGAAGAGGCACGGAAGTTGCGGGCCGATTCCGAGGCGCGGGTGGTGGATATGGAGCGGCGGGTAGCGAATCTGGAATCGGAGATGGCCGGGCTGCGGACGACGTCGAAGGCGGAGATGACCGCCGAGGGCGAGCGGATGCGGCAGGAGACGGCGCGGACGATCGAGAAGCTGCAGGCGCATGCGACCGGGGAAATTGAGTCGGCGGTCAAGCAGGCGCGGATGGAATTGAAGAGTTACTCGGCGGAGTTGGCGTTGGAGCTGGCCCAGCAGCAGGTGCGGCAGCGGCTGACGCCGGAGACGCAGGAAGCGCTGGCGGCGGATTTCGTGACGCAATTGGCTACGGAACGGAAGGGGTCGCGAAACTAGCCTATGTCGGTAGCTATTGCGACGCGGTATGCGAATGCCCTGGTAGACGCCGTGTTGGCGACGAAGGGCGCGGTGGAGCCCCGAGCGGTTGCGACCCAGTTGGGGGCGCTGGCAGACACGATTCAGGGGTCGGCGGATCTGCGCAACGTGCTGTTATCGCCGGCGATTCCGACGGAAAATCAGAATGCCGTGATGGCGAAGGTAGCGGCGGCAACCGGGATGGACCGGATGGTTCGCAACTTCGTAACCATCGTGGTACGGAACCGGCGTGCCAACCTGTTTGGGCAGATTCGGACGGCGTTTGAAAAGGTTTTGGATGAGCGGACGGGCGTGCTGGAGGCGAAGGTGGCCAGCGCAGCTCCCCTGAGTGACGCATCGCAGCAGGCTTTGGAAGGCCAGTTGTCGCGGCTGACGGGGAAGAAGGTGCGCGCCACTTACAGCGTAGACCCAGATCTGTTAGGGGGAGTCACTGCCCGCATTGGATCGACCGTATATGACGGTTCGGTGCGCGGCCAACTGGAATCTCTGCGCCGTAAGCTGACGGCCGGCGCCTGACCGGGGCGCGGGCGAGTCGCGTTAGCGTACGGAAGACCAAGAAGAAGGACAAAAGTTTACATGGCGCAAGTTCGAGCGGATGAAATCACGCGGCTGTTACGCGAGGAAATCGAGAATTTCGAGAAGGCGGTCAGCGTTTCCGAGACGGGATCGGTGATCTCGGTGGGTGACGGTATCGCGCGTGTTCACGGGCTTGAAAATGTGATGTACGGCGAGCTGGTGGAACTGCCGCAAGGCGTCACCGGTCTGGCGATGAACCTGGAAGAAGACCAGGTGGGCGTGGTGCTTTTCGGCGACTACGAAAAGATCAAAGAGGGCGACGAAGTCAAGCGGACCAAGCGCATTATGTCCGTGCCGGTGGGCCCGAAGCTGGTGGGCCGGGTGGTAGATGCGCTGGGCCGTCCGATTGACGGCAAGGGACCGATCGACACGACCGAGACGCTGCCGGTGGAACGGATCGCGCCGGGCGTTGTGGAGCGGAGCCCGGTGAAAGAGCCGCTGCAGACGGGAATCAAGGCCATCGACGCGATGGTGCCGATCGGGCGCGGGCAGCGCGAGTTGATCATTGGCGACCGCCAGACCGGCAAGACGACGGTGGCGCTGGACACGATCATCAACCAGAAGGGCGGCAACGTCATCTGCGTGTACGTGGCGATCGGGCAGAAGCGGTCGACGGTGGCGCAGGTGGTGCGGACGCTGGAAGAACACGGCGCGATGGAGTACACCATCGTGGTGGCGGCGACGGCGTCGGATCCGGCGCCGATGCAGTATCTGGCACCGTATTCGGGATGCGCGATGGGCGAGTATTTCCGCGATAACGGGCAGCACGCGCTGTGCATTTACGACGATTTATCGAAGCAGGCGGCGGCATATCGCGAGATTTCGCTATTGCTGCGGCGTCCGCCGGGGCGCGAGGCGTTTCCGGGCGACGTGTTCTATCTTCATAGCCGTTTGCTGGAACGGGCGGCGAAGCTGAAGGCGGGCGGGTCGTTGACGGCGCTGCCGTTTATCGAGACGCAGGCCGGTGACGTTTCGGCGTACATTCCAACGAACGTGATTTCGATTACCGACGGGCAGATCTATCTGGAGTCGGACTTGTTCAATTCGAACGTACGTCCGGCGATCAACGTAGGTCTGTCGGTGAGCCGCGTGGGCGGCAGCGCGCAGATCAAGGCGATGCGCAAGGTGGCCGGTACGCTGCGTCTGGAACTGGCGCAGTATCGCGCGCTGGCGGCCTTCGCGCAGTTCGGTTCGGAGTTGGATAAGGCGTCGCAACAGCAGTTGAACCGCGGCGCGCGGCTGGTGGAAGTTTTGAAGCAGGGGCAGTTCACGCCGCTGCCGGTGGAAAAGCAGATTCTCATTATCTATGCCGGAACGAACGGCTTTTTGGACGATCTGCCGGTGGCCGATGTGCGGAAGTTCGAAGCGGAACTGTACCGCTTCGTGGAGAACTCGCAGCCTGGCCTGCTGGCGGCCATCCGCGAGAAGAAGGATATCGACGACACCATCAAGGGTCAGCTCGAGGGTGTGTTGAAAGAGTGCAAGCAGCGCTTCACTTCCAACAAGGGCTGATTCCATGCCGAGCCTCATAGACTTACGCCGGCGAATCCGATCGGTCAAGAACACCCAGCAGATTACCAAGGCCATGAAGATGGTGGCCGCGGCGAAGCTGCGGCGGGCTCAGGAGCGCGTGCTGGCGGCGCGTCCTTTCTCGCAGACCTATGAGAAGCTGCTGGGCGACATTGTCGGGGCGGCGGCCAGCGACGAGCGGGTGGCGAACCATCCGCTGCTGGCGGTGCGGCCGGAAGGCAACATCCAGCTCATCTTGTTGACGTCGGATCGCGGGCTGGCGGGCGCCTTCAATTCCAATCTGATCAAGGGCGCGGTGACCTTTCTCAAAGAGAAGGAGGCCTCGGCGAAGGTGCGGCTGGAGACGGTTGGCCGCAAGGGCAACGGCTTCTTCCGGCGCCGTAATGCGACGATCTCGGGAGAGCACTTCGGCATGTTCGACAAGGCGTTGTACGCCGACGCCGATAGGATTGCCAAGACGGCGATGGAACGCTACGCCAATGGCGAGGTGGACGCGGTGTACCTGCTGTACAACGAGTTCAAGAGCGTGATGTCGCAGAAGCTGACCGTGAAGCGCATTTTACCGGTGGAAGTGCCGGAGGGGCGGGTCACGCTCGACTATATCTTTGAGCAGCCGCCGGACGAGCTGCTCGGCAAGCTGCTGCCGAACTACGTCAGCAACATGGTTTTCCAGGCGGTCTTAGAGTCCGCCGCCGCCGAACATGCCGCCCGGATGGTGGCGATGGACGCGGCGTCCACGAACGCGAGCAAGGTCATCGAGCAGCTCACCCTGTATCTGAACCGGGTACGCCAGGCCAGCATTACGCGCGAAATCATCGAAGTTGTCAGCGGCGCCGCCGCATTGGAGTAAGGATCAATGACCACCACCGAAGTCGTTGGCAAGGTAATTCAGGTCGCGGGACCCGCGATCGACTTGCAGTTTGAAGAGAGCGTGATCCCCGTCATCCGTACGGCGGTACGCATCACGAGCGAAGGGTTCGAGGTGCCCGCGCCCATCGACATTATCTGCGAAGTCGCGCAGCATATCGGGGAAGGCCGCGTGCGTGCCATCGCGATGCAGCCTACCGAGGGTCTGGTGCGCGGGATGAAGGCAATCAGTTTGAACGCGCCGATCAGCGTGCCGGTCGGCAAGGAAGTGCTGGGACGGGTTTTGAACGTCATCGGCGAGCCGGTGGACGAGATGGGACCGGTGAAGACCGGCAAGCGCTACCCGATCCACCGCCATGCGCCGGCCTTCGACGAGCAGTCGACCGAACTGCAGATGTTCGAAACGGGGATCAAGGTGATCGACCTGATTGAGCCCTATCTGCGGGGTGGCAAGATCGGTCTTTTCGGTGGGGCGGGCGTCGGCAAGACGGTTATCATTCAGGAACTGATCAACAACATCGCGATGAAGCACGGCGGCGTGTCGGTGTTTGCCGGCGTCGGCGAGCGCACACGCGAAGGTAACGACCTTTGGCTGGAAATGCAGGAGTCGGGCGTTGTCGATCCGCATGATTTCACGAAGTCGAAGTGCGCGCTAATTTACGGGCAGATGACGGAGCCTCCCGGGGCGCGGCTGCGCGTCGGTCTGACGGGTCTGACGGTGGCGGAATATTTCCGCGACGAAGAAGGCCAGGACGTGCTGTTGTTCATCGACAACATTTTCCGGTTTACGCAGGCGGGTTCGGAAGTATCGGCGCTGCTGGGGCGCATGCCGTCGGCGGTGGGTTATCAGCCGAACCTGGCCACGGAGATGGGTGAGTTGCAGGAGCGCATTACGTCGACCAAGAAGGGGTCTATCACGTCGGTGCAGGCGATCTATGTGCCGGCGGACGACTACACGGATCCGGCTCCGGCGACGGCGTTCGCGCACCTGGACGCGACGACGAACCTGTCGCGTGAAATCGCGGCGTTGGGCATCTACCCGGCGGTGGATCCGCTGGCTTCGACGTCGCGCATTCTGGATCCGCTCATCGTGGGCCAGGAGCACTACGATACGGCGCAGCGGGTGAAGCAGACGTTGCAGCGTTACAAGGATCTGAAGGACATCATCGCGATTCTGGGTATCGACGAACTATCCGAAGACGATAAACAGACGGTGGCGCGTGCCCGTAAGCTGCAGCAGTTCCTGTCACAACCGTTCCACGTGGCCGAGCAGTTCACCGGCATGAAAGGCAAGTACGTGAAGCTGGCGGACACCATCCGCAGCTTCAAGGAAATCTGCGACGGCAAGCACGACGAGATTCCGGAGCAGGCGTTTTATCTGCAGGGAACGATCGAAGACGTGCTCGCGCGTTACGAGCAGATGAAGAAGGCCTAGGAGGCCCAGCGATGGCATCCACTTTCGAACTGGAACTGGCGACGCCGGAGCGGCTGCTGGTGAAAGAGCAGGTGAGCGAGGCGCAGATTCCCGGGGCTAACGGGGAGCTGGGCGTACTGCCTGGCCACGCACCGTTGTTGTCGGAGTTGGGGATCGGGGTACTGCGGTACGTGGTGAATGGGCAGAAGCATTCGGTAACGGTGGCGGGTGGGATTGTGCAGGTGCTGCCGGAGCATGTGCGGGTGCTGGCGCTGATCGCCGAGCGTCCGAATGAGATCGACGCGGCGCGGGCGCGGGAAGCCGAGAAGCGGGCGATGCAGCGCTTGTCGAACGTGAAGGAAAACGTCGACTATGCGCGGGCGTTGAACGCGTTGCAGAAGGCGCAGGCGCGATTGAGCGCGACGAAGTAAGTTAATCCCTCCTTGCAAACGCGCGGGATCCCAGGTAGAGGTACCGCGCGCGGGGCTCTCCCCGCAGCAGGAAGCAGGCGGTTCCCGACCGTCGCCGGAAGCAGTTTCCCCGATCCGGCGCCAATTCTTCTCCATCCAGCATGAGCTTTCCATTCTCTTCCCGCACAACAAGCGTGGTGGTGTACTGGCTATAGACGCCCGTTACTTGGTCCGTCTTTAACGACACGGGCTTGGCCGGCTCGGGCGGCCTTGGACTCCATCCCGCCACGGCCTGAAAGGCTTCGGTGGCCGGTCGCGTTGCGTCGGCTCCGCTGGCATTGCTCAGCGCGATGACGGCGATTTTCTCCACCGGGGCGGCGATGAGGTGAGTGGCGTAGCCCTGGCGCGCGCCGGCATGGCTCCAGACTACGCGGGAGCCGGCGGCATGGATGGCGATGCCGAGTCCATAATGGCCGCCGGTAGGCAATTCGACACGTGGGTTGGTGATGGCCTCTATGACCGAGCTAGGCAAGCGGTCGGTGGCGGAAACCCGGCCTTCGTTGATCAATGCGATAGCGAATCGGGCGAAGTCATTGGCGCTAGTGAACATTGAGCCGGCGGGCCAGTAGCCCGCGTGGTCCGCGGCGGGGCGCGCGACGGCCAGTTCACCGTTTTGCCGGATGTGCCCCTGCGCCAGCGGATACGTCATCGCCATGGTTGGCCGGAACGTTGCCCGCTGCATGCCCAATGGCAGGAACACCAGTTCCCGAACGGCGTCGGCGAAGGGCTTGTTTTTGGCTGCTTCCAGGACGCGCCCGGCCATGGCGTAACCGAGATTAGAGTACGAGTAAACTTGGCCAGGCTCTGTGAACAGGACGTCCGGTTGCAGCGCGCGAATGTTGTCGCGCAGCGCCTCGTCGTCATGCCGGCCATACATCAACGTACGGTCCATCAGGCCGGCGGAGTGGCTCAGCAGTTGCGCGGAGGTCAGGCGGCCCAGAGGGCTGCGCTCCAGTTCCGGAAGGTAGCTCGACACTAAGCCCTCGATGTTGAGGAACTCCGGCATCGCCGCGGCCAACGCCGCCGCCGTAATCATCTTGGTTGTGGATCCGACGCGAAAAAGGTGGCCGGCGGTGACTGCCTCCTTTGTTTCGATGTTGGCAAGTCCGAAACCTTTGGCGTAGGCGATGGATTGGCCGGTGACCACTACCAGGACAAGGCCGGGAAGCTTCTGGCGCCGCAACTCAGCCTGGGCGATATCGTCCAGCCGGGCGGCCCAGGGCTGAGTTGCGGGCGGCGATGGAGAGGGTGGTTAGACAGAGCCAAAGAAAAATATTTCGGAACATGATGCTTTCGATCCGGAGTTTACGCTTTCTTGATTGTGAGCGGCAAGCAAGCAAGAAACAAGGCGGCGGGAATGAGCAGCCTGAAAGCAAACGAGGAGACAAACGATAAAAGCTGCCGCTATCGCCGGCGGAGACCGATCGGGGGCTGTTGAAACTTGCAAAGCGCTGTGGTAGAAATACTCAGCGGGTTCGGCGGGCGGGGATCTAGCGAACCCTTCCCAGCGGAAGCGAATGAGACAAGCGGTACCTCCAGGACACAGCAGCGGGTTGTTAAGAACGGTTGACGATCAGCTCGAAGGCTGAGGTCCGGTCGCACTGGACAAGAAAGAGGTTTCGAAAATGGCAAGAGAAAGCGCACAGCATAAACTCGACCGGGTAAGGCCCCCGCGAGTTCACATCACCTACGACGTGGAAGTAGGGGATGCAATCGAGATCAAGGAACTGCCCTTCGTTCTCGGGGTTTTGGGTGACTTCACGGGCATGCCGGAACAGCCACTGCCGCGGCTTCGCGAACGGAAGTTCGTGGAAATCGGGCCGGACAACTTCGATAAAGTGCTGGCGGCGATGAACCCGCACCTGGCGTTCTCGGTGGAGAACAAGCTGAGTGAAGATCCGGACGCCGGTCAGCTCCGGGTGAACCTGGGCTTCAAGAGCCTGGAAGACTTTGAGCCGGAGAACGTTGCCAAGCAGGTGAAGCCGCTGAAGGAGCTGCTGGATCTGCGGACGAAGCTGGCGGATTTGCGCGGCAGCCTGATGGGCAACGATAAGTTGGAAGAGATGCTGCTGGGAAGCGTCGGGGACGCCGATAAGCTTTCGAAGTTGAAGAGTGAATTGGCGAAGGAGGGAGGCTCCAATGAGTGACGCACAGCGCGCTGGACAACAGGCTTCGGAGCAGTTGGAAGAGCGCGGCCTACTCGATCAAATTGTCGAGGAAGGGCGCATGGGGAAGGACCCCTCGGCCAAGGAACGGGGCCGGGAGCTGGTAAAGATCTTCGCCGAGCAGGTGTTGGAAGGATCGATGGCGGTGTCGAAGGACGCCGAGGCCATGATCAACGCGCGGATCGCGCAAATCGACCACCTGCTGTCGATTCAGTTGAACGAGATCATGCATCACCAGGCATTCCAGAAGCTGGAATCCACGTGGCGCGGGGTGAAGTACCTGATCGACCAGAGCGAGACGAGCGATATGTTGAAGATCAAGATCTTCAACGCGACGAAGCGCGAGTTGCTGCGGGACCTGCAGCGGGCGCCCGAGTTCGATCAGAGCGCATTGTTCAAGAAGGTCTACGAAGAGGAATTCGGCGTGTTCGGCGGATCGCCGTTCGCGGCGCTGATCGGGGACTACGAATTCAGCCGGCATCCGGAAGACGTGGAATTGCTGGAGCGGGTGGCGCAGGTGGCTGCCTCGGCGCACGCGCCGTTCCTTTCGGCGGCATCGCCGGAGATGTTCAACCTGGAGAGCTATACGAGTCTGGACGCGCCGCGCGATTTGGCGAAGGTATTCGACACGACCGAGTACGCGAAGTGGAAGGGCTTCCGGGCGAGCGAAGATTCGCGCTACGTGGGATTGACGGTGCCGCGGGTGCTGTCGCGCCTGCCTTACGGCCGGGCCCACAAGCAGATTGAAGCCTTCAACTATGAAGAGGGCGTGGACGGGACCGATCACAGCAAGTACCTGTGGGGTAACGCCGCCTACGCACTGGGCGCGCGGTTGACGAACGCGTTCGCGCGGCACGGCTGGTGCGCGGCGATTCGCGGAGTGGAAGGCGGCGGTCTGGTGGAAGGCCTGCCGGTTCACAACTTCTACACCGATGAAGGCGACGCGGCGATGAAGTGCCCGACGGAAGTTCCGATCACGGATCGCCGCGAGAAGGAATTGGCGGATCAGGGGTTTATTCCGCTGGTGCACTGCAAGAACACGGATTACGCGGCGTTCTTCAGCGTGCAGAGCTGCCAGAAGGCGAAGTTGTACGACAAGGCCGCGGCGAATGCCAACGCCCGCCTCTCGACGCAGTTGCCGTACATCCTGGCGTGCAGCCGGTTCGCGCACTATCTGAAAGCGATGATGCGCGATAAGATCGGGAGCTTCATGAGCCGCACCGATTGCGAGAACTGGCTGAACCAGTGGGTGAACAACTATGTGGTGCCGGACGACACGGCGTCCCCCGGTATCAAGGCGTCGCGTCCGCTGCGGGAAGCGCGGATCGACGTGATGGAAGTACCCGGCAAGCCCGGCGCCTACCGCGCGGTGGCTTTCCTGCGGCCTCACTTCCAGCTCGACGAATTGACGGTTTCGCTTCGCCTGGTGGCGGAGCTGCCGGCCCCGGCCAAGCGGTAAGCCGGGCCGGTCTTTGCAACGATTCCGACGGAGAGCCTCCGCACCAGGCTCTCCGTAACTAAAAACAAAACAAAAATAACCTAGAGGAGAAATAACAATGTCCGCATTTGACGCGTTCCTGTTCATCGACGGTATCAATGGTGAAACCGACGACAAGATGTTTGCCAAGCACGTCGAGCTGTTGAGCTACTCGTTCGGCGCCACCCAGACCGGTAGCTTCCAGTACGGCGGCGGCGGTTCGACCGGTAAGGTCCAGTTCCAGGACTTCCACTTCTCGAAGCGCTGCGACGACGCGACGCCGCACCTGTTCGACGCCTGCTGCTCGGGCAAGCACATTCCGAAATGCGAACTGAAGCTTCGCAAGTCGACCGGTGACGGCGGCCAGCAGCTCTTCTACCAGGTGACGTTCGAGGACGTGTTGCTCTCGAGCCAGACCGTGAGCGGGCAGGGCAGCGGCGACCCGATCCCGACCGAGTCGATCAGCTTCAACTTCGCGAAGATGATCATGGCGTACGGCAAGCAGGACTCCAAGGGCAAGATCGGCGCGCTGGTGCCCAAGGGCTGGGACCAGAAGAAGAACGCCAAGGTCTAACCTTGTCCGGTACGAGCGGGCCGCGGTGGTCGAAAGACCGCCGCGGCCTTTTCGCGTGTTTGTTGGAATTGTTGAACAATGTAGTCGAGACAAGGAGAACACCGGCATGAACGCCAGGGATCTGTATAACGCGGGGAAGCTGACCGAAGCCATCCAGGCGCTGAGCGTGGAGTTGCGGGATAACCCGGGCGACACCAAGCGCCGAACCTTCCTGTTTGAGCTTCTGTGCTTTGCCGGTGACTACGACCGGGCCCGCAAGCACCTGGAACTGCTGGCCAAGGAGAACCAGAAGACGGGCATGGGAGCGCTTCTGTATGAAGCCTGCATGCACGCCGAACGTACGCGGTTGGAGACGTTCGAGAAGAAAGACTTTCCGGCGGTGGCGGCAAAGCCGTCGCGGCCCGGCACGATCAATGGGCGTCCGTTCACGACGTTAGAGGACGCGGACCCGCGGATTGGCGCGAGGCTGGAAGTACTGACGGCCGGCGCTTACCTGTGGATTCCGTTCGAGCACATCGATTCGTTCCAGTTGGAAGCGCCGAAGCGGCTGCGGGACACGCTGTGGGCTCCCATCCTGATCCAGACGGCGGAGACCTTCCAGCAGCAGGAGTTGGGCGAATGCCTGCTTCCGGTGATCTATCCCTTCTCGGCCAAACATGCCGACGGAAACGTGGCGCTGGGGCGGACGACCGTGTGGGAGGAGCATGACGGCGAGGTGGTGCCGTTCGGGCAGAAGACGTTTCTTATCGACGGCGAGGAGGAAATCGGCGCGCTGGAGATCCGTTCGGTGGAGTTCGAGCCCGCCGCCGAAGAAACAAGTAGCGGAGAAGGCGCGGCAGTAGCCGGTTGATCTCGTATAATAAGGAACCCGGATCGTCTTTGAGGAGGCATCCGAGCGGCTTATGGCACGCGATTCTGAACTGCTTCCCGTTTCCCTTCCGCTGTTGGACCGGCTGACCGATGACGAGCAAGGCATCTCGTACACACGGCCCGACCGTGCAAAATCGGTGCGCGAACTGAAACGTTCGCTGCGGCGCGACCTGGAGTGGCTCTTCAATTCGAGGGCGAACCACGAAGTGCCGCCGGACCTGGCGGAGGTGAAGAAGTCGGTGTACAACTACGGTCTACCGGACTACTCGCATTTGAGTTTGAACAGTTTTGGCGATCGCCAGCGGCTGCAGAAGCAACTGGAGGTCGCCATTAATCTTTTTGAACCGCGACTGCAAGGGATCACGGTACGGCTGGCGGATAATTCGTTCGAGCCCGGCCGGGCGATCCGCTTCCAGATCGACGGCTTTTTGAAGATGGATCCCGCCCCCGAACGGATCTCGTTCGACACTGTCCTGGACATTCCCTCCGGCGAGTATCAGATCAAGGGAGCCGACTAGTGCGGGACGACCTGCTGCTCTACTATGAGCGTGAGCTGACGTTCCTGCGGCAGATGGGCGCCGAGTACGCCCAGAAGTATCCGAAGATCGCATCGCGGCTGTTGCTGGAGCCGGACAAGTGCGACGATCCGCATACCGAGCGGATTATCGAAGCGGTGGCGTTTCTGGCGGCCCGCGTTCATTTGAAGATCGACGATGAGTTTCCGGAGATCACCGAGGCGTTTCTTTCGGTGGTGTACCCGCATTACACGCGGCCGGTGCCGTCGATGTCGATTGTGGAGATGGTGGTGGATCCGGAGCGGGCGAAGCTGACGACGGGGCTGCAGATTCCGCGCGGCACGATGATGCTGTCGAAGCCGATCGCGCGGGTGCGGGACCGCGGCGGGGAGCAGGAGACGTTCAGCGAGGATCCGTGCAAGTTCCGGACCTGCTACGACACGACGTTGTGGCCGGTAGCCATCACGGACGCGCAGTATCTGCCGCCGGACCGGCTGTGGCCTCCTATCAAGACGAATGAGGCGACGGGCGCCCTGCGGCTGGTGGTGCAGGCCGGGCAGGACGTGGAGTTGAGCAAGCTGGAGATGGACAACCTGCGGTTCTACCTGGCGGGCGAGAGCAAGGTTGTGCATACGCTGTACGAGATTTTGTTGAACAACTGCGTAAGGGTGGAGGTGCGCGACCCGCACAATCCACGGCGGCGGTTGGAACCGCTGGGGGCGACGGCGGTGCGTGGGATGGGGTTCACGCAGGATGAGGCGATGCTGCCGTATCCGCGGCGGTCGTTTCTGGCTTACCGGCTGCTGCAGGAGTACTTCGCATTTCCGGAGAAGTTTTTCTTCATCGAACTAAGCGGGCTGAAGCGGTTCTGGAAGCAAGGGTTCAAGGATCTGGCGGAGATTGTGTTCCTGATCCGGCCGTTCGAACGGGATGACCGGCGCGAGGAACTGGAGTTGAACGTCCGGCCGGACACGTTCCGGCTGGGGTGCACGCCGATCATCAACCTGTTCCAGCAGACGTGCGAACCGATTCTGCTGGACCAGCGCAAGTACGAGTACCCGATTGTGCCGGACATCCGGCGGCTGACGTCGACGGAGATTTTTTCGATTGAAGAAGTGGTGAGTATCGACCCGAAGACGCGGGAAAAGCAGACCTACGAGCCGTTCTATTCGTACCGTCACGCGACGATGCGGGACAACAAGCAGACGTTCTGGCTGAGCCATCGGAGGCAGTCGAACATCCGCAACGACGAGGGGACGGAGCTGTCGTTATCGCTGGTGGACCTGTCGATGCGGATGGTGATGCCGGAGGCCGATGCGCTGACGGTGAAGACGCTGTGCACGAACCGGGATGTGCCGTCGCGGCTGCCGTTCGGCAATGAGGCCGGGGATTTCAATATTGAAGGGATGTCGGCGATTAAGAAGATCGTGTGCCTGCGGAGGCCGACGGCTCCGTTGCGTCCACCGTTGGGCAAGCCGATTTTCTGGCGGTTGATCTCGCATTTTTCGTTGAACTATCTGTCGCTGGTGGAAGAAGGGCGGGAGGCGCTGCGGGAGATATTGAAGCTGTACAACTTCACCGATTCGGTGTACGTGCAGAAGCAGATCGACGGCATCACGCGGGTGGGGAGCAGCCGCCATTTCGCAAGGGTTATCTCGGAGAACGGGATCAGTTTCGCGCGCGGGCTGCGGACGGAGATTGAGTTCGACGAGGAGCAGTTCGTGGGCGGCGGTGTGTTCCTGTTCGCCAGCGTGCTGGAGTACTTTTTGGGGCTATACGCCACGATGAACAGCTTCAGCCAGTTGGCGGTGCGGACGAAACAGCGCAAGGAGGTAATGCGGGAATGGCTTCCGAGAGCCGGCCAGCGAATCCTCCTGTAACGCAGCGGATCGTCATCAACCAGATACGCACCGAGCCGTGGAACTTCAGTTTCTTCCAGGTGGTGCGGTGGTTGACGCGGGTGATGCCGCATCGGGACCACGTAGGCAAGTTCTATCCTCCTTTCCGGGAGTTGGCGCGGTTTCATGCCAACACGGTGACGGCATTTCCGGCGAGCGAAGTGCAGGGGATGGAGTGGAAGGAAGACGAGCCGCTGGCGATCACGGTGAACTTCATGGGCCTGTTTGGGCCGATGGGGGCGCTGCCGCTTTATTACAGCGAGTACATCCGCGGGAGGCTGAGGAAGAAACCGCCGGATTCGGCGCTGCCGGCCTTTCTGGACATGTTCAACCACCGCATGGTGAGTCTCTTCTACCAGGCGTGGGAGAAGTACCGCTTCTATGTGGCTTATGAACGGAACACGCAAGAGCCGGACCGGTTCTCGCGCTACCTGCTGGATCTGATGGGGCTGGGAACGCCGGGGCTGCAGAACCGGATGACGCCGGTGCGGGATGTGTCGGCGATGTTCTATACGGGTCTGTTGTCGCTGCTGCCGCGGTCGGCGCTGGCGCTGGAGCAGATCCTGAGCGATTACTTCGATGTGCCGGTGGAGGTGGAGCAGTTCATGGGGTTGTGGTATCCGCTGGAAATCAACTCGCAGTGCCGGTTCGACCGCGGGGACAGTTATGCGGAGCAACTGGCGGTGGGGGTGGTGGTGGGCGATGAGGTGTTTGATCCGCAGTCGGGCATCCGCATTCGCGTGGGGCCCTTGACGCTGACGCAGTATTTGGATTTTCTCCCCGAAGGTACAGCCTTCAAGCCGTTGAAGTCGCTGATTCGTTTCTTTACCAACGATGAGCTTACGTTTGAAGTGCAGTTAGTGCTGAAACGCCAGGAGGTGCCGCGTCTGGAGATGGGCGCCCTGGGGGATGCCGGACCGCGCCTCGGGTGGGTGACGTGGATGAAGAACGAGGACATGAATCGCGATCCGGACGAAACGACGTTACGGGTCTAGCCGGGCATTTGGATCAGAGGGAACATGCCAGCCAGTCTCAAAGGTCTCATCGGCAAACTCAACAACACCACGCGTCTTGCTTTGGAAGGCGCGGCGGGTCTTTGTAAATCATTTACTCATAACGATGTTTCGGTGGAGCACTACCTGGTGAAGCTGCTGGACGCGGGGCCGGACACCGATATTCCGATTCTGTGCACGCGCTACAGCGTGGATCCGTCGCGCGTGGTTATGGATTTGCAGAAGCTGATGAACCGGATGCACCGGGGCCATCCGGGGACGCCGGGGTTTAATCCCGCGCTGGTGCAGATGCTGTGCGAGGCGTGGGTGCTGGGCTCAGTGGATTATAATTGCACACGGATCCGGGGCGGCCTGCTGCTGCTGGCGCTTTTCACGCATGACGAATTAGGCGCCCGCGTGCGAGATTTCTCCAGCGAATTTCGCAAGTTCTCAGGAGAGGGCCTGCGCCGTGACTGGCTGACGATGGTTTCCGGCAGCGTCGAGCAATCGCCCGGCGTCCCGGCCTCGATGGCCGGCTGAGAGTTTTTCGGATTTATCTAATTTTGGAAAGGATACCCTATGGCGGCCAACCTGAAGTCACTCGTCGCTAAGATCAACGACGCCACCAGGAGCGCGTTGGAGAGCGCGGCTAGTCTGGCACTGTCGAGAACCCATTACGACGTGGAGATCGAGCATTTCCTGCTACGGCTGCTCGAGACCACCGATACGGACGCGGAGAAGATCTTCCATCATTTCGGTGTGGATCCGATGCGGCTGACGGCGGATTTGAACAAGCTGCTGGACAAGATGAAGCGGGGCAACGGGCGGTCGCCGGCGTTGAGTCCGCTGATCGCGAAGATGATGTCGGAGGCCTGGGTGCTGGGGTCGCTGGAGTACAACCAGGGCAAGATCCGGACGGGCTTCGCGCTGCTGGCGTTGTTCACGCACGAGGATCTGGCGCGGATTGTGAAGGAGTTCTCGCGCGAGCTGCAGAAGATCAACACGGACGTGCTGCGCGCGGACATTTTGAACATCGTCGCGGGGTCGAGCGAAGGCGCGCTGATGGAGGCGCTGGACGAAGCGCCGGCGGCGGGCGCGCAGGAAGGCAAGCCGAGGCCCGGCGGCAAGACGCCGAACCTGGACCAGTATACGGTGAACCTTACCGAGAATGCGCGCAAGGGGAAGATCGACCCGGTGCTGGGGCGCGATTTCGAAGTGCGGCAGATCATCGATATCCTGATGCGGCGGCGCCAGAATAACCCGATTCTAACGGGCGAAGCCGGCGTGGGTAAGACGGCGGTGGTGGAAGGCTTCGCGCTGCGGATTGTGGAAGGCGATGTGCCGCCGCCGTTGAAGAACGTGGCGCTGCATACGCTGGACATGGCGCTGCTGCAGGCGGGCGCCGGGGTAAAGGGCGAGTTTGAGAACCGGCTGAAGGCGCTGGTGAACGAAGTGAAGGCGTCGCCGACGCCGATCATCCTATTCATCGACGAAGCGCATACGATGATCGGGGCGGGCGGGCAGGCGGGCCAGAACGACGCGGCCAACATTCTGAAGCCGGCCCTGGCGCGCGGGGAACTGCGGACAATCGCGGCGACGACGTGGGCCGAATACAAGAAGTATTTCGAGAAGGATCCGGCACTGGCGCGGCGCTTCCAGGTAGTGAAAGTGGAGGAGCCGGACGAGAAGGTGGCGATGACGATGATGCGCGGCATTGTGGCTCCGCTGGAGAAACACCACAAGGTGCGCATCATTGACGACGGCGTGGCGGCGGCGGTGAAGCTGTCGCACCGGTATATCGCCGGGCGGCAGTTGCCGGACAAATCGGTGAGCGTGTTGGATACGGCGTGCGCGCGCGTGGCGTTGGGGCAGAACGCGGTGCCACCTTCGATTGAAGCGGCGCGGCGCCTGCTGGACGATCTGGACGTGCAGAAGCGCGTGCTGGACCGCGAAGTGGCGGTGGGCGCCGATCACAGCGAGCGGCTGGCGGAGATTGCCGCGCAGCGCGAGACGACGGCCGGGGAGTTGAAGGCGTTGGAAGCGCGCTTCGAGCAGGAGAAGGGGCTGGTGGAGAAGATCCGCGCCATCCGCTTCCGGCTGGAAGATGCGAACGCCAAGATGCCGGAAGGCATGGAAGAGCCCGTTGGGAGCCCGGCGGAACTGAAGGAGCGGTTGGGCAAGCTGAACGACGAACTGACCGCGCTACAGGGCGAGAACCCGCTGATGCGGGTGACGGTGGACGCGCAGATCATTGGAGAGGTGATCTCCGGGTGGACGGGCATTCCCGTGGGCAACATGATGCGCGACGAGATCCAGACCATCCTCAACCTGGAGAAGCATCTGGGGCGGCGGGTGGTTGGGCAGGACCATGCGTTGGCGGCGATTGCGCAGCGCATCCGTACCGCAAAGGCGAGGCTGGAAGATCCGAAGAAGCCGATCGGCACGTTTATGCTGGTGGGGCCGAGCGGGGTGGGCAAGACGGAGACGGCGTTGACGCTGGCGGACATGATGTACGGCGGCGAGCACAACGTGATCACGATCAACATGTCGGAGTTCCAGGAATCGCATACGGTGTCGACGTTGAAGGGGTCGCCTCCGGGATATGTGGGTTATGGGGAAGGCGGGGTGCTGACGGAAGCGGTGCGGCGGCGGCCTTACTCGGTGGTGCTGCTGGACGAAGTGGAAAAGGCGCATCCGGACGTGCTGGAGCTGTTCTTCCAGGTGTTCGATAAGGGCATGATGGAAGACGGCGAGGGTCGCGAGATCGACTTCAAGAACACGATTATCATTCTGACGTCGAATGCGGCCACCGATACGCTGATGAAGCTGGTGGCGGATCCGGAGACGATGCCGTCGCCGGAGGGGATTGTGAAGGTGATGAAGCCGGAGTTGGACAAGGTGTTCAAGCCGGCGTTCCTGGGCCGCCTGGTGGTCATCCCGTACTATCCGGTGCGCGACGAAGCGCTGAAGAATATCATCCGGCTGAAGCTGGGCAAGGTGCAGAAGCGGCTGATGGAGAACCACAAGCTGGAGTTGACCTACGCTCCGGAACTGGTGGACGAAGTGGCGAACCGCTGTACGGAAGTGGAATCGGGCGCGCGCAACGTCGACAACATTCTGACGAATACGCTGCTGCCGGACATGTCGAAGGAACTGCTGATGTCGATGGCGGAAGGCGTGAAGTTGAGCCGGGTACATGTCAGTCTGGGCGAAGGCGGTAAGTTCGCGTACGAGCACTTCGCCGAGAAGGCGGAAACGCAGACCGCGTGATGGGGTTTGGGCGCCGTTTCCGCGATGGGAGGTAGGAACGTTCGTATGAGGGCGGGCTTCGGCCCGCCTTCCCGTTGGTTGAGAAGAGGAATCCATGCCGGAGTACACACAACAAGATCGGCCAATGAAGATCAGCACGCCTCTGGGGGAGGACGTGCTGCTTCTGGAGAGATTCGACGGGAAGGAACAGATCTCCCAGCCGTTCGAGTTTCACTGCCATATGGTGTCGACGTCGAAGAATCTCGACATCAAGAGCCTGATGCGGCAGAAGGTGACGCTGAATCTTCGTCTGGCCGACCACAAGACCTACCGGCCGATCAATGGCATGGTGCGCAGCGCGCGGCAGTTGGAACTGGACATGGGCTTGACCACCTACCAGTTGGAGATGACGTCGTGGTTCTGGTTTCTCACGCAGCGCAGCAACTGCCGGTTCTTTTTGGATAAGAGGGTGCCGGAGATCCTGGAGCAGGTATTCGGCGAGGCGGGTGGCAGCTTCCGGCTGGATTTGCAGAAGAGTTATGAGAAGCGCAAGTTCCTGGTGCAGTACCGCGAAACGGACTACAACTTCTGTTCGCGGCTGATGGAAGAAGAAGGTATCTGGTATTACTTCGAGCACACCGACGGCAATCACACGATGGTGCTGGCGGACGCCCCGGGTGGGGTGAAGAAGATGAAGTACCAGGACAAGTACAAGTTCGCCTTTCAGATCCACCCCGACCATCCGGAAGACTTTGTGCATACGGTGGACTATGAGCGCAATTACCGGACCGGCAAAGTGGCGCTGCAGGAATTCGACTTCACCAAGCAGTACGACCCGTTCCAGCACAATGAATCCGGCTTGTACGCGGAGTCGGAGAAGTACGACTATCCGGGCTACCGCTGGAATGGATCGGGGATGGAGAAGCTGGCGCGCAACTGGCTGGAGATGGAGGAGTGGCCAACGGAGATGATCCGCGGCCATAGCACGGCGCGTCCCTTCACACCCGGCTATAAGTTCGAGTTGTCGGAGCACTTCAACGCCTCGATTAACAAGTCGTACCTGCTATTGACGGTGTATCACCGCGCCGAAGGCAGCAACTTCCGATCGGAGTTGGAGGAGCCGTTCCGGTACACCAATACCTACGAAGCGATGGTTTCGAGCGTGCCGTTCCGGCCGCCGCGCCTGGCGGTGAAGCCGACGATTAAAGGCACGCAGACGGCGATCGTGGTTACCGACACGCCAGGCGAGGAGATTTATCCCGATAAATACGGGCGCGTGAAGGTGCGGTTTCCGTGGGATCGCGAGAAGAAGAACTCGGCGTGGATCCGCGTGTCGCAGAGTTGGGCGGGATTGAACTGGGGCTGGATCACGATTCCGCGGGTGAACCAGGAAGTGGTGGTGAGCTTCATGGAAGGCGACCCGGACCGTCCGCTGATCACCGGGCGTGTTTACGACGAGATGCAGCCGGTGCCGTATAAGCTCCCGGATCATAAGACGGTGAGCACGTGGAAGTCGCGCAGTTCGAAAGGCGGCGGCCAGAGCAACTTCAACGAAATCCGGATGGAGGACTTGAAGGGCTCCGAGCAGTTGTTCATCCATGCGGAGAAGCAGTGCGACGTGCGGACGAAGGAAGAGAAGCGCGAGTACGTGGGCAAGAGCTCGCATATGATCGTGAAGGATAACCAGAAGGTCAAGATCGAGGTGGACCAGAGCGTGGAGGTCAGCTCGAACCGCAAGGAGAAGATCGGGTCGAAGTATTCGTTGAACGTCGGCACCGAGATGCACACCAAGACAGGACAGAAGTTCCAGGTGGAGGCGGGCATGGAGGTGCATATCAAGGCGGGCATGAAGCTGATTCTGGAAGCGGGCATGCAGGCGACGATGAAGGCGGCGGGTGGGTTTGTGGATATCGGGCCGGCGGGTGTGACGATTGTGGGGACGATGGTGAAGATTAATAGTGGTGGGAGTCCGGGGTCGGGGAGCGGGTGTAGCCCGGATTCTCCGGATGCTCCGGATCAGGCGGATGATGGGACGAAGTTCACGAAGCTATAGAGCGGCTTCGCTCGGCCAGCCCGAGCCGGAGCCGCCGAGCCGGGCGCGGTTCAGGCGTTGGATGGCCCATTGCTCCACCGTACGTGTCCACTCCAGCGCGGTCCAACGGATTCCCGGCTCCTCACGCTGGAGGTCGGCAAAGCTTGAGATCGCCTGGGATGCGGCGTTCATAACCGCGACCGGCGTGCGGCGAGAGGGCAGGATCAGTTTGGCCGCCGGCGCGGGCCATTCCCGCCCACCCATTACTTCGTTGAGGAGTGCGTTCAGGTCGTCGCGCAATTGAGTTCGGAAGTAGGCGGGGGACACCGGCAGTGTTTCATGTGTTAGGTCAATGAGCAGCGGCATCGCTTCATGAAACCGTTCGATGGTCTTGGAACTCAGATTGGAGTCCGCAGTGCTTGCGTTCTCCATTTGAAGCGCATCAGTCCGTTCCGCCAGGCGGGTGAGAACCCCGCCGGCAGGCCAAGCGAGCCGGGCTTCCAGGTAGAGCGCCTGGGTTCTCGCGCGAAGCTGTTTGGGCGGATGCGTCTCGCTGAAGCCGACCTGCGGCGGCGTGTAGTCCAGGAAAGCGAATACGTACGCAGGGCCGCAGAGGTGAACCGCCACCAGGTCGGAGAACACCTCTACAAGGAGTGACTCGAGAATCGTGAACTCCCCCATCCCCAACCGGCTGGCTCTTACCGCCGCTAGAGCGTGATCCACCAAACGAGTTATCTCATGGACGTGATGTCCGGCTTCGTGCAGCACGAAGAGGTTGCGCAGCAAACGCCCGGCGCAGCCAGTGGGCACGCCGATTAGCGCGACCTCCGGCCACTCCTGTTGAGCGGCGTATAAGTCGACGGCCAGTTCGCGGAGATCCGTGGGCCTATAATAATGCGAGGGATGCTCGGTCTCCTGGAGCGCAATCTGAACCTCACGACCGCAGATCTGGCGTAGCGAGCCTTCGGCGTAGTTGAGCAAACCGGATGGAACAAGGTCCCGCTTCGCATTCACCGCCGCCCGAAGAATGCTCTCCAGATGAGTTAGGCCGTTCCGTATAGCCACGAGTTGGTCAATCTGTCCGGCGAGCGCGAATGCAGCCACGCGATCTGGCAGACTGTCGCAGATCGCCGTACCTACGTTCTGCACAGGAAGCGATGTTCGGCTGCTCTTGCCGAGCGCAAGAAGCCGGCAGGATTCCAGTTGTTCGCCGACGACACGAGCCAGTGAGTCGGCGTACGCTCGGATTGGCCTATGCGAGGGCATTTCGACTCCATCGTCGGCGCATTACGGTTGCGACGCGATGGCCGTCTCGTTAAAATCCCGTGAAACAGAACGGCGGCGCCCGTTTTAAACAGAATGGTCTTAGAATGTCAGGATCGCCTCGCAGGCGACCCCGTCCCTGGGCGGGCGCTGACCGCCCTGTCCGTTAGCCCAACTCTGGAGTTCCGCCAGTATCCCCAGCACCAACTCGACTGTCCGGTCCCGGTTCTCCGACGCCAGTGATCGCCACAAGCTCTCCCATCGCTCGGCGGCGATGGCGGCTCGTGATGCCTCGGCGAGGTGAACCGCGACGCGCGGCAGCGTCCCGCCGCTCCCATCATGAATTCCTTTTAGAACGTCGAGGGCTTGGGTGAGATCAGGTTGTTCGGAGCGGTCGCGCGATGCAAGAATCGCGGAACGAAGACGGCCGAAGCGAAGCGCCAGCGCGCTGAAACCGAAGCGGTCGGGGTCACGATGCACAGGCTCACCTCGTCTATTATGATAGACAAATTTGGCCAGAGGATTCTAGTATAGTAGAACAACAAGGGCGGTATGTTGCCTCCTGCCCTGTTGGAGTTTCTATTTGGCTGGAAAGGGCACCAAACCGCGAAAGGCCCCTGCGAACGCCAGGCTGCGAGATGCCATCCTCACGACTCTGCGACGGGCTTGCAGCGACCAGTCCGTTGCTGTTGTTGCGAAAGAACTAGAAATCTCTCCAAAGACCCTGTATCGCTTCTTTAACCCGCCAGACGACACCAAGCCTCCCCCGTCCATTAGTGGCGAACTCCTCTTTCGGATGGTGGCCAAGCACTACCGCATCGAGTACGACAACCGGGTGCTTGCGCTGGTTCCGGCCGCTTCCCACGCTGATACGAAGCCGACTGCCGGTATTCAACTGGCCTTCGAGTTCACGGGTTCGGTAACAGTGGACGTGCCGAAGCGGAGCGCCGAGGTGGCGATTCTCACGGTTGCCACACAGCGAGCTTCATAGAATACCGACATCACACTTGAATGCTGAAGTGATATCAACTATGATGGATCAAAGGATTCATCATGGCAACAAACCATCGCATCATGTTCACTTTTGACGAGCGCAGCCTCAACACCCTCAAGCGCATCCGCGAAGCGGGTCACTACAACTCCATGGCCACGGCCGTGCGTGATTCCATTCGCATCCGGCGCACCCTCCAGCAACAGGCTGCCGAGGGATTTACCGAGATCGTGGTTCGCAATCCGCGCACGGGGGAGGCCCGTGTGATTGTGAACGATTTCGACAAGGTGACTGAGTCGGAGGAGTCATGACCGGAAGAGAACCCGAAGCCGACGAGCTCGAACTGGATGGCTACGTCGAGTCAGCCGACGAGCCTTATCGCGTCCGGCCGTTCGACCAGGGCCGCTTTCAGGCGGAGACGGCCAGGACACTGGCTTACGTGCTGATCGGCGTCATCGTGCTGCTGAACGTGCTCTACGCCGTCTGCGTTACCCTGCTTCACGTCAATGGGCAGCGTGAGGCCGCCAGCTCGTTATCGAGCATGCTTCAGACGTTGTCCACCGGGCTATTCAGCCTTGCGGGCTCGGCCATCGGCTTCTTTATCTCGACCAAATCAAAATGAGGATTGCGCGTTCAGCAAGCTGTAGCGGCTTCGAGCAGCGCAACGATATCGTGGTGACCCCGTTTACGCGCCCAGGCGAGCGGGGTTGCCCAGGGTTCGGCATCGGGCTCATGCGGGCCTGCGCCTTGCTGGAGCAAGAACGCTACCAGGCCGTGACGACCCCAACGGCAGGCCCATCCTAGCGGGGTGCTGTTGAGGATGGTGTCGCGCTGGTGATATGTGGCGCCGGCGTTGCAGGCAGCTTCCGCAAAGGCGAGTACCTCGTCATCCGTGATCCAATCGCCCATGGCGGCGATTTCATGGAGGAGGGTGCGGCCGAAGCCGCCGGTGATGTGCCCGGCATCGCAGGCTTCCAGGATGAGGCGGAAGCATTCGAGGTAGCCCTGGCGGTCGAACTCCTTGTTGCCGGCGTAGAGCCACGGGATGTGATGCCAGAAGGATAGTGGGGAACAGAGGATGTTGAACCAGCGGCTGTCGTTGCGTGGCCAGTCCACGAGAGGCAGGGTGAGGCGGACGATGTCCACGGCTCCGGCATCGGCGGCGAAGCGGAGCGCATCTTCCACGGTCCGCTGATCGGCGCCGGGGAGTATCTGCCGGATGAGATCGGTCTTCCGGTAGAGGGCGGCGATGTCGACGGTGACTACGCCGCCGCGCTGCTGGAGCAGGTCCGCCATCTGCCACTGGCGGTGGCTGTAGGCGGAGTAGACGGGGGATCCGGACGAGTCGACGTGTACATTGGGATCCGCGCCGCGATCGAGCAGCAGGGTGGCCATCTCGCGGTGACCCAGCGCGGCGCAATGCCAGAGCGGATAGCCCTGTGAATAGGAGACGCCGCTGCCGTGAGGGCTGCCGACGCGTTCGTTGGGATCGAAGCCGCAGTCGAGCAGAAAGCGAAGAATATCGGGATGGCTGTGGCGAACGGCCACGGTAAGCAGGCCGCCGTCATCGGAGCTGATCGGGTTGTGTAGCTTGCCCTGGGCGTGCAGCGAACGGAGGGTGGGCAGGTCACCCTGGGCGACGGTGGCGCGCAAGGCATCGTCCTGGGCTTGAGGCGGCTCTTGGGGTGCGGGAGCTTCCGGTTGGCGCCGTTCTTCCTCTTCGATGATGGCGACGATCTCGTCGAAGCCACGTTCCGATGCGAGGGTGTAGGCGGAGGTCGCGCGGCGATGCGGGTGGATGCCGGCGCGGGCATCGGCTCCATGCCGTAGCAGCAGCCGGACGATCTCCGGTTGCCTGTGCATGACGGCGAAGTGGATGGCGCGATGCTCGTCGCCATAGGAGACGGTGAGGTGCGCGAGTTCGGGCTGCTCCTGCAGTAAGGCGCTGGCTTGCGCCACGTCGCCGTTCTGAACTGCTTCGATCAGCCGCTGCAGGGCCATTGTGGGCGAGTGCCTCAGGCGAGGCGCTTCTTGAGTTCTTCGTCGATGGCGGTCATGAAGTCTTCCGTGGTCAGGAAGGGATGCTTCGGATCGATGAGGATGGCGAGGTCTTTGGTCATGCGGCCGGACTCGACCACATCGACGCAGACCTGTTCGAGGGTGTTGGCGAACTCGAGGACGGCGGGCGTGTTATCCATGCGGGCGCGGTATTGCAGGCCGCGGGTCCAGGCGTAGATGGAGGCGATCGGGTTGGTGGAGGTGGGCTTGCCCTGCTGGTGCATGCGGTAGTGGCGGGTTACGGTGCCGTGCGCGGCCTCGGCTTCCACGGTGCTGCCATCGGGGGACATCAGGACCGAAGTCATGAGCCCCAGCGAGCCATAGCCCTGCGCCACAGTGTCCGACTGCACGTCCCCGTCATAGTTCTTGCAGGCCCAGAGGTAGCCGCCGTTCCACTTGAGGTTCGACGCGACCATGTCGTCGATGAGGCGGTGTTCGTAAGTGAGCCCCTTGGCTTCGAAGGCGGTTTTGAATTCGGCGTCGTAGATGGCCTGGAAGATATTTTTGAACTTGCCGTCGTAGGCCTTGAGGATGGTGTTCTTGGTGGAGAGATAGACCGGATAGGAGCGGCCGAGGGCGTAGTTGAAGCAGGCGCGGGCGAAGCCGGTAATGGAGCTATCGAGGTTGAACATGCCGAGGGCGATCCCGGCGCTGGGGGCCTTGATGATCTCGCGTTCGATGGGCGCGCCACCGTCGGCGGGGGTGAAGGTGAGCTTCAGCGTGCCGGCGCCGGGGAAGGCGAAGTCTTGGGCGCGGTACTGGTCGCCGAAGCCGTGACGGGCGACGACGACCGGCTTATCCCAATGGCTGACGACGCGCGGGACGTTGCGGCAGACGATAGGTTCGCGGAAGATGGTGCCGTCGAGGATGTTGCGGATGGTGCCGTTGGGGCTGCGCCACATCTGCTTGAGGCCGAATTCCTTCACGCGGGCTTCGTCGGGCGTGATGGTGGCGCACTTCACGGCCACGCCAAACTGCTTCGTCGCATTGGCGGCGTCGATGGTGATCTGGTCGTTGGTTTCGTCGCGCTTTTGGACGCCCAGATCGTAGTACTTGAGGTCGACTTTCAGATAGGGCAGGATCAGCCGCTCGCGGATCCATTGCCAGATGATACGCGTCATCTCATCGCCGTCCATCTCAACGACAGGGTTCTTGACCTCGATTTTCGCCATACTTGAAAAGATCTCCAGAGAGGGTTAATGGGTGATTATCCCCCAAATGGGAGGGGCTCGGCTACCTCGGTGGGCCTACCGCGCCCCGATGCCACCCTTCAAATCCCGCAGCACGGAGATAACGGCAGGCACCAGAGTGACCACGAACATCGCCGGGAGAATGAACAGCACAATGGGGAGCAGCATTTTGATGCCAGCTTTAGCCACTGCGGCTTCGGCGCGCAGGCGGCGGCGCGTGCGTAGCGCGTCGGCGTAAACTTTGAGCGCTTGCGAGAGGCTGGTACCGAAGCGCTCACTCTGGATGATCATGGCGGAGAGGCTCTTGATATCTTCCAGCCCCGTGCGGCGCACCAGTTGCTGGAAGGCCTTGGAGCGCTCCTGGCCGGCCTTTACCTGCATGACGACGGTGTAGAACTCCTGCGCCAGGGCGGGATAGATGAACTGCAATTCTTCGCTGACGCGGAGCATGGCCTGGTCGAGGGCGAGACCGGTACCGAGCACGATGCCCAGCAGATCGACGGTATCGGGCAGCGCTTCCTGTAGTTTCTGGCGATGACGGGCGACCAGGCGGTGCAGCACTTGCTGCGGCAGCAGGTAGCCCAGCAAGCCGGCCGCTACCAACCCGCCGATCTTGTTGGTTATCGGATTGCCGCGCTGGAGGTAGAGCATACCCCCGATGAGCGCCGCGAAGAAAGTAGCCTGGAACAGCGCGTAGTAGGCCACGGCGCTCTTGTTGCGGAGGCCGGCCTGGGCGAGTTCCCGCTCGGTGTCGCGGATCCATTCCTCACCCCCGGGGATGAGGCTGACGATGTAGAGGATGCTGTTCGAAAAACCGCCACCGATGCGGCGCCGCGGCGCGCGGGTGGTGTTGCTGGTGGCGGAGGAGGCCTGCAACTCGTCCAGCCGGAGATCGAGCGGATTCTCGCGATCGGTGAACAATTGCGACGCGCTCCAGCCGAGCACGGCGAGGATGGCGAAGAAGGCCACGAAGACGAAGAGGGATGTCAGCATGGTGGTCCTTTAGAACTTCGGGCGGGCAAGCTGCCGGATGATCAGGATGCCGATGATCTCGGAGACGATGGCGTAGGTGAGGGCCATGCTGCCAACCTCGTCGGTGTAGAGCAGCCGGATGAACTCGGGCTTTACCACCCAGAAGCCAAAGCCGACCACAATCGGCATGGCACAGAGCAGGGCCGCGGATAAGCGCTGCTGCGCGGTGTGCGCGGTCATCTTGGCGGCCAGGTTGAGGCGCTCGCGGACCAGCAGCGAGAGGTTGTCGAGCACCGCCACCATGTTGGCGCCAGTCTGGCGCTGCAGGATCAGGCCCGTGATGAAGAACTTCAGGTCGACGATCGGAATGCGCTTGCCGAGGCCGCGCAGGGTATCTTCGATCGGCGAGCCGAGCGCGATCTCTTCGATCACCTTTTTGAACTCCATGCGCACGGGATCGAAGGTTTCCTGCGCCACGGTTTCCAGGCCGTTCTGGATGTTGTGGCCGGCCTTCATCGAGCGATTAAACAGGTCGATGGCATCGGGAAGTTGTTCTTCGAACTTGGCGAGGCGCTTCCTACGCGCACGGGTGATGTAAGCGATGGGCAGGCTGCCGATCATGACCGACATCACGACGCGAAGCACAAACAACTGCAGGCCCACCAAGCCAAGCAGTAGGAAGACGCCTCCTCCGATAGCCAGACACAAGGCGAAGACATCGGGCGCGCGGTACTTCAGGTTGGCCTGCTCGATGAGTTCCTGGAGGCGCCGGAGGACGCCCAGCCAGGCAAAGAAGTCGCCGATGGCGGCAAAGCTGCTGCGCTGCTCCTGGCGCACGAGGTCGCCGGGGCCGGCGTTGCGGCGGGTGGCCGAGCGGGCGCGGAGGTCGCGCAGGCGCTGCTGCAGGGCCTCTTCGGCGTGATTCGCGGGAATCACCCAGACATAGTAGGCCGCCGCGAACAGGAAGCCGCTGAAGATCAGGAACGTGACGAAGAGTTCCAAGTGGCTATTCCTTAAGCGTGAGTTGCTCGTTGAAGATGGCCGGCGCCAAGTGCACGCCGTAGGCCTTCAGCCTGGTCAGGCAGCGAGGCTTGATGCCGGTGGCTTTGAATTGTCCCGTGATGCGGCCGCGCTGGTTGACGCCGGTACGTTCGAGGACGAAGATTTCGTCCAGGTGCACCTGGTCATCGTCGGAATCGCGCACTTCGGCGATGGAGACGATGCGGCGGGTACCGTCGTTGAGGCGCACGCACTGGACCACGATGTTCACCGCGCTGGCCAGCATCTGGCGGATGACGCGGTCGGGGATATTGGCGCTGGCCATCATGACCATGGTCTCAAGGCGCGAGAAGGCGTCGCGGGGGGTGTTGGCGTGGCATGTGGTCATGGAGCCGTCGTGGCCGGTGTTCATGGCCTGCATCATGTCGAAGGCTTCGCCGCCGCGGCACTCACCGATGATGATGCGGTCGGGACGCATACGGAGGGCATTGATGACCAAGTCGCGCTGGGTGATGGCGCCGGCGCCTTCGATGTTCATCGGGCGCGTCTCCAGGCGCACCACGTGCGATTGCTGCATCTGCAGTTCGGCGGTGTCTTCGATGGTGATCACGCGCTCTTCCTCGGGGATGTAGCGCGACAGGGTGTTCAGCAGCGTGGTCTTGCCGGAACCGGAACCGCCGGAGATGACCATGTTCAGGCGCGCCTCGACGCAGCCGGAGAGGAAGTCCAGCATGCCGGGCGTCATGGTCTCGTTCTTCAGCAGGTCTTCGCTGCCCAGCAGCTTCTTGCCGAAGCGGCGGATGGACATCACGGGGCCGATGAGCGAGAGCGGCGGGATGACCGCGCAGACACGCGAGCCGTCTTCGAGGCGGGCGTCGACGATGGGAGAGGAATCGTCGATGCGGCGGCCGATGTTCGACACGATGCGGTCAATGATCATGCGGACGTGGGCGCCGTCCTTGAAGCGGACGTTGGTTTCCACCATGCGGCCGCCGCGTTCCACGTAGACGCTGTCGGGGCCATTGACCAGGATGTCGCTGACGGTAGTGTCCTTGAGCAGGGGTTCCAACGGCCCCAATCCGAACACCTCGTCGAGGACCTCTTCGGTGATCCGCTCGCGCTCCTGCGAGGTCATGGGGACGGAATCCTCGCGGACCAGGCGTTCCACGACGTTGCCGATCTGTTCGCGGACGCCGTCTTTATTAAGGACCTTTAGCTGGTCGGGGGTCAGGGACGCCAGCAGGCGCGAATGGATTTGCGTTTTGACGGCGAACCAGCGGTCGCTCGCGGCGCCGGGCCGGGCCATCGGACGGGTGCTCATCGATCAACTCCCCTCAAATCGAGCATGGGTATCATGCCGATTTTGCCACAGCGTCGCGCTTGCCTCCGGTGGCCTTGTCGACAAAGGAGCGGAAGACGCGGTCAATCTCGGGCGCCATCTCGCGCTGGGCGGCCAGTGGGCGGCTCTTGTTCAAGGCCTGGAGCCAGGCGGGTGAAGTGGGGATGCCGTAGAAGGCCGGGCTATTGAGGGTCTGGTTCACCTGTTCGAGGGTGGCCAGGCTGGCGTCGGACTTTTTGGAATAGCGGTTGATGACGATTTTCAGTTGATCCTGGGAGAAGCCCATGCGCATGAGGAAGCTGAGATAACGCTGGGCGTTGCGAATGGCGGGGAAGTCCTGGGTCACCACGAGGAAAACCATGTTGGACGCCTGCATGGCGCTGAGGACCACGTCGTCATTGATGGCGGAGCCGCCATCCACTACCACGGCCTGGTACTTCTCGACGAGGAATGTGGAGAACTCGCGGAACATGGGTTCGGTGAAGTAGCCGCGCTGCTCGAGCGAATCGCTGGGGCCCACCAGGTAGAAGCCGAGCGGGTCGCGGGTAACGAAGCCTTCGAACAGGGCCTGATCCATGCGGGAGATGTTCTCGCCCACTTCCATCAGCGTGTACTGCGGCGTGGCGCCCACCTGCATAGCGACGTCATTGGCGGTCCAGTGGAAGTCGAGCAGCACGGTCTGCTGTTTGCGCTGGGCGAGCACGCTGGCGAAGTTGACGGCCAGGGTGGTGGTGCCGACGCCGCCCTTGGCACCGAGGAACGTATAGATCTTGCCGAGGCGGCTTTCGCCCATGGTGACTTTGCGGGGGGTGGCTTCCAGGCGCTGCATGGCGTCGCGGAACTCGAGGCGGCGCAGGGGTTGGGTGAGGAAGTCATTGGCGCCGGCGCGGAGGCATTGCAGCACCGTTTCGCCATCGGCCTGGAAGTTGGTGGTGATGACGTAGAGGTCGGGTACGGCCTGTTTGACTTTGCGCAGTGCCTCGAGCGCCGCTTCGGCGTCGTAGGACATGTCCACGACGAGCGCGGCTTCGGGATGGCGTTCCAGGTCCTGGAGGACGCGGATATAGAGGTTCGCATTGACCTCCGGATACTCGCTCAGCACCTTGGCATGCTCGATGTTGAGCAGGCTCTCGCGCACCATTTCCCGGAACTGCTCGTCGTTGCTTGCTACCAACAAATGAATCGCCATTCGTCTCCTCAGCCTACGGTTAGGGCAGGCATTCCTCACTTTCCGGGTTGCACCCGCCGCTTTCCATGGCAAGTGTCGTTTGAAATTCTGGCATCACGATGGGGGGCATGCCCAGGTAGGACACAAAGGTCCGGAACTCATAGCCGCGGATGCGCACACGGACGGTGTCGGGCTGGCAGGCGCGGCTGCAATCGCCGCCATCGCAACTGAAATCTTCGAGCGCGCCGGTTTCGGCATTGCGCCCCATGAAGGTGATCTCGATTTCGGCGGGACCTTGCGCGAACTGGTCGCGGTCGAAGGTGAGCGGCACGTTCTGGCGCATCCAGGAGGTGGTGTTCTCGCCGCCGGACTGCCAGCAGTGCGTGGAGGCATAGCGGGCGCCGTCACGGGAGAAATCGACCATGGTATGCCAGGCCCACAGCATCTGCGCCGTGAAGACGATCATGCTCGTCACCGGCAGGATGATCGCCGAATACGACAGGATGAACTCGATGGTGGCTTGTCCGCGACGCCTGTTCTTCTTCATTCGCTAGGTCCCCTGGAATGGCAGCCGCACGCGCGGGCGCAGCAGAATGGCATCGGTAGGGATACCGGGAATCCGCAGCGTGACGGCGAACCCGCTGGGGATGGAGACGACGACGTAGTCAGGCGGTTGGCCGCCATTCAACGTATCACAGGCGGTGGCCGAACATTCGCACTCGCCGATGTCGCCGCTGGAGGAGGTGAAGCGCTCAATACGCACCTGGATCTGGTCCGCCGTGAGGCCGCCGATGTAGGGGGTGCCGGAGCCGTCCTCGGTTCCCGTCAGGGCCATGTTCTTGGCGTTCTGGATGGCGGTGTCGGTGTCGTCGCAGAAGTTGACGCCTTGGCGAGTGCCGAGCAGGCGGCCGACGGCGTAAAGGGTCTTCTGCACCGTGTAGTAGGTATAGGTGATGCGCGCCAGTTCGATCATGCCCAGCAGCAGGAGCAGCAGGATGGGCGTGAACATCACGGTCTCCAGCATGATGGCGCCGCGGCGGCGTGAGTGGCTCATCGGTGCAGTACCACCTTTCCCGGACCGTTGGTGATGGCGCAATCGCCGGCACGGCCCTGGCGCAAGGGGGCGACGGTACCCAGATAGAGCGCGCCGAAGCGTCCGTTGGAGTCGGCTGGATTGATGTTGGTCAGGTTCTGGACGGGTTCCAGCAGGAACTGGCGGTAGCCCAGCACCAGCATGGTTCCGGTGGGGTTGAGGGCTTCCACGATGACGATGGTCAGGACGCGGCGGGCATTGCCGGTATAGGTGGCGTAGTCGTCGAGTTCGGTGAGGTCCGTGTCGGGCGTGTAGAGCGAGTTGAGGGTGTCGATGTCGGCGATGGTGGTGCAGCCCTGGACGTTGCCGATATCCATGCGGGTGGCGAGGCCGCACAGGTAGGAGCGCACGGAGGTGGACACCGTATTGGAGTTACAGGCGGTCTGCGATGCCGTGGCCCAGATGGACTCTTCGGCGTTCACGCGGAAGCAGGACTGCGTCTCGGTGGTGGAGGGCAGCAGACCCTGGGCGCCGGTGCGGAACAACTGCTGGCCTTCGTCGGAGAAGACGGCGGCGGAATCGTTCAGGCGGTTGAGGATGACATAGGGTACGCGGCCTCCGGCGGTGTTGCCGGCCAGGGGTTGGGGCACGGGGGCGCCGGTACAGGTATAGCCGAGCGTGTAGCGGGTGGCGGTAGTGAAGCCGTAGTTGACGGTATCGGCGGGGTCGATGGCGGCGACGGCGATGGGCTCGATGCCGCAGGCGGTACACACGGGCGCGCTCATGCCGGCGGCGGCGCGGACGCGGATGGGGACGCGGCCGTCCTGACCCAGGGATAGGAATCGCCAGAAGGTGAGCGGCGTTTCGCCCATCAGTTCGACACGGACGTGGCGCGCCTGCGAGCCGGTGACTTCGCCGCTGGTAGTGGCTCCCGCGGGTGCCTCGCCTTCGCCGGTGGCCTCGGCGGCGGAACTGTAGAAGACGGGATCGGTGATCTCGCTGGACATCGATCCGGTGGCTTCGCCGACCGCCAGCCCGCCGAAGTCATAGCGGTTGGCGTAGCCCGAGGCGGTCTCCACCATGCGGCGGGCGGCGTCGGAGGCGGAGGTGGTGGAGGTCTCGGTGCCGATCAATTGGCCGGCGGCGGCGAGGGCCATCGATTCGGCGGCGCTCTTCAACTCGCCCTTGGCGGAATAGAGGCGGCCGAGATCGACGGCGAAGCCCATGAGGCCGAAGAACACCGGCACAAGGAATACCAGGATCTGCACGGAGATGGCTCCGCGCCGGTTTGACCGTCCGATCCGCATTGGGCTACTTACGGGCACCTTGGTACTGCTCCTCGTTACGGCTTAGTTTGCCCCGTCGGACCCACGAACTGCGGATCCTGCTTCTTATCTTTCTTCTTTTTCTTGCCGGCGGCCTTCTTATCCAACTCCAGTTTCTCCTGGGCGGCGGTGGGCAGGAAGGTTTCCAACTGTCCGGGCAATTTCACGTCGGTGCCGGCTTCCACCGGGCGCACAAAGCGCGGCGTGATGACGACCAGCAGTTCATCCTGGGTCTTCTTGACGGAGCGGCTGCGGAACAACTGGCCGATGATGGGGATGTCGCCGATGCCGGGGACGCGGTTGAGCACCTGGGTGACGCGGTTATCCAGCAGTCCGGCGATGGCGAAGCTTTCGCCATCCTTCAAAACCACCTCGGTATCGGCGCGGCGCACCGATACGGCGGGGATGAGAAAGCCCTGGAGAGTGACGGCGTTGGAAAAATCGAGCGCGCTGACTTCCGGCTGCACCTTCAAGTGGATGGCGCCGGAGGCGGTGACGGTAGGCGTGAAGCCGAGTTGGATGCCGAACTTCTTGAACTGCACGGTGACGACGGGAGCGACGGCGCCGCCGGTGGTGGTGGCGGTGAGGGTGGGGAAGGGGAACTCGCCGCCGGCCAGGAAGCTGGCTTCCTTGCCTTCGATGGCGATGAGGTTGGGCTCGGCCAGCACCTGCAGCATGTTGCGGCCTTGTAGCGCGCGGATGGTGGCGCCGATGTTGAGGTCGGGGCGGAAGACGAAGAGGTTCAGGAGGTCGGCGAAGTTGATGGTGGAGTTGGCGAACTCCTGGTCCTGAAACTGCAACTGGCTGAAGCGCGGTTGCTGGAACTGCTGGGTGCTGAGCGAGCCAAGCATTTTGTCGTTGCGGCTGAAGTAGTTGAACCCGAGTTCGGAGAGCGCGGCGCGATCGATACTGGCAAACTTCACTTGCAGCAGCACCTGGCGCGGATCGGCGGCGGCGGGCAACTGGAGCATGTTCACCACTTCGGTGGCGTAGGAGGCGGCCAAGGCCTCGGCGCGCTTGGCTTCGGCGGTATCCTTCACGGTGCCGGTGAGCACCAGTTTGGCCTGGGTGCCGGTGACGGTCACGCCGGGGATCTTGCCCTGCAGGTCTTTAAGCACGGCGTCGTGGGAGGATGTGTCGGCGAAGACGTCGATGTTCCAGCGGACCGGCAGCCCGCCGGCCTCCCAGACGATCAGCGTGGTTTTGCCGATACCCTTGGCATTCACCATCACCTCCCTGGGGGAGACGACGACCGCGTCGGCAATCTTGGGTTCGGCCACTACCACGCGCGACAACTCGCCGGGGAAGGTGAGCAGTTCGCCCTGGCCGATGAGGATCTTCAGTTCCCGAGCCGGAGCGGTCTGCGTCTGCCCGGGTTGGCAGATCGCCAGCAGAATCAGCAAAGAGAAAAGTGCAAGTTTGCGAATGAGCATGAGTTTCGGCCCCTACTGGAAGCTTTCCTGCAGGTGCTTGTCTCCTTTGAACACGTCGATCACGAACCGCGGCTTCGGCGGCTCCTTTTTTTCTTCCTTGGGAGGGGCCTTGGGAGCGGGAACCAGTTCCCCGTTCTCATTCATCACCATCGCCTGGCCGGCCGTCAGGCGTTTCCAGACATCATCGTTTCGGACATTCGGAACCGGCCCGCCGGATTTGGCGCGACGGACGCGGCGCGGCCCGCCGGTGTCGACATTAACGTCTTCGGCGGTGATCACCGGCTCGTTCTCTTCGTCGACGGCGGTATCGAGCGGATTGCGGAGGGTGAGGCTGATCTTGCCCTGCTGGCGGGCAAACTCGACTTTGGCGGCCTCCTGGGGGGTGACGAGCAGCGTGGCGGCGCGAGTGCCGGATCCGGAGCTTGGCTGCTGTCCAGGAGCCCCCTGTACGGTGGACACTTCCGTGTTGCGGCCAATGGACATCACGGTGATGTTCTGCAGCAGCAGGGTAGTTACCGCTTCGTTCATGGAGCCGGTGCGGGTGAACAGCACATCGACATGGGAGCGCGGCTGGATCAGGCCCCCGGCGCCGGTGGCATCGGTGATGGGCACGGAGATGGCGCGCTTGCCGGGCTCGATGGTGGCGGCCAGGCCTTCGATGCCGCCCTGCGTCGAGAGCTTATTGGTTACCAGCGGCTCGTTAGCATTCGCCGGGAAGAGAAGCACGCGGTCCACCAGCAGTTTAGGATCGGATACGGCGCTTCTCGGCATGTCTTTCTCGGGTACGGTGACCAGCTTCAGGTCAGAGGGCTTGAGGCGTGTTCCGGCCACCATGTCCCGCGCCGCGGCGGCCACCCTCACGGTCTTTTCCGTTTTAGGCGCCGACGTTTTGGCGTAGACAAACCAGCTCATCAGGAAGGCGCACAACAACGCTCCGCCGAAGATCATCAATATGCGTTGGCGGTCCAGGTTTCCCATCTCAGTTCCTTGCCAGTAGGATTGCAGTCTCGTCGCGGTAGAGTTCCCGCCAACCCCAATCGGTCAGGCCCGCCACCAGGGAGTAATTCACTGGTAGCAGGGCATGCGTGAAGCCGAAGCTCTCGACCTCCGCCCGCCATCCCGGCCTTGCTTCCATGAGCCGTATATAGCGTTTCAGAAACTCAAGGCCATAAAAGTCGCTACGGCCATCGAAAAAAACTTTGCGCTGCCCGTCGAAGCGATAGATGAGATAGCCGCCGAACTTGTCGGGCGCAAGGAGGCGGGCGGTAGCAGGCAGCTTGTCCACAGCGGCCGCGGCTTTCACCGGAAACTCGTTGGAAGGGAAGGTCACGCGGGCGGCGGCGGTGGGGGCGTGGAGGGCGACGAAGGCCAGAGCCGCCACGGCAGCCATGGTGAGATAGCCGCCGGCTTGGGATTCCAGCGCGCGCAGGCGATCCGAATAGCCGAGGAAGGCATCGAGCGAGCGGCGCAGGGGAGGGTGGAAGGGATTGTGGCGGAGGAGGTGTGTGAGAGATCCGTTGACGAGAGGGAGGGCCAGGAGGGCAGCCAGTGGCAGGACGCGGGCCGAGCGGATGCCGAGGAGCGCGATTCCGCCGGCGAGCAGGAAATGGGCGGCGCGGCCCCGTCCGAGAGCCAGCGTCGCACCCATTGTTGCCAAGCCAACCGTAGCCAGAATCTGCGCCGCTCCCTCGGCGTGGTAGTTAAAGCTTTGAAACTCGCCAATGCGTTTCAATAGTTCGCTGTCGGCCAGGTACTCTCCGACGTGCGCATGCAGGCGCCAACCGTAGGGGTTGACGAACGTGCCGGCGGCGGCGCACAGGCCGGCCCGGAGGAACCATTCCGGGGACGAAGGCGTACCCCAAACCGCGCGGCCGAGCCAGCCACCTACCGCGTACACGGCGGCCATTCCCGGCAACAGAAAGAAGCTGGCATGGAGGTTCGCCCAGAGGACACCTACTCCGGCGGCCAGGACGGCCAACCCCGCGCCAAAGTGCGGCAGGCGCGACGGCAGGCTTTCCAGAAAATAGAGCCAGCCGATGGCCAATACCCAGCCGAACACATGAGGCCGGGCGAGCCAGTGGAGGCCCATCGTCGTCACCAAAGGGGCAGCCATGGCACAGGCCAAAAAGAAGTTGCCTCCGGCCAGCCAATGCAACCGGACCCATAGCCAGACAGCGAAGGCTCCGGCGAAGGCGAACAGCAATGCCACGCCGCGCAATCCGCCGGAACGGTGGGCGAGGCCCATCAGGACGTCCGCACCCCATTCCCAGGCAACCCAGGGAGCGCCCGGTCTACTAAAGGAATAGGGGTCGCTTCGCGGCAGGGAGGCTCCTCGCAGTAAAGCCTCGCCAGTCCGGATGTGCCAGCCGGTGTCCGAATCGCGGAACAGCCGCGATCCGCCGTCGCCTGTGAACAGGATCCAGCAGAAGGCGAACATTGCAATCATGGCAGCCGCGTCGGGTAGAACCCAACGCCGCGGCGCACGGACCGGTGGCAAGCGCCTGGCTCTTTACTGTCCGGTGGCGCCGATGCTGGTCAGGCCCTGGGTGATGCTGGAATACAGGCTGACGACGGCGGTGGACAACTGGTTCACGGTAGTGATGAGGGCAAGACCGACGGCGGCAACGATCAGAGCGTATTCCACCAGGTCCTGGCCTTCTTCGTTCTTCCAGAGACGAATGACAAATTGCTTCAACACGTTAAGAGACCTCTCTCGTTCAAGACTACTTCCGTTTGGCCAGCGTTACCCCGGCCGGTTCAGGCTTTTTCTCGATCCCCAAAATAGCTCGCCAGACCCTGGCTCGGCGGCTGTCGCGCGCCTGCCCGCCTTTGACGGGAAGATGCAGCGGCTTGCCGTCCCGCTCAGTGAGCAAGGCCAGGTTCCTCAGCGCCGGAGCAAAATCGGGCCGCACCGCCAGTGTTTGCTCCAGTTCCTTACGCGCCTCGTCATAGCGGCCTTGTTCCATCAGTACGGCGGCCGCATTATTATGAGCCACGGCGCGATCGGCCGCGGCTTCAAAGTGACCCACTGCCTCCCGCCGGTCCTGCTCGGCGGGGCTTTCGAGCAGCGCCCGGCCCAGGTTGTTCCGGGCCACGGCGAAACGCGAGTCGAGCGACAGCGCGCGCCGGAACGCCGCCACCGCATCTTCGCGCTTACCTTGTAACCAGAGATTGTACCCCAGGTTGTTGTGGAGCCTTGGATTTGTTGGGCTGATGGCGAGTGCCGCCCGATGGGCGCTTTCGCCAGCCGCGTACTCTTCCATTTCGTCGCGTAGGATGCCGAGGAGCGACGGCAGGTCGGCGCGTTCATTTGCACTCTTGGCGAGAAATGCCTGGAGGCCAGCGGCGGCTTCGGCCAGCATCTCCTGGCCGGCGAGACTTTCGGCGAGTTCGAGGGCGCAATCGGCGCTATCCGGGAAGCGCTCGGAGGCCAGACGCAAATGTTCGACGGCGAGTTCACCGAAGCCCATCTTCCGATAGTGGCGGGCCAAGCCGAGGCGTGCTTCGAGATCCTGAGGGTTGGCGGTGATACGGCGGCGGAACTCGCGGGCTTGCAAGTCGCCTTCGCCCATGTAGACGGCGTTGCGCACCTGTTGTTCCATGGCCGGCTGCATGGAAACCGGACGGAAGGCGGTGTCGCGGGCGTACAGGCGGGATCGCGGCACTTTGGGCCGCATATCCGCCGCCTGGTGCGCGCAGGAACTGAGCGCCAGCGCGCCACCCACCATCCACAGCCGCCTCATATATTCTTTTCGAACTCCAATTGATCGCCCACCTTTGTGCCGGTGGCCTCGGCCATGCCCGACGGCAATTCCAGTACGGAATGCGCCCACAGGCAGGCCGAAATCCGGCTCTTTGCCATCCGCTCGCGGATTTTGACCACCCGCTTGGTCTTACTCAGATACAGCACGTCGATGGCGAACTTCATACCGAAGGTATGGACGGCCTCGCAGGGGGCAATCCAAAGGCCTTCGCCGGGCGGAAGCTCCGTATGCTTCAGCAGGCCCGTCCGGCGCGCGGCACTGGTGGTCGCCATCTCGGCTTTCTCGGCCAGGATTGTGCCTCGCGTCGTGTTACGCACACGCATCGCCGGTAAGATCTGGTTCAACCCGTCTCTCCTCGATTTGTTGCGGGCAGTGCAACTCGGAATGCTCGGAAGGGTTTAGACTAGCGGATTGACTCGCTGATTGCAATTGACTCTAGCCTGAATCTCCACCTATGTCCAAGAGCTCCGTATTACTGGTCTGTTTCGCCGTGCTTGCCGGGGGTAGCCTGCGTGCCCAATCGGTGGGCGCCACCTTTGGGGAGGTTGTGCAATTGGGCGGCACGCCGTCCGACGTTGTGCTGGATGAGGGCCGGGGGCGCCTCTACCTGGTAAATACGAGCGCGAACCGGGTGGACATCTTCGATTACAACAGCAAGGTGGTGGCGGGCTCCTACGGCGTCGGGCTGCAACCACTGGCCGCCGCCATCTCAATGGACGGGGCCTATCTTTATGTGACGAACAACGGGTCGTCGACGCTGTCCATCGTCGATCTCGATACGGGTAACACGCTGGAGACCATCACGCTGCCGGCGCGTCCGGAGGGTGTGGAAGTGGGGGCTGACGGGCGCGTGCTGATTTCGACCCAAGGCACCGGTGTCGGCAATACGAACAATACCCTGCTGGTGTTTGACCGCTCGCAGTTGCAGCAGAACCAGGTGCAGCCGGTGCAGTTTCCCCCGCCACCGCCGACTCCGACCGGGGCGCCAGCCGTGCAGGCGCGCATCCTCACGACGTTCCGGGGAAAGTTGAAGCGCACGCCGGATGGGCGGTTTATCATCGGGCTGAGCACGATCAATAACAATACTCAGACCATTCTGTATTTGTATGAGGTCTTCTCGGCGACCATTCTCAAGAGCCGCACGGTGACGGGGCAGTCGACGGTGCTATCGATGTCGCCGGACGGGTCGAAGTTCATGGCGGGCTTCACCCTGTACGACACGCAGACTCTGCAGGCGCTGGCCCAGCAGACGCCGAACAACATGCCGTTCCTCTTCGCGGGCAGTTTCAACACGCTGCAGAATGTCGGGGGGAGCGCGTTTACGGCGGACGGCGAGACGCTTTATTCGGCATTCAATTCGGCGCCATTTGCGCAGCCGGCCACGCGTCCGCAGGCGTCCACGCTGCTGATATCCAATCCCCGCAATCTGGTGGTGCGGCTGGGTATCAAGATCCCGGAAAGCATTGTGGCGCAGATGGTGGTGACTTCCGATGGGGCGAATGCCTTTGGGCTGTCGGAATCCGGTCTCATTTATCTGCCGATGTCCACGTTGTACGACTACCCCATCCTGCAGCCGGAAACAACGCAGGTGTTTCTGGCCGTGGATGAGTGCAATCGCGGCATTGCACGGGCGGCGGTGCGGATCAACAACCTTGGCAAGGGCCGCTTGACGTTCAGCGTGCCCAACCTGGGCGCGGCGTTGGTGGCACAGGTGAGCTCCGGGGTGGCGCCGTCGCAGGTGACTTTCGTGATGGAACCGGGGCGTTCCGGCGTGGTGCGGCAGGCGGGGACGAACCTCTATACGGGGACGGCGACGAATACCGGGTTCGGCATCAATGTGAACCTGGCTTCCCTGGAAGCCATTAACATCCCGAACACGATCCGGATCTACATGAACTACCGGAACGCCGACCAGCGCGGGCAGATCTTCCCTGTACCGACCACCCCTAACGGCGCAGATGGGCTGCGGGATCTGGTGCTGGATCCGCTGCAGCCCCGGTTATACATCGCCAATGCGGGATTTAACCGGATCGAGGTATTCGACACCGAGAAGCAGCGATTTCTGGAGCCGATTCTGGTCGGCCAGTTGCCGCGGCAGATGGCAATCGCAACGGATAGTACGACGATGTACGTTGCGAATTCGGGGGGCGAGTCGATTTCGATAATTGATCTGGAGTTGGGCAAGGTAGTTGGCGAGGTCGAATTCCCGCCGATCCCCCGCGCCGGCAACGCTAACATCACGGCGCCCTTCACGTTGGCCTATGGGCTTTCCGGCCTCCAGTTCATTATGAACAACGGGACCCAGTGGAAGGTGGTGGGCAACCAGGCGACGTTGCGCACCGCCAGCAGCATCATTCCGAATACCGTGCCCGGGCCGCAATCGATGCTGGCGTCGCCGAACTACGACTTCATTATGACGCTGGCCGGGAACGGGGCGGGCTACCTCTATAATGCCCTGATTGATTCCTATACGGCGCAGCGGCAGCTTTTCAACAACCCGATCCAAAGCTACTACGGGACGCTGGCTGCTTCCGCCGATTCCAGTTTCTTCCTCGCCAATGGCTTGGTTTTGAATTCGTCGCTCACGGTGGTGGGTGGAGTGGAGCGGCCGGGTACTGTCCAGTTTGGTCCGCCGGCCGGTCCGAATCAGCCGCCTACGCAGACGGTGGTGAGTGGCGGAGAGCGGAACATTGCGGCGGTGGCATCGGTGGACGCCGATACTTTCGTTCGTCTGACGACACCGGTACGGCAGGCGATCAACTCCGTGACGCGGGACGACATTCGGACAACGCTGGAGCGGGTGAATGTGCGGTCGCGGGCGGAATCGCTGTTGGGGGTGGTGCCGGAGAACCCGATCACGAGCGTTTTCAATACGCAGCGTAGCAATGTGCCACCGCGGCAGATGGTGGTGGATTCGAGAGGGACGGCGTACGCCCTAACGATTTCCGGTTTATCGGTTATCTCTACCCAGGTTGCTGGGAACAACACCAAACCAGCCATCACCGCTGGGGCCCGTGGCATTTTGAACTCGCAGGATGGTACTACCAACTTCCGCCCTGGCTCGTTCATTACGGTGAGCGGGGCGAATCTGGCGCGCCCGGCAACGGCGGACACGCTGCCGGCGCCATCGGTACTGGGCGGCTCCTGTCTGGTGTTTAACGACGTTGCGTTACCGCTCCTACAGACGTCTCCCAATCAGATCTCGGCGCAGATACCGGACACGCTGGTACGTCCGGGGTTGAACGTGGTGCAGGTGCGGAGCCTGGCGACGGCGCAAAGCTCAGATCCGATTGTGGTTACGGTGCAACGACCCCAGTAAGGGAAAGCTCCTAGAACTGGCGCCGCCGCCTTAGGCCTTAGGGACTAAAATTGGTACCGTACCTCACCTAGATTTCGCTTGTATTCGCTCCAGGACCTTGATACTATTCTCGTGTCTCTCGTTTTGTCGTTCTGCGGAGGAGAAATGCGTAAACTTTTATTGGCAAGCTGCGCCCTAGCTCTGACTAGCGTAAGCTATGCAGCTACTTTTGCTGGAATCGCGAATGGTGTCTACAACACAGCGGTGAACAGCGGTAATGTTGTGCTCTCGGGTGGTGCTGTCGATACCCACTACACACTGATCAGGACACCGGCTGGTTGTAGCGGAGTGTCCTGTACCGACGACGCTAACACGCCGTTTGGCCCGGACAGCTACGTCTTACTCGACGGTTACCCGACGGCCGGCGGTTCGCCCTGGTTGTCCAACAACGGCACATCCAAATGGATTGGCCCCCGTTCGAACCAGAACACACCTGTAGTAGGCGGCACAACCGTGAATGGTTCGGGAATTTTCGCCAGCGCGGACGACTTTTACGTCTACCGCATGGTGTTCAACCTGTCGGCTCTCAATCTGAACCCGGCCACTGCGAACCTGCAGTTCCGGTGGGCCAGCGATAACCCGTCAAATCAGGGAATTCCCGCGGTGCCGCCGGTGCTGAACTCGCATGTTCGCATGTGCGGGGTTGCCAGCGTGGGTGACCCGACTTGCGGTTCGGGTTCGGCGATCACCGGTTCCGAGAGTCTTGGTTTCAACACCTTCACTGGCACGATCACAGTCAACAGCGGCTTTGTCGGTAACCTGATGGCTCTGGATTTCGTGGTGTACAACTCCGTCGTCCCCGTTGGCAACAACAACCCGTCCGGCATGCGCGTGGAAATCATCAGCGCGACCGCTGACTTCAACTCGGACATTCCGGAACCGTCCACCTATGTGCTCATCGGCAGCGCCTTGGCCGGCCTGGCCATGTTGCGCCGCCGCAGCTAGGATACGGCTCCTCCGTTCTCCATGGAAGCCGCTCCTTCGGGGGCGGCTTTTTTATTTGGTATCCTGATAGTGATCTCCTCACCTGCGGTGTTATTCCCTTGAAAATCGGTTTTGTCAGTTTGGGTTGTCCGAAGAACCTTGTCGATTCGGAAGTCATGATGGGACAGGTAGCCAGCCATGGACATGAGCTGACGGCCAATCCCGAGGACGCCGACGTCATCGTAGTGAATACGTGCAGTTTCATCGATCCGGCAAAGCAGGAATCGGTGGACACCATTCTGGAGATGGCGCAGTACAAGGAGTCGGGCAAGGCCCGGAAGCTGATCGTGGCCGGCTGTCTGGTAGAACGCTATCGTAACGACATCCAGAAGAACATCCCCGCAGTGGATCATGTGATCGGGACCAACGAGATCGAGAAGATCGCGTCCCTATGCGAGGACGGGATGGAGACGGGCGGGGGCGACGCGCCCTACCTTTACCACGACCTGACGCCGCGGATTTACGCCACCCCCCGTCATTACGCCTACATCAAGATTAACGAAGGCTGCGATCATCCCTGCACGTTCTGTGTGATCCCGCAGTTCCGGGGGAGTTTCCGCAGCCGGCGGTTTGAATCGGTGATCGCCGAGGCGACGCGCATGTTCGCGCAGGGTATCCGCGAGATCAACCTGATCGGGCAGGATACCACCGCCTACGGGGAAGACCTCGGAATCAAGGATGGGCTGGCGTCGCTGCTGGCGCGGCTGGCTCGGATCGAGACGCCGCACCCCAAGTGGGTGCGATTCCTCTACGCTTACCCAAACCGGGTGAGCCAGAAGTTGCTGGATACGCTGGCGGAATACCCGGCGCTGGTGAAATATATCGATATGCCGCTGCAGCATGCCAGCGCGCCGGCGTTGAAGCGCATGAAGCGCGGCGCCAGCGGGGACATCTTTTTGAAGCTGCTGGAACGCATTCGCGGCACGATCCCCGGGGTGACCATCCGCACCTCCTTTATAGTAGGTTTCCCCGGCGAGACGCAGCAGGAGTTCGACGAGTTGTGCGATTTCGTGAAGGCCGCCCGCTTCGACCGCGTCGGCGTGTTCACCTACTCCGACGAGGAGACCAGCAAGAGCTACCACCTGGATAGTAAGGTGGATGGGCGGACGATGCACAACCGTAAGCGGCGGCTGATGGCCATCCAGCGGCGCATTTCGAAGGCCCGGAACCAGGCGCTGGTGGGCAAGGAAGTGGAAGTCCTATTGGAAGGGCCGTCGCAGGAGACCGAGCTTTTGTGGGAGGCCCGCATGCCCAGCCAAGCGCCGGAAATCGATGGTGTCTGCTACATCAACGACGATAATGAAACGGTGATGGCGCCGGGGCAGTTGCGTCGCATGCTGGTTAGCGAAGCGCACGATTACGATGTCGTAGGCGGGCTGATTGACGAGGCGCCGGCCCCGGCGGTCCTACCGCCGGCCAACCCCTTCCCTATTCTTCGCAACTCTTCCCCGGAGGCGACCCGGCAGCGCGCATGAAGTGTCCGATCTGCAAGAAGCCGGTCCAGTTTCAAGACCCCTACATGCCATTCTGCAGCGAGCGATGCAAGCTGGTGGATCTGGGTGTGTGGGCATCGGAAGGGTATGTCATCTCGACGCCGGTGACTCCTACCCGGCCGGAGCCCGATGAAGAAGACTAACGCGCCGGTGCTGGCCACGCTATTGGCTACGTGGTTCGGCTGTGGTTTCTGGCCGAAGGGTCCGGGTACGGCGGGCTCCCTGGGCGCATTCGTGGTTTTGCCGGTGTGGATCCATCAGGGCTGGTCTCCGTTGTGGCTTCTGGCGCTGGCTGCCGTGGCGCTGCCGGCGGCGGTGTGGTCGGCGGGGCAGGTATCGGCGGCCATGGGCGTGAAGGATGCGCAGATCGTCGTCATCGACGAAGTGATTGGACAATGGATCACACTGGCGGGCGCGTCATCTATCAACTGGAAGACCGCCATTGGCGCCTTGGCATTGTTCCGTCTGTTTGATATTACGAAGCCCTGGCCCGCAAGGGCGCTGGAGCGGCTGCCTGGCGGAACCGGTATTGTGGCGGACGACGTAATGGCGGGTGTCTATGGCGCCCTTGTCTTATTCCTGGCAGGATGTTTCAATCTTTAGTAACGATGGCTCTCTTTAAGGATTCCGAGAAGCCGGAGATCAGTCACGTCTCACCGAACGCGGCGATTCCCGGAGGTGAGTTTCAGATTCGTGGCAAGAACCTGGCCAAGTTGGACCGCCCGCGGGTGCTGTTCGGCGATGTCACGGCTCCGATTGTCATCGGGTCGAACTCGCTGGTCATCGCTCGCGTGCCCGACGGCGCCAATGTGGGGCGCCTGGTGGTGGAGAGCGGTTTCCAGTCCAGTCCCGTGTGGCAATGCGATATTGGCGTGCCGTTGGCCGACACCATGCATCCGGTGGCGAATCCGGCGGTGGACGCATTCGGTAATATCTATACGACATTCAGCGGCTCGCGCGGGCAGAAGACGCCGGTATCGGTGTATGTGATCGAGCCGAGTAATGAAGTAAAGCCGCTGGTGACGGACATCATGAACGCCACGGGGCTGGCTACCGACAGCGACGGGCTGTTGTACGTTTCGAGCCGTTATGACGGGATTGTGTACCAGGTGACACCCTCGGGCAACATGAGCGTCTACGTGGAGGGCATGGGCGTGGCGACCGGGCTTGCCTTCGACCGCGACGACAATCTTTACGTAGGGGACCGTTCCGGCACCGTCTTCAAGATCAGCCGCCAGCGCCAGATCTACGTGTTCTGCACGCTGGAGCCGTCCATTGCCGCCTACCATATGGCGTTCGGGCCGGACCGGAACCTCTACGTGACCGGGCCCACCACATCGAGCTTCGATTGCGTCCACCGCATCACCCCGGCGGGCGAGATCGAAACCTTCTACCGCGGCCTGGGCCGGCCGCAGGGGCTGGCGTTCGACGTGGATGGGAATCTCTATGTGGCGGCGAGCATCGGCGGACGCAAGGGCGTGGTGAAGATCGAGCAGAACCGCTCGGCGGAGCTGTTTCTGTCGGGTCCGAACATTGTCGGGTTGGCGTTTGGGCCGGGCAAGACCGCGGTGGTGGCGACGAACAATGCAATCTTCCGCATTGATGCGGGCGTACGCGGCTTCATCCGGTAAACAGGAATGGACGCCGTCATCATCGCGATCGGGTCGGAGATGCTCACGCCGCAGAAGGTGGATACAAACTCCCTCTATCTGACCGATCAATTGAACAGCCGGGGCGTGGAAGTGGTGGCGAAGATGGTGGTGGGCGACGACCGGCGCCGGTTAGTGGCGTCGATGCGCGATGCGCTGGCGCAGGCCGATCTGCTGCTGCTTTCCGGCGGGTTAGGGCCAACCGAAGATGACGTGACGCGGGATGCGGTGGCCGAACTGGCGGGGCGCAAACTGATCTACAGCACGGTGGCGGAAGAGCAGATCATCGCCCGTTTCCGCCAGATCAACCGTCCCATGGCGGAGATCAACAAGCGGCAGGCGTTCGTCATTGACGGCGCGGAGATCCTGCCGAACGAGCGCGGCACCGCGCCGGGCCAGTGGCTGCAGTGGAACGGAAAGCATATCGTATTGCTGCCGGGGCCGCCGCGGGAATTGAAGGGTCTGTGGGAGGCGCGGTGCGTGGCGCGGTTGGATGCCATCCTGCCGGTGCAGGTGATTCGCACGCGGCAGTATCGCGTGGCGGGGATGGGCGAGTCCGACCTGGACCAGTTGATAGCCCCGCTGTACCGCGATTACGTCAATCCGGCGACGACCATCCTGGCGGCGCTGGGCGATATCCAGATCCACCTGCGGGCGCGCTGTGAGACGGCGGAGGAAGCCCAGGCGCTGCTTGCCAAGGTGGGCGATCCCATCGCAGAAGTACTGGGCGACCGCATCTATTCGCGGGATGGCGCGCCGCTGGAGGCAACCGTGGGCTCCATGCTGCGCGACCGCGCTCTGACGATTGCGGTGTCGGAAAGCGTTACGGGCGGGATGCTGGCGGAGCGGCTGACCAGCGTGCCGGGCAGTTCCGATTACTTTGTCGGCGGCTTTCTGACGTATTCCTATGCGGCCAAGACGCGGCTGCTAGGGGTGGATCCGGACCTGCTGCGCGAGAAACGCGCCGTCAGTGAGCCGGTCGCCGAGGCCATGGCGCGGGCCACGGTACGGTTGACCGGCGCGCATGTGGGTGTGGCGATTACGGGACTGGCGGGACCGTCGCAGGGCGCCGAGCGTGAGCCGGTGGGCACCGTGTACATTGCGCTCTGCTCCGGCGATTCCTGCCATGTGCGGCGTATGCAGATGGCGGGCGAACGGCAGCGGATCCGGACGCTGGCGACACAAACGGCGCTGGACCTGATCCGGCGCCACATGCTGAAGCACGCCACGCAATAATCATGAGCGGCGCCAGAATTGCTCCCTCAGCCGCCTCGGTGCCCTATTCGCGCATCCGCGAGTTGGCCGAGACCGCGATGCGTCTGGATGCGGAGGCGCCGGCCGATGACCGCGTGTTGAAGCTGTACTTTGGCGAGTCAAACCTTCCGACGCCCGAGTTCATTAAGCAGGCCGCCCGGCAGGCGATGACGGACGGCTACACCTACTACACCGAGAATGCCGGCATGTTATCGACGCGGCAGGCGCTGGCCCGCTATTACGGGGCGATGCATAACGTGGACCTGGATCCGGTGCGCAACATCGTGGTGACGAACTCCGGCGTGCAGGCGTTAAACGTGGGCATCCGCTGTTTGTTGGATCCGGGCGATGAGGCGATCGTGCTGACGCCGGCGTGGCCGAACGGGTCGGCGATTGCCCAGATGGCAAACGCGGTGGTGAAGCAGGTGGCGCATCCGCTGCGGGGCGATCGCTACGGCATCGACTTCGATGCCATTGAAGCGGCGTTAAGCCCGCGCACGCGGATGATCCTCTATACCTCGCCGTCGAATCCCACGGGTTGGGTGGCGACCGAAGAGGATCAGGACCGGCTTCTGGAGCTGTGCCGCAGCCGCGGGATCTGGCTGATGGCCGATGAAGTGTACGAGCGCCTCTGGTACGACACGGCGGAGTTGGGAACGCCGGTACCGACCATCTGGAAGCGGGCGCGGCCGGACGATCCGGTGATCGTGGTCCAGAGTTTCTCCAAGGCTTGGTGCATGACGGGCTGGCGGGTCGGTTGGATGATCAGCCGTCCGGACCTGGTGGCGCGCGCCGGGCAGTTGAACGAGTTCATCATTTCCTGTCCCACGGGCTTTGCACAGAAGGCCGCGGAGGTGGCGCTGGCGCAGGGCGAGGCGTCGGTGCGGGAGATGCTGGCGGGCTTCAAACGGAATCGCGACCTGTGCCTGCAGGCGTTAGGGCGCATGCCCGGCGTGCAGACACCTATGCCCGACGGCGCCTTCTACCTGTTCCCGAGGGTGGAGGGGCTGACCGATTCGTTCGAGTTCTGCCGGGAGTTGTTGTTGCAAACAAAGGTAGGGCTGGCGCCCGGCGTCGCCTTTGGCAATGGCGGCGAGGGCTCCATCCGTATCTGCTATGCGAGCGAACCGCACATTCTGCGGTCGGCGATGGCGCGGCTGGAAGCTTTTCTCCGCGGCCGCTGAAAAATTAGCCGCTTTGTTAAATCCGTTAACCCACCTGGTCCCGTATCTTCGGGTGTGTTCCAGCCATAACTGGAACCCGAATGGATAACAGGAGAGAACTATGCGGACCGTGCAATCCGTGGTCGCCGCTGGGCTGGCAGTGATTTTGTCACTGCCGGAGCCAGTGTGGGCGGCCAATCATCGCGAAGCCCCAATTACCGCCCTTGACCACAAGGCCGACATCACCGATGTCTATGCGTTCGTGTCGTATGGGCCGAATCAGCAGGCCAACCAGGCGCCGGAGAAGGTCACCCTGATCATGTGCGTCGACCCGCTGCTGGAGCCGGCCAACGGCCCCACTTACTTCCCATTCGACGATGGCATCGAGTATGCCATCAAGGTGGATAACAACCAGGACGGCGTGGAAGACGTGATCTTCCAGTTCCAGTTCCACAATGAGCAGCGCCTGCCGGGAGTGTTTACGGTGTATGCCGGCGCGGGCAATGGCATCGCGGCTCCGGCCAACTCCCCCGCGCCGGTGGCGCCGGGAACTCCGCTGATTCCGCCCCGCATCACCTCGTTTGACTCGGCTGGTCTGGGCATGCGGCAGCGCTTCATGGCCACCTGGATCCGCAATAACCAAGGCAACCGGCTGCGCCCGGCCGACGGGCGGGAGCTGTATGCCGTACCCGCCAATGCCGGTCCGCGCACGATGGATTACGAAGCGCTCTATAAGGCCGGCACCTATACGACCTCCGAAGGCATCAAGATCTTCGCGGGCACGGTGGACGATCCGTTCTGGATTGACCTGGGCGCTACCTTCGACACGCTGAACCTGCGTACGCTGGGTTCGGGCGTTCCGGGCGTGCTGACGGAAACCGAAGACACAGCCAAGAGCAACTTCGCCTCGGATACGGTGTCCGGTTATGCGGTGAATGCGATTGCGGTGGAGGTGCCGATTGAGCTGTTGACCGCTTCCGGCCGCCGCGAACCCGCTACCGCCGCGGGCGCGACCATCGGCGTCTGGGCCACCACGTCGCGTCCGGCCACGACGGTGCGCCGTTCGCCGAATCCGCTCGAAACCAGCGGCGACCTGCGGCAGGTGCAGCGCATGGGCAATCCGCTGATCAACGAGTTGATTATCGGTGTGGGCTCGAAGGACCGCTTCTCGATGGATGAGCCGCGTAACGACGCGCAGTTCGCCGACTTCGCGCTGGACCCGCTGCTGCCGCGGCTGGTCAACGCCGCTTATGCCGGTGCGGTGGAGATTCCGCCGCCGCCGCGTACCGACCTGCTGCCGCTGGTGACGTACGCTCCGCCGATCGCGGCGCCTGGCACGCCGGCTGGTCCGGTGGCCGATCTACTGCGTCTGAATACCGGCGTGCCCGCAACGCCGGCCGCTATGGCCAATCGCTTGGGATTGATCGCGGGGGATCGCGCGGGCTTCCCGAATGGGCGACGGCTGATGGATGACGTGGTGGACATCGCCCTGCGAGTGGTTGTGGGCGGCGTTCTGGTCCAGGGCTTCAATAAGGCTCCGAACAACCGTTTGGGTGATGGCGTGAACGTGAACGACGCCGACTACCAGCCGGAGTTCCCGTACCTGAGCTATGGTCCGAACGGCCGTGACCGGCGCCATATCGATCCGGGTGAAACCGGCGGCGGGCCGGTACGGTAGTTCGGGAGTACGCCAGATCGTAACGGAGGAATGATGACCATGCGCGGGATGAGTCGATTGTTGGGGTTGGCGTTGCTGCTGAGCAGCGCCGCCCTCTCGTCCGAACGCCTGGCGCAACTGGAGGCCGCGGTGGACCAGGAACCAACCAGCCTGGTCCGCCGGACCGACTTCGTGCGCGCCTTGCTGGAACGCTACCGCCACACCGGCCAGGCGCCACTACTGGAGAAAGCACGGAAACACACGCAGGCCATCCTGGATAAGGAGGCGACTCACTTTGAAGGGCTGAAGGCAAAGGCCTTCGCGGACCTGCTGGAAGGCAAGTATCCGGAGGCGCAGGTGCAGGCTCGGAGGCTGAACCGGCGCGCTCCGGATGATGTCGAGGTTTACGGATACCTGGTAGAAGCCGGCCGTGCGCTGGGGGATCAGGCCGATGCCGAGAAGCAGGCGAACTGGATGCTCCGCCTGCGCCCACAGCATCGCGAGACGTTGCGGGAAGCCGCACTTCTGCGCGAGGACTTCGGTGATAAGGAAGGCGCGATCCAGATGTGGAACGAGATGTTCCGCCACACGCATGCCAGCGATAACTACGAACGGGCCTGGATCCTGCTGCAATTGGCGCGGGTTGTAGCCGATCCGCAACAGGCGGCGAAGATGAAGGGACAGGCGAAGGACCTGGCGCCGGAGGTGGTGGCGTCGCCCAAGCCTGCTTCGGATGTGCAGCCATTGTTGAAACAGGCGCGGTCTTATCTGCAGCAACGGCGGGAGACTTCGGATTATGGCTATGCGGAGCGCGCGGGGAAACTCATCGAGGCGGCGTTGCAGAAGGAGCCGGGCAACTACGAGGCGCACCAGTTGAAGGTGGAAGTCCACCTGCTGCGGCATGAGTTTGAGAAGGTGATCACGCTATCGAAAGCGCTGATCGCGCGCAACGCCAAGGATGCGGTGAACTATGCCACCCTGGGCGATGCCTTGATGGAGACGGGGCAGTATGACGCCGCCGCCGATGCCTACCAGGAGCTGGTGAACCGGGCGCCGGGGCTGATGAGCTACAACCGCATCGGGTGGTGGCGCTGGGTGACGGGCGATGCCGAGGGAGCCATCGAGATGATGACGAAGGCCGCCCGCCATGGACGTCCGAAGCAGGAACCGACGGCGTGGGTGCTAGTGGAGTTAGGGCATCTTTATCGCAAGTCGGGAAAGCTGGCGGAGGCCGGGCAGACGTACCAGGCGGCGCTCGACCAGTTTCCGCGGATGCACTCCGCGCACGCCGGGCTGGGGGAGGTATATGCGGCGCAAGGAAAGCTGGATGAGGCGATCAATGCGGTGAAGAAAGCGCAGGCGATGGCGCCGATGGTGGAGTATGCCGGGCTGCTGGCGGATTTGTACCAAAGGAAGGGCGACGCCGCGGCAGTGAAGAAGCAGCTTGACCTGGTGGATTTACAGGCGGCCATGGAAGCGGCGAGCGGGCAGAAGGCCAACCGGCAGATCGCGCTGATCTATGCCGATCATAAGCACCGGCTGGCGGCGGCTCGCGAGATTGCGGAGGCGGAGTTGGCGGTTCGTAAGGATGTGTTCTCCTGGGATGCCTATGCGTGGGTGCTGTTCCAGCAGGGGCAGGTAGCCGAGGCGGCCAAGGCCCATCGCCAGGCAATGCGTGCCGGGACCCGCGACCCATTGCTGCTCCGGCATGCGGATGCCATCGAGAAGAGCCTGCGGGCCACGGCGGCGCTGCCGTAACGCGCCTACTGCATTCATTGGATTTACGAAGACACCTGGGATTCGTACACTCGTTTCAAAGTTCGATTGGGTGAAACGGGTGAACCATGCCGTACGGCTGTCCTGACAGGACCGTGGGCCGAGGTGTATCTATTGGAGGATGGGTAGCGCTGGCGCTGCTCGCCGCAGCCTCCAGGATCCTCCTGGCTCCACGCTATCTCTATCATTTCGACGCTGCAAACTTTGCGTTGGCGATTGACGAGTTCAATCCGGCGCTGCATCAGCCGCAGCCGCCGGGATATCCCCTCTTCGTAGGCCTGCTGCGCCTGCTGCATGCCCTTCTGCCGGACCCACAACACACGCTGATCGCCGCCGGGCTGATCGGATCGGTCGCGGCGCTGGTGCTTCTGAAGTTGTTGGGTGACCGCATCTTCGGCGCGCCGGCGGGCTTGCTGGCGGTGGCGGCAATGATCTTCCATCCGGCGTTCTGGTTCGGTGGCGTGACGAATCAGGTGCGCGTGTATATGGCGGTATGCTCGCTGGCCGTGGCGTTGCTGGCTTGGCAGGCCATTCAGCCGGGCAGGCAGATTGCGTGGTTGCTGGCGGCGTGCGCGGCGCTCGGGCTGCTGTCCGGTTTTCGGCCTGCCATCGCCGTGCAACTGCTCCCTCTGCTGGCGTTCGCGTGGTGGCGGAGCGGGGCCAATCCGCGCCAATTGGCCTTGGCGGGCGGAACACTGGGAGCGGCGATGCTGCCTTGGATTCTGGCGGCGGCCGCTGCCAGCGGAGGTCTGCCGCAATGGGTGGAGGCCATGTGGGGTTACGCCAACGAGCAGTTTCAGGATAGCTCGCTGGCCTTCGGCGCACCGGCGAAGGGCGCTTGGCGCATGTTCCGCCAGGCGTTTGTATGGAACCTGCTCGGGGCGCTGAGTTGGATCTGGATGCTGCCCTTCCTGCGGCGGAATCCGTTCCCGCCCTTGCAGGCTTCCTTTCTGCTTGCCTGGTTTCTGCCGGTCTTCCTTTTTTCGGCGTTGATCCATATTGGGGATCCGGACCAGGCGCTGGGCAGCATACCGGCCACTTGCGTCGCGGGTGGCGCGGTGCTGGCGGCAGGGATACCGCGGTTGCGGCTGGCTCCGGTGGCCGCCGCGGCGGCGGCAATCAACGCGTTGCTGTTCTTCGCGCCGCCGGGGCGGTTGGCGAGAGCCTGTAGCTACCAGGCGGTGCATCGTATCGATCAGAGAACGCAAGCGGTGTTATCCCAGATTCGGGACCTTCGCGCCGAAGGAGTAGCGTGTATCGAGTATCAGGCTAGCGTCCCCACGTGGCGCCAGGTGGGCTACTACTTCCCGAACGACTACCTGCGCGTGGGCGGGCATGATCCGTTCCTGCTCCGCCACAATCGCCGCCTGCCCCCGGAGACCGCCCCGGACTGTTCGCGAACCTTGCGCGTCACCGAAGACGGAATTTCCCTACAATTGGTCAACGCCCGGTAACGGAGTGAGAAAAACCGCCGTCGAGATGTACAGGACTCTTTGTACATCTTCCTATGGCTTCGTTTTGTCTGCGCCGTACTGACGGCTACGGCAGCTTGGGGGCAGTATGTTGCGGTGCGATACGTCGATCACGCACTCATGCCCAGCCAGGTGGATTCGAATAGTCCCGCTTTCTGGCGCGACGGGGAGTTCCATCTGTTCAACTCGACCGGCGCTGGTCCGGTGCTCAGTGCCGGTCCAGACCAGTTCCAGCTAAGCTGGCGAGGTCCCGCCAATCTGGGGCGGCAGGTGAGCCCCACCTGGATCGAGGCGGTATGGCAGGATGCGGACGGCACGATGCTGGCGTGGTACCACCAGGAGCGGGAGCGGGTGTGCGGCAACGTGCAGCGTCCGGCGATGCCGCAGATCGGCGCGGCGATTTCCTATGATGGCGGGCGCAGTTTCTTTGACTTGGGCCTGATCCTGACCAGCGGCGACCCCATGGATTGCTCTTCCCGCAACGGCTACTTCGCGGGTGGGCACGGCGACTTCAGCGTCCGGCTCGACCGCGGCGAGCAGTTTTTCTACTTCGTGTTCACCAACTACGGCGGGGATGTTGCCAGCCAGGGAATCGTGGTGGCGCGGATGGCGTTTGAGGACCGGTTCCAGCCGGCCGGGGCCGTCCGCAAGTTTTATCGCGGGGCCTGGACGGAGCCAGGGCTGGGCGGGCGCATCACGCCTGTGTTCCCCGCGAAGGTCAGTTGGCAGGAAGAGGCGACGGATTCCTTCTGGGGTGCGTCGGTCCACTGGAATACGCATCTGGAGCAATACGTGATGCTGCTGAACCGCTCCTGCTGCACGCCCGGCTTTCCGCAGGAAGGCATTTACATCAGCTTCAATGCCGATATCGGCAACCCGGGCGGGTGGTCGACGCCGCTGCGCATCGTCGAGAACACCGGCTGGTATCCGCAGGTGCTGGGCTTAGGTCCGGGTGAGACCGATAGCGAGGCCGGCCAGCGGGTGAGGCTGTATATCTACGGCGAGTCCTGGTGGGAACTGGAGTTCTCCAACGAGCCGCCGCCGGAGTAGCATGGTAGGGCTATGCTGCCCCGCCGCACGTTCCTTTCCACTACGCTAAGCCTTTCGGCTCTGGCATCCGCCGCTTCTAACAGAACCAGCGTATCTATTGATGGCGACCGTTTCTTTATCAACGGCAAGCCGACCTATGAAGGGCGTAAATGGAAGGGCCACCGGATCGAGGGCCTGCTCATGAACACCCGCATGGTGCAGGGCATTTACGACGACAGCAACCCGGCTACGCGCGACCGTTGGAAGTATCCCGATACCGGCAAGTGGGATCCGGAGCGCAATACGCGGGAGTTCCTGGCGGCGATGCCGGAATGGCGCAAGTACGGCGTGCTTTCGTTCACGATTAACCTGCAAGGCGGCAGTCCGCAAGGGTATTCCCAGGAGCAGCCCTGGATCAACTCGGCATTCGCGCCCGATGGGTCGCTGAAGAAAGACTACATGGGGCGCCTGGAGCGCATTCTGGATAAGGCCGACCAGCTCGGCATGGTGGTCATCGTTGGCTACTTCTATTTCGGCCAGGATGAGCGTTTGCAGGACGAAGCGGCGGTGAAGCGGGCGGTGGCGAATGCCACGGACTGGCTGTTGAAGAAGGGCTATCGTCACGTACTGGTGGAAGTGAACAACGAATGCGACGTCAAGAAGTACGATCATGAGATTCTGAAGCCGGAGCGGGTGCATGAGTTGATCACGTGGGTGAAGAACCAGAAGGATGGCAGCCGGCGGCTCTTGACGGGCACCAGCTACGGTGGGCGAAGTATTCCGCGGCCGAATGTGGTGGAGGTTTCCGACTTCCTGCTGCTGCACGGCAACGGCGTGAAGGATCCGGCCTTGATCACGGAGATGGTGCAGAAGACGCGCGCCGTGAAGGGGTATCGTCCGATGCCCATCCTGTTCAACGAAGACGACCATTTCGACTTCGACAAGCCGGTGAACAACATGGTGAACGCGATCGCGCAGTACGCATCCTGGGGGTACTTCGACCCGGGGAAGAGCGACTACAGCGACGGTTATCAATGCCCGCCGGTGAACTGGGGACTGAATACCGAACGCAAGAAAGCCTTTTTCCAATTAGTGAAAGAAATCACAAATACGTAGCTGGGTGGGATGAACTTCCGGCCGCGTTTTGCCGTTATGGGGATATGCCGACTCGGGAGCATGGCCTCGACTGGCTGCGCGTCATCGCGTTCACGCTGCTGATTTTCTATCACTGCGGCATGTTCTTCGTTACGTGGCCCTGGCATGTCAAGAACAATGAGATGAGTACCGCGTTGGAATGGCCGATGCTGTTCCTCAACCGCTGGCGGCTTCCGTTGCTGTTCTTTATATCGGGGGCGGGTGTGGCGTTTTCCCTGCGGCACCGGGGGTTCGGCGAGTTTGCCCGAGAGCGGTTGCGGAGGCTTGGGATTCCGCTACTGTTCGGGATATTCGTGATCGTGCCGCCGCAGATCTATTTTGAACGGCTGCAGCAGGGCGCCACCTTCGATTACGCCACCTTCTACGCCACGGTATTCCAGTTCCAGCCTTATCCGAAGGGCAGCTTCAGTTGGCATCATCTCTGGTTCGTGATGTACCTGCTGGTCTACTGCCTGGCCGGCATCCCGTTATTCCGCTGGCTGCGTGGGGAACGCGGGCAGCGGGCGATCGACGGATTCACGTACTGGCTGAAGTCGGACCGGACCGGCATCTACCTGGTGAACATCCCGAACCTGGCGGTGGCGCTGGTGCTGGGCCCGTACTGGCCCACGACGCACAATCTGGTTGCCGATTGGGCGAATCTCATCGGGGCGTTTCTGACGTTTCTGTGGGGCTTTGTGCTGTGTTCCCGGCGGGAGATTCTGGATCTGCTGACAGCCCGGCGGCGCGAGTTTTTGGTTGGCGGGGTGCTGGTGGCGGCGCTGTTTTTCACGTTGCGGGCGATGGGTGTGCGGGCGGGATTGCTGGGCGGAACGCTGATCGGCGGCTATTTCGGCATGCTCTGGATTCTCACGCTTATTGGTTACGCGCGGTGGTATTTGGACCGGGAGAATGCGGTCCTGCGGTATGCGACGGAAGCGGTGTACCCGTTTTACATCGCACACCAGACGATCATCGTGATGGTAGGGTATTACCTGGCTCCGGTGGGATGGCCGGTCGCCGTGAAGCTGCCGCTGCTGATGGTGGTGACGTTTGCAGGGTCATGGGTCACGTTTGAACTGGTGCGCCGGACTGCGTTGACGCGCGTGTTGTTCGGGTTGAAACCGAAGGCTTCGGGGCGCATCCAATTGGCAGCGGAAGCCGCGACCCTTCGTTAGCGGTTGTTACAATAAGGTTTAGCCGCTAAGAAGGTTCCCCCGAAGAATGATAACCACTACCAGCCTCGCCGAGGAAATCTTAGAACTCAAGAAACAGCGACGGGCCGTGATCCTGGCCCATCATTACCAGGAATCCGAGATCCAGGAACTGGCCGACGTGATCGGCGACAGCCTGGAGCTTTCCCGTAAGGCGCAGCAGTATGACGGCGACGTCATCGCCTTCTGCGGCGTCTGGTTCATGGCGGAGACGGCGAAGATTCTGAATCCGCACCGCACGGTGATCGTACCGGATAAGGACGCGGGCTGCAGCCTGGTGGATAGCTGCCCGGTGGAGCAGGTGCGGGCCTTCAAACACCGCTACCCGGATCACGTGGTGGTGGCGTACATCAATACGTCGGCGGCGGTGAAGGCAGAGAGCGACATCATCTGCACCTCGCGCAATGCGGTGCAGGTGGTGCAGTCGATTCCGGCGGAGAAGCCGATTCTGTTCCTTCCCGATATCAATCTCGGCAACTATGTGAAGAAGGAGACCGGGCGCGAGAACATCCGCATCTGGCAGGGGGCCTGCATCGTACATGCCACCTTCGCCGCGCGGAAGTTGACGCAGGCGCGTACCGAGCATCCGGCCGCGCTGGTGGCCGCGCATCCGGAGTGCCCCCCGGATGTATTAAAGATGGCGGACTACATCGGGTCCACTTCGGGCATCATCGACTGGTGCGTCAGCCACGGCCACGATGAGTTTATTGTCATGACCGAGAGCGGCGTGCAGCACAGCCTGCAGCGCCGGGCGCCTTCGAAGAGGTTTTACTTCGTCGGCAACGAAAACTGCAATTGCAGCGAATGCCCGTACATGAAGCGGAACTCGCTGGAGAAGCTGCGGGACTGCCTGGAAAGCCTGGAGCCGCGCGTGGAGTTGCCGCGTGAGATCATGGAACGTGCGCGGCGGCCGATTGATGCCATGCTCGCGCTGAAGTAACGTCCCTTCTGGAAGTACATGTCCGCACCTGTCGACACTTTCGGCCGCGTCCACGATAGCCTGCGTATCAGTGTTACGGACCGCTGCAACATCCGCTGCTTCTATTGCATGCCGGAGGAGCCAACGCAGTTTCAGCCGCGGGCTGAGATCCTGAGCTTCGAAGAGATCGAGCGGTTTGTGCGAGTGGCGGCGGGGATGGGGATCAACAAGATTCGCATCACCGGCGGCGAGCCATTGCTGCGGCGGGACCTGCCGTTGCTGATCGAGAAGATCCATAGCGTGCCTGGTGTTCGTGATATAGCGCTGACGACGAACGGGGTGCGGCTGGCGGAATTGGCGCAGCCTCTTTACGACGCCGGCCTGCGGCGTCTGAACGTGCATCTGGACACGTTGGACCGGGAGCGGTTCCACCAGATCACGCGGCGTGACGAACTTCCGAAGGTACTGGCGGGGATCGATCGCGCGCAGCAACTGGGCTTTGGGCCGATGAAGATCAACGCCGTGGCGGTGAAGAATCTGGTGGAGTCCGACATTGTGCCGATGGCGCGCTTCGGGCGCGAGCGCGGCATTGAGATCCGGTACATCGAATTCATGCCGCTGGATAGCCAGTCCTTGTGGGACCGGTCGAAGGTGCTGCTGATGGACGACATGCTGGCGATGTTGCAGGCGGAGTTTGGCGAGTTGGAAGCGATTCCGGATCAGGATCCGCGGGCACCTGCCACGGAGTTCCGCTATAAGGACGGTGGGGGTACGGTGGGGTTTATCGCCAGCGTGAGCAAGCCGTTCTGTTTGAACTGCAATCGGATCCGGCTGACGGCCGACGGCAAGTTGCGCTATTGCCTGTTTGCCATCGAAGAGATGGATGTGAAGGAACTGCTACGCAGCGGAGCGCCGGATGAGGCCATCGACGCGCGCATTCGGGAGAATGTGCGGGCGAAGTGGCTGGGGCACCAGATCAATACGCAGCAGTTCGTGCCGCCGCCGCGGCCGATGTATGCGATTGGCGGTTAGCTAAAAGCTGAGGCGGAACACCAACTGTAGCTGCCGGGGCGGCTTCGCCGAGAAGATGCGGCCGAACGTGGAAGGCTCATCCGCATAGCGTTCCGGCAAATCATAGTTCACGCGGTTCAGCAGGTTGAAAGCCTGCACCTCCAACGTCGATTCCAGCCGTTCGGTGAATCGGAAGCGGCGCGCTACCGAGGCGTCTACCGTTACATAGCCCGGCCCGCGGAGGATATTGCGGCCGGCGTTGCCGAAGCTGAAGCGCGGCGGCACCGTTAGCGCCGCTGTGTTGAACCAGCGTTCCGGCGTGCGGTCGTCTAAGCGCGGGTTGCCGACCACGTTCGGGCGGTCCGACCCGAAGTTTCCGCCAGTATTGCCCGAATTCGAGTTGTCGAAGCGCAGCAGCGGCGTAAAGGCCTGGCCGGCCTGTGCGATGGTAATGCCGCGCAGCTCCAGTTTCGCCGGGAGAGAGACGACAAACGCGGCGGTGGCGCGATGCGGAATGTCGAAGCTGGATACGGCGCGCTCGGCGCGGAAGTTGCGGCTGTCCTGCGGGAAGTTCTTGTCGGGCTTGGTGGTGAGGAAAGCGGATGTGTCGTCAATCGACTTCGACCACGTGTAGCTGGCGAGCAGCGAGAGCCGGCGCGAGAAGCGACGGTCCATCCGCGCCTGCAGGGCATGGTAGTTGGAGTTGCCCGCCGTCTCGATGAAGACGATACCGCTGTACTGGGGATAAGGGCGGCGCGCGGTCAGGTCCGTGGATCCAGGGCGTGCCTGATTGAGGTCGCGGGAGCGGATCAGATGCGCGCCGGCGGAACCGACGTAGGCGACCGAGAAGGTTGTCTCCGTTCCCAACTGCCGCTGCACTTCCAGATTCCAGTGCTGGATATAGGCGGTGGTGATATCCGGGCTCAGCGTGCTGGGCGATACGGGCGAGATGCCGCCGACGGATGGAAACGGATTGTTCAGCGTGATGATGGAACTCGCGGTTGGGAAGAAGGCGCGGAGGGTGAAGAACGGCGGGTTGAAGTATTGCGAAGAGGCCAGCACCAGCATGCCGGCGTCGTAGTACAGTCCATAGCCGCCGCGAATCACGGTGCGCTCCGTGGCGCTGTAGGCGAAGCCGAATCGCGGTGCGAAGTTGTTGCGGTCGGCGCGGATGCCGGAGCGCGGGACGCCATTCTCCCCGACACGCACCACGCGGCCCGTATCGGCCTGGAAGACGGCCATGCGGTTGAAGGGATCAGTAGCGGGCGAGTTGTACTCATAGCGCAGGCCGGCCGTGAGGCTGAGCTTGCGCCCGACCCGCCATTCGTCCTGGAAGTAGCCGGCGTAGCTGGTGGTACGCAGAGTCTGCGGATTATCGGGGTTCGCGCGCAACGCAAAGCTGGGGATGCCCAGCAGAACATCGCTGATACCGGAACCGGACACCGCGCCGGAGAAGGACAGCGAGCCGCGGGCCAGCAGATCGAGCACGCCGTTGACACGTGTATTGCGCACCTGGAATCCGGCCTTGAACGAATGGGCGCCGCGCAGCCAGGAGATATCTTCCTGCAACTGCAGTGTGGTGCCGAAGCGGATGAGCGGCTGCGAGGTCGCATCGCCCACCGGAGAGAAGCCCTGCACGTTGAAGAAGGGATAGCCGCGGTCGCGCTCGGCGAGGTTCGCCAGCCACGAGACGTTCCACAACTCGGCGACATTGCGATTGGAGTTCTCCGGCAGCGCTGAGCGGGCATTGCGATTGAAGCCCAGCCGCAGGGAATGCAGGAAGGAAGCGCCGAGGCTCTGCTGATGATGGACCATCGCGTTATGGCCGGTGTTATCAACCACGGAGCCGAAGCCCGGCACGTCGGTGGAATCTTCCGCGTAGGGTTCAAACAGATCCTGCCGGCTTTGTTGGTAGCGCATGATAAGCAGGCCGCCGGGGCGCAGGTGCCAGTCGGCGCGGGCGCCGCCCTGTCCCACGGTCTCACGCAGAACCGGTTGCGCCAGGTAGTTGCCGGCGTTGCCCGGGCGGTTCGGCAATGGGAACAGATCCAGCACGCGGCGGGAGACCGGATTGATGCGCGCCGCTGGAATGATGTTGCCGGGGAAGGGTTGGAAGGTGAAGGGATCGCGAACCACGCCGGTGCGGCCCGACAGGTCGCCGTTACGTTCGGCCAAAGTCGGAACCGTGGCGAGGCGGGTCAAGCCGCGGCGCTCCACCAGCCCGTCGGCGTTCAATAGGAAGAAGGCCTTGTCGCGCACGATGGGCCCGCCGAAGAGGCCGCCGAACTGGTTGCGGATGTACTTATTGGTGACCCCCGCGTCGTAGGCGTTAGCGGCATCGAGGGCGCGGTTGCGGAAGTACTCATAGGCAAGGCCATGCCAGTCATTGCTTCCCCCGCGGGTGATGACGTTCACCTGCGCGCCGCCGCTGCGGCCATACTCGGCCGAGTAGCTGCCGGCGGTGAGTTTGAACTCCTGGATGGTGTCGACCGGCGGTTCGATGACGTAGCGGTTGGTATAGAGGTCGTTGTTATCCACCCCGTCGAGGAGGAAGTTGTTGAACTCTTCGCGGGCCCCGTTGGCATGCGCGGCGAAGGTGCCGCGGGTGGAGAGCTCGGAATCCTGCACGGGTGGATTGACGCCGGGGACAAGCAGCGCCAGTTGTAGAAAGCCGCGGCGATTCAGAGGCAGCTTGGCGATCTGCTCCCGCTGCAGGATGGTGCCGGAATCCGTCGCTTCGGTTTGCAGCCGCGACTCGCGGATCTCCAGCGATTGCCGTACATCGCCCAGCGGCAGCCGGAAATCGAGGCGGCGGATGGAGTCCACCTCGACGGCTACCGTTTCGGCGGTCTGCGTGGCAAATCCGTCGCGGCTGACGGTGACACGATAAGTGGCCACCGGCAATTGCAGGATGCGCCACGAACCATCGGGCTCCGTGGTGCCGGTCCGCGAATAGCCGCGCGAGGTGTCTTCCACCACGATGCGCGCGCCATTCACGCCCGCTCCCGACGGGTCGAGCACAACGCCAGTGAGTCCGCCATTGGTGAGTTGGCCAAACAGCGGCAGGGTCAAAAGAAAAACGGCAACCTTCATCTACGGCAATTCCTGCGAGGCCCGGAGGACGGTCTCCTGGACCAGGGTTTCGAACTCATAGGAGAACTTCAGGGGCGACCTGGTCTGGATGGCGCGAGCCATGTCGCGGAAGTCTCCGGTATAGCGCGGCTGCGGCCCGACGGCGACTGTCTGCCAGCCTGCCTGGTAAGGGCCGCGCGCCGATCGCATATTCACGCGCATCTCAGCGCCAGGCTCCACCGGTTGAAGGACAAACGCCCCTTCGGTACCGATAACCTCGAAGCTGCGATGCGGGCCGGCAGCCGGCATCTCGGCCGACGTCGTGATTATGGCCTGCGCGTTGCCATAATCCAGTATTGCCACGGTTGCGTCGGCAAGGCCATCCTGCCTGCCTCGCGGCGTACGGTTGAGCCAGCTCTTCACATCTTTCGGACGGCCAAACAGATCCACTACCCGGTCAATCTGGTGACAGCCAAGCTCAAACATCATGCCACCCCTGAAGGCGGCCAGTTCGCGGCGGGCGGTCGCGGCGATGTCGGTGTGGATCGTACCGCGCATCAGATAGACATCTCCGAGCCAACCTTGTTTCGCGGCATGGATGGCGCGCGTGATGCCGTCGTGAAATCGCCAGATATAGCCGGTTTGCAACAGCAGGTTCTTACGCCGGGCGTCCTCCACCAGGCGGCGGAAGGGCTCCCATTCGCGGGTGGGCGGCTTTTCGATGTGCAAATGCTTACCGGCGTCGATGACCTTACGGCCGTAGGGCAGGCCCTGCGCGGGCGGCGTCTCGACGACAACCAATTGGATGTCGCGCGCGTTCAGGAGCTGCTCTTCGCTGAGTTTGGGATAGGCGGTGATCTTCGCGGCCGCGTCGGCGTCCGGTTCGCAGATGCCGAGGATGCGATAGGCGGGGTTATCGGCGACCGCCTTCAGCTTGCCGGCGTAGTGCGAGTGGCGCGTGCCGTAGAAAGCGACACCAATGGGAGAAGGCGCCGCGTGCGCAGCGGCGGGTAGGGAAATAAGGAAGTGGCGCCGATTCATGGCCTGCGGGCCTATTGTCTCATTGTGGCGGCGCGGTCTAACTCGCCGCTCCATACCAGGCGTAGAAACTGTTCGGCGGGCAGGATCTCAATGCCGTCTTCGGTTCGCCGCGCCACGCGTTCGCGGCTGACCACAATGCGGCGTTCCAGCGGCCGCTCTTCGTGCAGGCGGCGCAGACCCTTCAGGTGACGGTCGGAAATCACCTCGGAAGCCTTGGCTTCGATGGCGATCGCGTTGCCGATGACGAAGTCGACTTCCTCCTTCTCTTTCGTGCGCCAGAAGGTCAGGGGCGCGTCGATGCGGCGATAATCGAGCCAGGCACGCAGTTCGATGGCAATCAATTGCTCGAAGGCCCGCCCGTACTCCGGAGTGCCGGGCGCCAGTTGCGTGCGCCGCAGCAGGCTGTTGGTGACCCCTGTGTCGAACAGATAGAACTTCGGAGCCGCCACCGCCTTCCGCTTTGCAGCCCGGTAGGGTTCGACAAAGAAGCCGAGCAGGGTATCCACCAGAACCTGGTAGAACTCGCGAACGGTGCGCGCGGGAACCTGCGCGTCGCTGGCGACTTCGGTGAAGTTCACCTGCTCGCCGCTGGTAAGCGCGGCCACCTCCAGGAATCGGGCGAAGTGCTCCACCGAGCGGACCAGCCCTTCCGCCCGGATCTCCTCGCGCAGGTAGGTGCCTGTATAGGCGCGCAACTCCTCGACCGGTTCCGGCGAGCGCAGCACCGAAGGAAGCGACCCAATGGCAAGCCTTTCGTTCCACAGGGAATAATTCAGTTCGGGCGAAACCAGGGGGTGGAGCCTCGCTATCCAGGCGCGGCCGGCCAGCAGGTTGGCACCGCCTCGCATCAGCTTGCGGGCGCTGGAGCCGGTGAGCACGAAGCGCAGTTTCGGGTCGCGCTCAACCAGCAGCTGCACTTCGTCGAGCAGCGCAGGCACCTTTTGGATCTCATCAATAATGATGACGCTCTCGGTGCCGCTTAGCCGTTCGCGCAGCAGCCAGGGCCTTCCCACCAACTCCCCAAAGACGCGTGCGTTTAGAAGGTCGTAGTAGAGGGCTTCCGGGAACTGGTGACGCACCAATGTGGACTTGCCGGTCTGGCGGGGGCCAAAGAGGAAATGAGACTTAAGTCCAACGCGGTCTGTAAGGACAAGGAAACGTGGGACTTCGCCGATCACGCAACTATCTTGCCAAATTTGCGGGAATTCGGCAACGGTCTTGCGGATGGCGTGCCGATGGCATTCGCTACCGGAAAGGGTGTAGACTTACCAGAACCAAACCATATTAAGACGGCCACGAAGCCCGACCGAATCCAAGGGGGAATTTCCAATGCTGCGAGCAGGATTCTGCTTGATGCTGTTCCTGGCCCAGGGGCTACTTGCCCAGGACTATCGCGCCAAGATTCAAGGGATCGTTACCGATTCGTCCGATGCGGTGATCGCCGCGGCGAAAGTCACGATCCGCAATATCAATACCGGCGTCACCGCCACTCGGGAGAGCGGCACCAATGGCGCCTATCTTTTCGATAACGTCGAACCGGGCACGTACATGGTGTCGGCCGAGTTGTCGGGCTTTGCCAAACAGCAGAAGGAAGGCGTGCTGGTACAAACGCGCGCCGACGTTACTGTCGATTTCAAACTGACGCCGGGGGCAGTGGTGGAAACGGTGAACGTTTCGGCCCAGGCCGTGACGCTGCAGTTCAACTCCTCTACCCGCGAACTGACCATCGACCGCAAGATGCTGATGGATCTTCCGGTAAAGGCGCGCAATCCGTTCACATTGGCGCTGCTCGATCCGGCCGTGGTCAGCCGCTACACCGCGGAGAAGAACCCGTTCTTCATGTGGTCCTCTTCGCAGATGGACGTAGGCGGCAACACCAGCATGAAGAACGATCTGCTGCTGGACGGCGCGCCGCTGCAGATTGGGCCGAAGGGCTCCTACGCGCCGCCCATGGATGCGGTACAGGAGTTCTCGATCCAGCAGAACTCGGTGGACGCCGAATTCGGCCACTCGGCCGGCGGCACCATGTCGGTGTCGATGAAGTCGGGCACGAACGAGATTCACGGCACCAGCTATTACTTCGGCCGCAATCCTTCGTTGAACGCGGTCATCAACCCCATCACCCGCACGAAGAACTTCGTCCGGAACCATATCTGGGGCGGCACGGTAGGCGCGCCGATCATGAAGAACAAGCTGTTCACGTTCGTGAGCTATGAAGGCTGGCGCACCAAGGAGCCGCGCGATGCGCTGCGCACCATGCCGACGGACTTGGAACGAACGGGCGACTTCTCGCGGTCGTTGACCCGCGCGGGCGGCCTGCGCACCATCTACGATCCCGTAACCACGGTGCTGAACGTATCGACCAACAGCGCCACGCGTACGCCCTTCCCCGGCAACATTATCCCCGCCAGCCGCATCGACCCCACTTCGCGCCGCATCATGTCGGACTTCTGGGGCCCCAACAATCCTGGTGACGACCTGAGCGGGTCGAACAATTTCAAGGCGTCCTACCCGTGGCCGATGAAGAACGCCAACTTCTCCAACCGCACGGATTGGAACGTCAACGATAAGTGGAAGGTGTTTGGACGTTTTTCGCAGTTCCGCACCACGCTCGACCAGGGCAATTACACGCCGAACAACTCGCGGGCGATGCCGAACGACAACGGCGGCATCATGAACTCGCGCAACATCGCCGGCGACGCCGTCTACACCATGTCGGCGCGCACCGTCTTTAACTTCCGGGGCAGCTACGCCGAATTGCAGGACGACTACTCGGCGCCGGAGTATGCGGTGGGTGAGCAGGGCCTGGCGGAGTTCTGGCCCAACAACCCGTGGTACTCGCCTTACGTCAAGGAAATGCCGTTGGTCTACTACCCGAACGTGATCATCAACGGGCAGACGACGCAGACCTACGGCAAGGGCAGCTACTGGTTCCAGCACCCGCACCACTATGCGTTCAGCGGCAAGATGTCGCAGGCGCGCGGGTCGCATTACATGAAGATCGGCGGCGAGTATCGCTATCACGCCGGCAACGGTATCTTCCCGAACCTGATGAACTGGAATTTCTATCCGGATCAGACGGCCAGCACCTATTTGAATCCGAACACGGCCTTGAGCGGCGACGCGCACGCGTCCTTCCTGCTAGGGGCGATCGACCAGCGGTCGGCCGCGCGCGGCTATCCATTCCAGCGCATGAAGGCGCCCTTCCTAGGCATATTCGTGCACGACGATTGGAAGCTGACCCGCAATATCACGCTGAATCTCGGTCTGCGCTATGAATGGGAATCGGGCCCCTACGACACGAATGACATCCTGTCGCGGTACCTGGATCTCAATGCGCCGAACAAGGCGATCCAGGCCAATCCCCCGAACATTCCAGCCGACCTGCGGGCTTTGTCGCAGCCCACCTTTAACGGCGCCTGGGTGTTCACCGACAGCAACAACCGCAAGGCATGGGTGACGCAGAAGAACGTGCTGCTGCCTCGGGCCGGGGTGGCGGTGCGCGTGAATGACAAGACGGCTTTGAACATCGGTTTCGCCCGCTATGCGGTGCCCGTCATCGCCGGCAACGGCGCTTCCACCGGTAGCGCGAACACCTTGGCGGCCTGCCAGTGGTGCTCCGGCTTCAGCCAGATCACCAACCCGCTGCCGTTCGTGGAAGGCCGTCCCCAGGCGTACCTGTCGAATCCGTTCCCGGCCAGTTCCAACCCGCTGCTGCTGCCGGTGGGCAAAGCGCTTGGCGAATACAACAATGTCGGCATCGCGACCAATTGGGCGACGCAGAACTACCGCACGCAGATCAACGACCGTATCAACTTCACGATCATGCGGGAGATTCCGGGCCAGTTCAAAGTGGATGCCACCTGGTTCATGAACTTCGGCCGCTACGTGGCGCATGACGAGCAGCGCAACTGGGCGGACCCGAACTTGAGCTACACCTACAAGGCGGAGCTTTCGCGGAACGTTGCCAATCCCTTCTTCAACTACCTGACACCGAACGTGTTCCCGGGCAACCTGCGCACGCAGTCCACCGTTACTCGCGGCAGCCTGCTGCGTCCGTACCCCCACTATGGCGGAAACCTGACCGAGAACGGTGTCGGCAACTGGCGCAACCGCTACCAAGCCCTCCAGTTGCGCGTGCAGCGTACTTACTCGGCAGGCGCCAGCGTGCTGGTGGCCTACAACTACAACCAGGAACGCAACGAGAACTACTTCAACGATATCCAGCAGTACGTCTTCCAGACGTTCTGGCTGGGATCGAACAATGCGCGTCACCGCCTGACCATGGCCGGTGTCTACGATATCCCAGTCGGCAAGGGCCGCAAGTTTGGATCCAGCTTGCACCCGGTGGTGAACGGAATCGTGGGTGGCTGGCAGATGAGCGGCATCTACACGTACCGTTCGGGCGAGTTCCTGCGCTTCCCCGCGGCCGACGTCAACGGGTCGCCGGAGATCGACAATCCGGGTCCGCAGAAGTGGTTCAACACGGAGGCGTTTTCCGTACTCACGCCGTTTACACCGCGAACGAACCCCTGGCAGTATTCCGGGATTACCGGACCGATCTTTTGGAACACCGACGCAACCGTGTCCAAGTTCTTCCCGTTCAAGGAACGCTACAAGTTCGAGTTCCGGTTTGAAGCCTACAACCTGACGAATTCCTTGATGTGGGCCAATCCCAATATGACGCCGGGCAACCAGTTGTTCGGTAGGTCGACGGCGCAGGCGGCCACCAACCGCGGACGCGAAATGCAGTACACGCTGCGGTTCATGTTCTGATATGGAGCGACCTGTCAAGAGCGTCTAGAGCGCCGATGTGTTTTCCT
>CAYLPH010000020.1:0-121236 GCA_964385495.1 uncultured Candidatus Solibacter sp.
GCTTCCATCCGCGTCCGGATACTCCCCTGGACGGTGATGCCCGCGATCTTATGAGGCGCCAGACCAGGAGCGGGCGCCGCGGCGGGCTTGGATTCAGGGGCTGCGGCCTTGGGCGCTTCGGCAAACGCCGGCATCGCGATGGCCAGGCACACGAGTAGCCAGTACATTCTAAGGTCTCCTTGTTTCGGTAATGTTGGCGGCGGCTTGGCCGGCGTTTGGGTTATTCGGAGCGGAGGGGAGCGCCGCGCTTTCGCACGAGGGCGGCGGCGGCCTGTTCCGCGGCGGCGCGCACGAGAATGCCCATCTTCGGGTGCGCCGGGATGATGTCAGGGTCGAGCCCCTGTTCCGCCAGTGCGGCGTTCATGATCGGTCCCACGGACGCGACTACCAGGTCATCATGGAGTGCCGACCGGACGTCCTGCTCGATGCCCATCTCCGAGGCAATCTGCAGCAGATGAATCAACTGGATGGAGGTAGTGAAAATAACCACCTCGCATTGGCGATCGGCGATACGCCGCGCGGCCTCGCGCATGGGGCCGGTATCGTCGGGCAGCTCCCAGCGGTAGATAGCAATCGGTACCACTTGGCGGCCGCCTGCTTCCAGCGCGGCGACAAAATCGGGGTTGGGCCGGCCGTACTCCTGCAACGCCACGCGGCGCTCCGGGCGGGCTTCAATCAGGGGCACCATCTCCCGCCAGGTATTGGGCTCCGGCACAATAATGTGCGCGCGCAACCCATATTCGGCCAGCACCGCGCAGGGCTTCGGGCCGCGGGCCACGATGATGACTTTACCCAGCACCTCGATAATCTGTTCGCGCGAGTAGCGCACCAGCGCCGCATCCAGCATGTACTTCAAGCCGACACCGGTCATGAGTACCAGCGTTTCGATCTCGCCCGCCAGGATCTGGTCCACCCAGGACACAGCGCCGTCGTTCTGCTCGATGGCTTTCTCTTTCACCGACGGCGCGACGAACGGGTCCCCATTATGGCGGCGGATGAGCGTTTCCATCTCCTTTGCCCGGCGGGATTCCAATGAAATGACGCGAAGACCGGAAAAGCTCATGAACGGACTGGTGACCCCTCGAAGTAGCGATATGCCTGGCACTCACGCGGCGGTTTCCGCGACACGCGGCGCAGGGCGGAACAGGATAATCCCATTCTCCACCTTGACATCGAAGGTGCGCACGCAGGCGTGGTCCTTGCCCGAAGGTTTGCGCACGTCGCCGTCTTCGATCGAGATACGCCAGTTGTGCAGCGGGCAGGTGACGGTAACACCGTCGCCGTGGCTGCTGACGATGCCATCGGCCAGCGGCCCTCCACGATGCGGGCAGGCATTCTCGATGGCGACGAAGCGGTCGCCGAGATTGAAAATGGCGATTTCCAGGCCGCCGAGCCGCACGCTGCGGCCCTCCCGCGCGGGAATGCTATCGGCGCGGGTTATGCGCAGCCAGGGCAGTTCTTTCGGTTCTGACATCCTTAGCTCCAGTTGTCCATTGGTTGGATTTGTACGAACTGCGTGGGTCGCGGGTCGTTGCGTTCCAGCCAGGCGTCGGAGGAGCGCGTCTTGGACCGGGCCAGCCGGTCGAGCAGCCCCTGGCGGACTTCCGCCGTGGCGTAAACCGTATCGCGGCGGACCTTTTCAATGCCCAGCCGTTCGACGAAATCGTAGGTGCGTTCCAGGTAGTTGGCGTTCTCCCGGTAGTACTGGAAGAACAGCTCCGTGGACTGAATGGCGTCTTCCGTAGTTTCCACGGTAATGAGCAGGTCGGCCTTACGTACGCCCTTGCCCGCCGCGCCGCCGACCACCACCTGCCAGTTGCCGTCCTGGCCAATCAGGCCAATATCCTTGACCGTGGCTTCGGCGCAGTTGCGCGGGCAGCCCACCACGCCGAGTTTGGTCTTGTGTGGCGTATACAGGTTCTCCAGGCGCCGCTCGATCTCAATACCGGTGTCGATGGCGTTCTGCGTGCCGAAGCGGCAGAAGGTATTGCCGACGCAGGTCTTCACCATGCGCAGACCCTTGGCGTACGCTTGGCCGGAAGGCATGTCGAGGTCGGCCCAGATCTTCGGCAGATCCTCCTTCTTCACGCCGAGCAGATCGATGCGCTGGCTGCCCGTAACCTTCACCATGCGCACGTTGTATTTCTCGGCGGCATCGGCGATGCGGCGCAGTTCGGCGGGAGTGGTGACGCCGCCGCGCATGCGCGGAACCACGGAGAACGTCCCGTCATTCTGGATATTGGCATGGACGCGGTCGTTGATGTAGCGCGCCGAGCGGTCCTCGTTATGGCCGCCGCACCACACCACATCGACCAAATAGCTGATGGCGGGCTTGCAAATCTCACAGCCAATACTGTTGCCGTAGATGTCGAGTACTTCCTGCACCGACTTCAGCTTCTGGCTGCGGATGATATCGCGTAGCTTGTCCTGGGGGAAGGGAACGCAGTCGCACAGCACCTTCACCTTGTCTTCTTCGAACTCCGGCGCAACGGCTTTCAGCAGTTTCTGGCAAAGGGTGGAACAACTGCCGCAGCCAGTGGAGGCGCGCGTGCGATCCTTCAGTTGCGCCATGGTCTGGATGCCATGCGTGTGCACAGCCTGGATGATATCCCCTTTACTAACGCCATTACATCCGCACACCGTTTCACTGTCCGGCATCTGGGCGATGTCAAAGCCGCCGTCGGGCGTTGGCGGCGGGGTCAGCAGGTGGCGGCGCTGGGCCGTGAGGTCCGTGACCGAACGAAGCCAGTCGATATAGCGGTAGTCGTCGGAGGCGTCCCCGACCAGAATCACGCCCACCAGCCGGTTGTGGCGAAGCAGCAGCTTCTTATAGATACCAAGGGCGGGATCTTCGAACTTGACCACCTCCGTATGCGGCTTGGTTTCATCAAGATCGCCGGCGGAGAAGACATCGGCGCCCATGATCTTCAGGCGGGCCGCCGTGGAGGCGCCATTAAAGCCCGGCCCCGGGTTGCCGCTGATGGCGGCGGCCAGCACCTTACCCTGTTCCAGCAGAGGCGCCACCAGGCCGAAGATCTCGCCGCGATGTTCGGTGCACTCGCCGACGGCGTAGATATCGGGGTCGGAGGTTTCCATATGGTCGCTCACGACGATGCCGCGATTGACAGCCAGCCCGGCCTCTTTGGCGAGCTGCGCGTTCGGGCGGATACCGGCGGCGACGACGACGAGGTTAGCGTCAATGGCCGAACCGTCGGCAAAGTGCAGCCCCTCGACATGGCCGTTGCCAAGCATGGCTTTGGTGGCCTTATTGGTCAGCACCTGGACGCCCAGGTTGCGCATATAGGCTTCCAAGTAGCGCCCGCCGGTGGGATCAAGCTGACGCTCCATCAGGTGACCGGCCAGGTGAACCACGCTGACGTCGCATCCGCGAACCTGAAGGCCGCGCGCCGCTTCCAGACCGAGCAGGCCGCCACCGATGACGGCGGCTTTAATACCGGGTCCGGCGAACTCGATCAACTGGCGCGTGTCGTCCAGCGTGCGGAAGACAAAGACGCCTGCCTTATTGCGGCCCTCAATCGGCGGCACAAAGGCGCTGGAGCCGGTGGCGATGATGAGCTTGTCGTAAGGAGTAAGACTGCCGTCGGCTCCGCGGACGGTTTTGGCCGCACGATCGATGGCGTCCACCCGGACACCTAACCGCGCGCGGATGCCGTGCTTGCGGTACCACTCGATGTCGTTCAGGACAATGTCGTCGAAATCCTTCTCTCCCGCTAGAACCGACGACAGCAGAATCCGGTTGTAATTGACATGCGTCTCGTCGCCGAAGATGGTGATGTCGAAGGCGGCGTTGTGTTTAAGGATCTGCTCCACACAGGCAACGCCCGCCATGCCGTTGCCGATGACGACCAGCCGTGGAGCGTTCATGCGGCCTCCCGGTTGAACTGGCGGCTATGGTGATCCAGAAAGCGGATCACTTCGGCGCGCAGACGGAAGTACTCGGCGTTAGTGGAGGCCATGCGGCGGTCCCTGGGACGCGGCAGGGAGATGGGAAGGTCCAGCCCGACGCGGGCTTCGGGGCCATCGGTCATGAGTACGATGCGGTCGGAGAGATAGATGGCTTCGTCGATATCGTGCGTGACCAGGATGACCGTCTTGCGATCCTGTTCCCAAAGTTCCAGAACCAGGTCCTGGAGTTCAAAGCGAGTCATCGAGTCGAGCATGCCGAAGGGTTCGTCGAACAGCAGGAAGCGCGGTTCCAGCGACAGAGCGCGAGCAATGGCGACGCGCTGCTGCGTGCCTTGCGAAAGTTCCGCGGGCATGGCGGAGGCGAACTCCGCAACACCAACCAGGTTCAAGTACTTCATAGCAAGCTCGCGCTGCGCGGCGGCGGAAAGCGTAGCATGCGCCTGGCGCGCGGCCAGTAGCACGTTCTCCAGCGCGGACAGCCAAGGCAGCAGGCACGGCGACTGGAACACCACCCCGCGATCCAGCCCGGGTGCGTTCACTTCCGTCCCGTCGATGATCACGCCGCCGAGCGTGGCCTGCTGGAGTCCGGCCACGATAGAAAGCACGGTGGACTTGCCGCAGCCGGAGTGGCCCAGCAGCGAGATGAACTCGCCGGGCTGGACCTTCACGTTGAAGTCCTTGACTACCGTATGGGGTCCGGTAGGTGTGTCGAAGGTCTTCGACAAGGACGAGATTTCCAGCGGTCGTTGCACCATGATCTAAGCAGCCTCCACGGGGACGTTGGCGGCCAGCGACGGCGGCGCCTCGCGTTTGGGGCGGCGGCTGTCGGAGGCTGCGGTGAGGAACTCGGCGAGCCGGGCGCGGATACGAATCGCCTTCTCGTCATGCAGCAGCAGATCGGCGGCGCGCGGGCGGGCCAAATCGACCGGGACGGCCGGAGATAGCGTGGCGTTGGGACCGCGGCCAAGCACCACAATGCGATCGGACAGCAGAATGGCTTCGTCGACGTTGTTGGTGATCAGGAACGTGGTGACGGGCCGTGCGGCGGCGGAGCACATGCGGGCTAATTCCTGCTGCAGCGTGGCGCGGGTTAGGGCATCCAGCGCGCCGAAGGGCTCATCCAAAAACAGAATGGTCGGTTCGACGGCGAAGGCACGCGCGATGGCCACCCGCTGCCGCATGCCACCGGAAAGCTGGCTGGGCTTCTTGGCGATTGCCGCGCCCAGACCCACCATTTCGAGATACCTCACGGCTTGGGCGCGATGCTGCGCTTTGCTTTGTCCCGGGAAGGCAGCCTCCACCGCCAACTGCACGTTCTCCAGTGCCGAGAGCCACGGCAGCAGCGAGTAGTTCTGGAACACGATGGCGGCGTGCGGGGAGAAGTCGGTGACCGGCTGCGAGGCCAGCAAAACCGATCCCTTGCAAGGCTTCACCAGGCCGGCGGCAATCTTCAGCAGCGTGGTTTTACCCGACGCCGAGGCGCCCACCACCGACACGAACTCACCTTCTTCGATGGCCAGGCTGACGTTCTGCAGCACCCCCCTGGCGCCATAGCTTTTTCCGATGTCCTTCAGTTCCATGTGCGGCATAGGTGTCTCCTCAGGCGGCGCGCAGCTTGGCTTCGGCAAGGCCCATCAGGCGGTCGAGCGCGAACCCGACGACGCCGATGGTGACGATGCAAAGCAGGATGTGCGAGTAGATCAGGCTGTTGTATTCCTGCCACAGAAAACCGCCGACGCCCGGTGTGCCGGTGAGCATCTCGGCCGCGACAATCACCAGCCACGCCAGCCCCAGGCTCAACCGGAAGCCGGTGAACATGTAGGGCAGGGTGGCGGGAAGCCAGACCTTGGTGAACTTCTTCCAGGGCGACAGCCGCAAGACCTTGGCGACGTTCAGATAGTCCTGCGGGATGGCGCGCACCCCATGCATCGTGTTGATGACCGTCGGCCACATCGAGCAGAGGGCGATGGTGAACAGCGCCGCCGGCTCGGATTGGCGGAACAGGATGAGTCCCAGCGGCAGCCAGGCCAGCGGCGAGATGGGCCGCAGCACCTGGATGGTGGGGTCGAACATGCGGTAGAACAGCGTGGAAGACCCTAGCAGAAAGCCGAGCGGCGTGCCGACGAGAATCGCCAGGAAGAAGCCCTTGGCCACGCGGATCAGGCTGTAGCTGGCCATGCGCAGGATGCCCTGGTCCATTTCGCCTCGCTTCTCCCACGGCTGCAGAATGAAAGGCTTGCTCTCTTCCCAAGTCTTCAGTGGGGAAGGCAGGTCAGGCGCCACCGTACCGGCCAGGCCCGCCCATAGCAGGACGACGCAGAGAATGCCGGTCATGGCTAAAGCAAAGCTGGTGAGAAATGATTTCATCGCTGGTGTCTCCTACGCAACGTTGTGGACAGGGAACGTACGGGCGTACTTTTCCGGATCCTTCGGATCGAACACGCCATCCATGAGCTTGATGGGCTGCATATCCTGGGCGGTAACCTTGACTCCCATCTCTTTCATGGCATCGGTGTAGAGATCTGGCCGCATGACCCGGTCGACAACCGCCTTGTAGCTCGGCGCCGACTTCACCATGCCCCAGCGGCGAAACTGGCTGAGCCACCAATAACCGTAAGTTCTGCTGGGATAGTTGCAATTGCGGGCGGAGAAGACCATATAATTCGGGTCCTGTTCGGACGCGCCGTTGCCGTAGTCGTACTTGCCCTGCAGGCGGCCCAGAATCACGTCCTTCGGGCAGTTGATATAAGTGGGACGCGAGATCACTTCGGCGACGGCCGGGCGATTGGCCATATTGTCAATGTGCTCGCTGGCCAGGTGCAGCGCCTTCAGCACCGCCTTCACCGTCTTCGGATTCTTCATGGCGAACTCCTCGGTGAAGGCGCAGACCTTCTCCGGATGGTCTGCCCAAATCTTCTGCGTGGTGGTGACGGTGAAGCCAGTGCCGTCGGCGATGGCGCGGGCATTCCAGGGTTCGCCGACACAGAAGCCGTCCATCTTGCCCACCTTCATGTTGGCCACCATCTGCGGAGGCGGGATGGTGATGAGCGTAACGTCCTTATCGGGATTGATGCCGCCGGAGGCCAGCCAGTAGCGGATCCACATGGCGTGGGTGCCGGTGGGGAACGTCATGGCGAAGGTGAGCGGCGTGCCGGAAGCCTTGGCCTTATCGGCGATCGGCTTGAGGTCCTTGGCCGTCTTGACGCCTTTCAACTTGGAGGCGAGCGTGATGGCCTGGCCATTGCGATTGAGCAGCCAGGGCGTAACGATGGGCTTCACCGGCGATCCCATCAGCCCCATCGTGGACCCGAACGGCATGCCCAGCAGCATATGCGTCGCCTGGTTTTCACCCAGCGAGAGCTTGTCGCGAATAACGGCCCAGGACGCTTCCTTCGAGACCACGCTCTGGATACCGAACTTCTTGAAGAAGCCCAGTTCATGCGCCATGACGATGGACGCGCAGTCGGTGAGGGCGATCATGCCGAAGCGCATGCTCGGCGTTTCGGGCGCGTCGCTGGCATAGGCGGCTCCGGCCCATCCGGCTGGCAGTCCCGCCATAAGGCGGCTGAGCGGAGAAGCGGCGATGGATTTCAGTGCCGTGCGTCGGGTGAGTTTCATATTTGATTAGCTCCTGGCGGGATTGGCGCGTTCGACACGGACGGCGCACTGCTTGTAATTGGGTTCCCGGGAAATGGGGTCAAGGGCATCCTGGGTCACTTCGTTGACGTTGGCTTCGTGGAAGTGAAAGGGCATGAAAACCTGCCCCGGGGCGATGATTTCGGTAACGCGGAGTTCCACGCCGTGGACAGCGCCGCGGCGGGAGACGACCTTCACGCGGTCATGAGAAGAAAGGCGGAGACGGCGGGCGTCGAAGGGATTCATTTCGAGCCAGGCGTTCGGCGACATACGCTCGAGTAAGGGCACCTGCTCCGTTTTCGTGCGCGTATGCCAGTGTTCGACGGTGCGCCCGGTGTTCAGTACGAAGGGGTAGGCCTCGTCGGGCGGTTCCGGCAGCGGATCGCAGGCGGCGGCGTGCAGCATGGCTCTGCCGTCCGCGGTCTCAAACCGGCCATCCTCATAGAGCCGGGATGGCTCGGTAGGCGATGCGCCGGCAGGGAAGGGCCACTGCAGACCCCCGTGCGCTTCAATGGCGTCATACGTCATGCCCGAGTAATCGCAGAGGCGGCCGCGCGACACTTCGCGCCATTCCTGGAAGGCATCGGCCGGGCCGGTCCAACCGGGGAATATCTCGTCATAACAGCCAAGCATGCGCGCCACCGAAACGAAGATCTGAAAGTCGGTGCGCGCCTCGCCGGGCGGCGCTACGGCGGCGTTCACCTTGCCAACACGCCGTTCGGAGTTGGTGTAGGTGCCTTCCTTCTCGCCCCAGATGGCCGCCGGTAGAACAAGGTCGGCAATGTCCGTGGTGGGCGTCGGATGAAAGCCGTCCTGGACCACCAGGAAATCCAGATTCTCCAACCCCCTTCTCAGTTGGGTCTGGTTAGGATAAGAGACCAGCGGGTTGGTGGCGATGATCCACATGGCTTTGATTTGTCCATCCGCCGCTGCGTTGATCATGTCGGGATAGGAAAGCCCGCGGGCGTCGGGAATGCGCGCCACATCCACACCCCAGATCCGCGCCAGTTGTTCGCGATGTTCGGGGTTTTCAAATTTGCGATAGCCGGGCAGGCTGGACGTGCACCCGGCTTCCCGCGTGCCCATCGCATTACACTGGCCGGTGATGGAGAAAGGCGATGAGCCTGGCTTGCCGATCTTCCCCGTGAGCAGCGCAAGGTTGTTGATGGCGCAAACGGTTTCGGCGCCTTGCGTCGAGTGGTTGACGCCCATGGTCCAGGCGATCATGGCGGAGCGTGCGCTTCCGTAGCGGCGCGCGGTATCAACAATGACTTCCACCGTTAGGCCGGTTGCCGCGGCAACACGATCTGGAGGGAACGCCGCCACATGTTCGCGCAGAGTATCGAAGCCTTGCGTATGGGCGGCGATGTACGCTGCATCAATGAGGTTCTCCGCGATCAGGATATGGGCAATGCCGTTCAGCAGCGCGATATCGCTCCGCGGTTTAAGCGGCAGGTGGCGATCGGCCAGCATAGCCGTCTTGGTGACGCGCGGGTCGGCCACAATGACATAGCCGTCGCGGTTGGCTTCCAGATGCTGGCAGAGAATGGGATGGTTGTCGGCGATGTTAGCGCCGATCAGCAGAATCACGTCCGCCGTGCGCAGGTCTTCGTAGTTGCCCGGAGGGCCGTCGCTGCCGAAAGAGCGCTTGTAGCCGGAAACGGCGCTGGCCATGCACAGCGTCGTGTTGCCGCAGTAATTGCGAGTGCCGAATCCCAGTTGGACCAGCTTGCCGAGCGTATAGAACTCTTCCGTCGGCAACTGGCCGGTGCTGATGACGCCCAGCGCCTCCCGCCCGTGGCGTTGTTGGGCGGCAGTGAACTGGCGCACCAGCGTCTCCAGCGCTTCGGTCCAGGAGACAGGTTGTAGCTTGCCATCTTTGCGCAGCAGCGGCTGGGTAGCGCGGTTGGGGGCGTTCACCATGTGGTGTTCGGCCAAACCCTTGGGACACAGCTTGCCGTTGCTGACGGGATGTCCATCCCAGCCCTTGACGGCGACGATGCGGTTATCGCGAACGCCGAGTTCCATGCCGCAGCCCACCGAACAGTAACCGCAGGTAGTGCGGACCCAGCGATCGGCGGTGGCGCGTTGAGCGGACGTGTAGCCCAGCCGCGGATGGTCGCTGTAAGCGTACTGGTCTTTCAGGTTGTCCAGGCCGAGGAAGCGCTTCCAGTTCATGCGGCGGCTCCTTTGGGAGTAAGAAAGGTAGAGGCGACGTTCTTAGGAACCACGCTGGTGAAGAACAGCCAGCGGCCTGCGACCTCGGCGCTAAGTGCCACCAGCAGAGATGCCACGCTGCTGAACGGCAGCAGCGCAATGGCCAGGAACGACAGCAGCAGATACAGCCGGTATTGCCTCCCGAGTTGCTGATTCAGAAGCTCCGCCGACGCGGTCAGTTCGAAGACAGCGGAGGAAGCCATGCGGTTTTCCTTAGCCAGGGCCACCGCGATCTGCAACAGGGACGCGACAGCCGCGATAGCCGGAACCGGCACCAGACGCGCCCCCAGCACCAGCGCCGTGAGATGAAACGACAGCAGCGTATGCGGCAGGTTCCACGCCGGGCGCGCCTTCACCATGTAAATGCGGGCGGAACTGGTAACGCCGATCAGCCCTGCAAGCGCGGCACCGGCCCCCGCATAGTTGGCGTACGGCAATCGAAAGAACAGCACGGCGGCGTAGGCCACGGCTGCGCCCGCAAACAACGACAGCGCGAGAATCTCGCGGCTCAGCCAGGAGCGTTTCCAATTGGCAATGGCGCGATAGGCGAACGCCGGACGGCCCAGATGAACCGGCGCCGCGCCAATCGCCGCAAGCCCGATCACCAACGGCAGCAGCGCCGCGAACGGCCCCGGTGCGCCATCCAGCAGTTGTGTAAAGAACAGCGCCAGGAAAGATCCCACCGAAAGCTGCGTGGCCACCAGCAGCAGCACCAGCGACCAGTGCGGATGTTCCGGCTGCACCCGCAGCGTATCCACCCGGCGCAGGGCCGCATCCAGTCCGGTCGGCACGGTGATGCGCGTCGTAGAGAGGCTATCCTCGGCGGAAGGCAGGCCGGGAGCATCGGCACTCTCGTGTTCCCGCCGCCACGCGGCAATATCGACAATCTCGATGCGGATGGCCTCTTCGGGGCAGGCATTCACGCAGGCCGGGGCATTGCCCTGCGATAGCCGCCCATGGCACATATCGCATTTCCCCACCACCCCGCGTGCCTCATTGAACTGCGGCACCCCATAGGAGCAATTCCAGGTGCAGTACTGGCAGCCGATGCAGATATCCGCACTATGGTCGACAATGCCCGTCAGCGCATCCTTGGTATATGCGTTCACCGGACAGCCAATCATGCAGGAGGGCTCCACGCAATGGTTGCAGCCCATCGACAGATGCCAGCGGGCGACGGCCGGATAGACTCCGCCTTCCACCTCGCCCACTCTCCGCCAATTGATATGCGAAGGATTGCCGTTCTGTTCGTTACAGGCCACCACGCAGCATTTGCAGCCAATGCAGCGCGTCATATCGAAATGAAAGCGATACTGTTCACCGGGTGCCGGGGGACGTGCTGGGATCAGCGGACTGTCCTTCACCAGCAGGGAGAAGCAATGCTCGCCCGCGTGTTCCAACAGCGGGAGTTCAGCGGGCAATAGCGGCCTCCCGGCTCAGAGTGAGTTGTTCGCGCAGGGAGACGACATCGCCGATCACCCATACGGCCGGCGGCTCCACGGCAACCTTGCCCCGTGCGACGGCGCCCAGGGTACTGGTAACGATGCGTTCCCGCGGTGTCGTGGCATGTTCAAGAAACGCGACCGGCTGTTCCGCGGGCCGGCCAAGATCGATGAGAGTGGTGGCGATGATGTCGCGGAACTCCACGCCCATGAGAACAACCAGCGTGTCGATCTGGGCATAGCGGGCCCAATCGGTGAACGAGAGACTCTGGCGGTGTCCCGTTACGACGGCGAAGGAAGCGGCAACGCCGCGCGCGGTAAGTGGAATACCCGCTAATGCCGGAACGGATATCGCCGAAGTAACTCCGGGAACTACCTCCACTGTCACCCCGCGAGCCGCCAGGGCAAGCCACTCTTCCGCCCCACGTCCGAATACCATCGGATCGCCGCTCTTAAGCCGCACCACAGTGTTCGCGCGTTGCGCGTGGTAGTAGAGAAGACCGTCAATCTCGGCCTGTACCCGCTGCTGCTGGCCCGGTTCCTTGCCCGCATATACCAACAGCGCCTTCGGATGAATCAGGGCGAGAACATCGCGGCTCACCAGCCGGTCGTAGAGAACGACATCGGCCGCAGCCAATATTTTCAGGGCCTTCAGAGTAAGCAGCTCCGGATCGCCCGGGCCTGCGCCGACAAGATACACCTTTCCCACGTTGGGTCTCCCGATGGTCTGAATTGGTCGAATCCGCCGCGTGAAACGCTTCTTCGTGGCAACACGAAACGCACATTGTTCGTGGCGCGAAGGCGAAGGTCAGAATGTGGCGGATTGGATTCCGCTCAGACAAAGAGCGGCGGACGGAGGGATACGGGCTCCTATCCTCAGATACTCACCGATCGGAAACCCGTTCGTTTACCGAGGTGAAGCTCGCAATCTGATTATGCTCTGGAGCCGCCGGGAAGTAAAGATGTTATTTCATTAAAGCTTTTTATTGAGTGCATTCACGCTAAGCTGCCGGGCTTCGGGAAGCGCACGCGAAACGTGGTTTCCCCCGGCTGGCTCACTACAGCAATGGTGCCGCCGTGTTCCTCGACAATCTGGCGGCAACTGAACAGGCTCCAGTTGCCCGCCTTCACTCGCCCATGCGCATCGCGGAAGGCCGCCGGATCGAACAGCGTCCGGATCTGCTCCTCATCCATGCCCTTGCCGTTATCGCTCACCAGTACTTCGATCACGCCATCGCCCGCGGCAGTGGCGACACGCACTTCGCCGCCCGCGTCCACCGCATCCAGCGCGTTGTTCAGCAGATTCGAGAACAGCGCCGAGATCTGTTGCGGCCGGCAGGAGAAGCGCGGCAGATCGCTCCAATCGGCGGCAATGCGCGCGCTGCCGGCCCGATCCGCCGTGGCCATGGCGATCACGTCGCGCAGCAGTTCGTTGAGGTCGGCCGATTGCACCTCCGCGCGGTCCAGGTTTGTGAAGCGCTGCATACGGCCCACGATGCCGCGCAGCCGCTCGGCCGATTGCTGGCCGGACGTTACGGCATCCGTCATGACGGCAAGCAGGCGTGGCTTGTCCGCCTCCGCCGCGCTGGCCATCTTGCGGGCTACGTTCCCCAGGATGTCCACGGAACTGGCCAGCGCTCCGATAGGCGAATTGAGTTCGTGGCTCAGCGCCGCCGCCACACGGCCCATCATGGCGGCATTCTCTGAAATGAGCAGCTTGTTCTCCGCCTGGCGAAGATTCTCGGATGCCCGCAAGGCCTGCTGATGGTTGCAATAGCCCGCGTAGCGCTGGCGATAGACCGAAGCCGCCATCAACATGCACAACAGGGCCAGGATCAGCAGAAAGACCTGCTCGCCGGCCCGCAGCGTCAGCCCTACCGTAAAGAACCGCTCCGGCCAGGCCAGCCGCGCCGTGACCAGCAGGCCGTAAATGGCCAACCCCAGCAGCAGGCCATGCACCGGACGCAGCGGCACCCCCGCCGCGGCGCCGAACAGTACCAGCACAATGTATCCGCGCAGATGATGCGCTATCCACTCCATCGGCACGCCGATCCACAGCGCGCCGCCCAGCATGATGGCGACGCTGGCCCAGATCGATAGCAGCGTGAACAGGCGAGGCCAGCGGCGGCCTAGGGGCGTGGCGGCGATGGCCGCGGTCAGTGCCCCCAAAACAACGAAGGCGATGTTGGCCGCGGTGGCGTGCCGAACCTCCGCCGGGACAGGCAGCAGCGGCACGCCCGCGCCCAGCATCGCCAGCGGCACTACCATCTCCAACAGCCCCACCAGCCGCAGACTCAGTTGGCTGCCGCGCTCCAGATCCCCCAGGAAGCCGGGGTCGCGTTCCGGTTCCGGCTGCAGTACCAGGTTGGCGAACTGTCTTGCGGCCGTCATCGTGCACCTCAATCATAACCACACGTCATAACCGGAGCTACGGAGTTTACACCGATGTAAAATGGCATACTGTGGCCAATCAAGCGGAAGGGCGCAGCGAAGTTACGCAGCTACTGATCGACTGGAGGCAGGGCGACCAGCAGGCGCTGGAACGGCTGACTCCGCTCATCTATAACGAGCTGCGGCGGCTGGCCGCGGGATACTTGGCGCGCGAACGGGCGGCCGCCACTTTGCAACCGACGGCGCTGGTAGCCGAAGCCTACATCCGCCTGGTCGGCCAGGAACTGCCCGAGTTCCGCAGCCGGTCGCATTTCTTCGGCGTGGCTGCGCACTTGATGCGCCAGGTGCTGGTCGACCATGCGCGCAAGTTTCGCAGCCAGAAGCGCGGTGGAGGACAGGCCAAGGTGAGTATCGACGAGGCTCTTTCCTTCGCGCCGGAGCGCGGCGGCGACATCATCGCGTTGAACGATGCGCTGGACGCGCTCGCCAAGATCGACGAGCGCAAGTGCAAGGTTATCGAGATGCGCTTCTTCGGCGGGCTCAGCGTCGAAGAAACCGCGGAAGCCCTCGGTATCTCCGTCGCCACCGTCGGCCGCGAGCAGCGCGTCGCCGAAGCGTGGCTCTACAAAGAGATGCGCCGCGAAGAGGATGCCGCGCAGGCGGGAGGCGCATGACGCCGGAACGCTGGAAGAAAGTCGACGACGTGCTCGGGCGTGCCCTCGAGTTGGATGGCGCCGCGCGCCTCGAACTCATCGACCGCGAATGCAACGGCGACGACACGCTCCGGCGGGAAGTCTTAACGCTACTCAAGAGCGATTCCGAAGCGCAGGGCTTCGTGGTGGCCAACGTGGAAGCCGGCCTGCGCGAGTTCGACGAAGCCGACACGCGTACCGTGCGCCGCGCCGGACCCTATCTGCTGACCGAAGAGCTAGGCCGCGGCGGTATGGGCAGCGTCTACCTGGGCGAACGCGACGACGGGCAATACCAGGGCCAGGTGGCCGTGAAGCTGGTACGGCCCGGCATGGATACCGACTTCTTCCTCATGCGCTTCAAGCGCGAGCGCCAGGCGCTGGCGCGATTGCAGCATCCGCACATCGCGCGGCTGCTCGACAGCGGCACCGCCGAAGACGGGTCGCCCTACATTGTGATGGAGCGCGTCCAGGGCGTGCCCATCAACAGCTACGTTCGCGACAACGACCTTTCCGTACGCCAGATTCTGGAGCTCTATCTGAAAGTTTGCGCGGGCGTCGCGCATGCGCACCGCCATTTCATCGTTCATCGCGACCTGAAGCCCGGCAACATCCTGGTGGAGGCCGACGGTTCTCCGAAGCTTCTTGATTTCGGCATCTGCAAGATGCTCATGGGCGGCGGCGGGCCGAACGACACCGGCGAAACGGCGCACATGATGACGCCGGACTACGCCAGTCCGGAGCAGGTGCGCGGCGACCCCATCACCATCTCGAGCGATCTGTATTCCCTGGGTGCCGTACTGTATGAGTTACTCAGCGGCGCGCGCCCCCACCGCATCGAGAAGCTCACCCCCCAGGCGGTATCGAAGGCGGTCTGCGAGGACGCCATCATCAAACCGAGCGAGGCGGCGGTGGATCGCTACCGCGGGCGCCAATTGGAAGGCGACCTCGACACCATCGTTCTCAAGGCGATGCAGAAGGATGCCGACCGGCGTTATATCTCCGTGGAGCAGTTTGCCGAAGACCTGCGCCGCGTGATCGCCAATGAGCCCGTAATCGCCCGGCCCGATACGGCCATGTACCTGGCCGGTAAGTTCGTACGCCGCAATCGCAAGAGCGTGGTGGCTGCGTCCATCGCGGTTGCCGCCCTCATCGGTCTCTCGGCGGCGTGGGCGCGGCAGGCCTACACGGCGCGCCAGCAGGCCGCCGAGGCGCGGCGCCTGGCCAACACCATGCTGTTCGATGTGCATGATGAGATCCTCAATCTGCCCGGCTCCCTGAAGGCTCGCGAGAACATCATTCGTTCCGGCCTGGGCTACCTGGACCGCATGGCCGAGCAGGCGCCCAACGATACCGGACTGCAGGCGGATTTGGCGGCGGCGTATCTGCGCATCGGCGATGTGCAGGGCGCCGTAAACTCCTCCCACACCGGGGATGTCGATAGCGCACTGGCCAGTTACCGCAAGGGGTTGGCCTCGGCTGGCAGGGCGCAGGGCAATCGCGCGGCACAAATCGCCGCGCTCGACCTGCATCATCGCATCGGTCACATCTTCGATACGCGGGATACCGCGCAGGCCATCCAGCACTACGATGCCGGTATCCAGGCCGGCGAGCAACTCCGGCGCACCAATCCTAACGACGAAGGCTTAGGCCGCGCGCTGGCCAGACTCTATGGAGCCAAAGCCATCACCCTGCGGCGCGACGAGAAACGCGACGCGGCGCTGGAGGCAGGCGGCAAATCCATCGCCTTGCTGCGCGAACTCACGGCGCGGTTTCCCCAGGATCTCCAGTTGCGGTCGGACCTCGCCGGCACCAGTTCCAATATGGGCGCGGTCCTACGCGGGATGGATCGCCTGGCCGAAGCGCGGCCCCTGCTGGAAGAATCGGCACGCGTGTGGGAGGAGTTGTGGCGCGCCCGGCCTTCCAACACGGGCTTCCAACGCAATCGCATGCTCACCTTCAGTCACCTGGGCGACCTGCTGGGCAACCCGAGCATGGAAAACCTCGGCGACAAGGAAGGCGCGCGCGCCGCATACCAGGGCATGATCGGCGTGGCCGAACAGTTGTACAACCAGAACCCGGACGACCAGAAGGCCCGCACGGATTTCGGCATTGCCCTCGGACGCGTGGCCGCCATTCCCCTGGAGTCCCCGGAGGCGCGGCTGGTGATGCTGGCCAAGGCGCAACGGCTGCTCGAGGAATCGCTGCGCCGCGACCCGAAGAACGTCGTGCTGAGCACCAATCTCGGCTCGCAACTGGGGCTCCAGGCCGACCTGCTCAGCCTCACCGGACGCTCCGCGGAAGCGCAGGCTCGCTATCGCGACGCCGTCAAAGTACTGGCCGGGCAACCATCGTTGGCGAACAACCGCCTGCAGGTGGGCATTCTACAACGTGCCGCCGAGGACTCCCTTAAGCACGGGCGCCGGGGGGAGGCTCTGGCGGCCGTGAACCAGGGCGTTCGCGTGGCCGAAGATGCAGCGTCGGCCGCGGGAGCCTCCCTCCCCGCCAGGTTGCTGCCGCCGCTCGCCTACCTCAACGTGGCAAGCGTCTACGATAAGCTCCAACAGCCCGCCGACGCCGTCCGTTGGCGCCAGAAAGCGCTCGATGCCTATGTTCCGCTCTCAGCGGAGAAGGGCTTCCCGGCCCCCCTGCGCAAAACCATGCATCAGTTACAATCCGCTCTGGCGGGAGGTGGCAAGTGACCCGGCAAACCATGCTGATCCGCGAGAGCTTTGAACAAGTGAAGCTGGCGCCGCAAGCCATCGTCATGCTGTTCTACGGCCGGCTATTCGATCTGGACCCCTCCCTGCGCGCGCTGTTCAAAATCGACATGAAGCTGCAGTCGAAGAAGCTCGCCGATACCCTGGGAGCCGTCGTGGACGCCGCCGGGCAACTGGACGCGATCGTTCCCACTTTGCGCCAACTCGGGCGTGCCCACGCCACCTACGGCGTTTTGCCGGAGCATTACGAAACCGTGCGCCAGGCCCTGCTGTGGGCGCTCGGCCAGGCGTTGCAGGAGGACTTCGATAGCGAAACCCGTGCCGCTTGGGACGGCGTATTGCGCTTCTGCAGCCGCGAAATGATCGCCGGTACGATCGACTGAGGTCCTGGGGTTTGGGGGGATTCCCGTCGTCCTCTCCGGCATGAGGCCGACGGCTTTGAAGTTCCTGGCAGGAGTTGCCGCGTGTATCGCGGGCGAGGCTTTGGGGCAGGAAGTGCCGGTGTGGTCCAACCAATCTTGTCAGCGCCTTGACTGTTGCCAATCAACCGCCTACACCTATACACGCGAGGTTTCCCAAGGAAATCCCTCATCCCTTCCCGGCAAATTTGCATGCGCGCCCGCTGCCTGCATTAACCGCAAGGCGAGCGCGATTAACCGCCAGGTGAGCCGTGCCACCCCCGCCGCATTGAAAACGCGGACATTGCGGAGTTGGCCCTTGCTTTGCACCAGGACCGGCACTATGGCATGCAGAACAGGGTTCACCCAGAATCATCGCGGCGAATCGGTCGCCTACATCGCCGTCGACGGCCGAATCACACAGGGGGACGGCGTAACGGAATTCGCGTACCTGCTCCGCGAGACGGCCCTGGTGCGCCCGCGGATCCTAGTGGACCTGGAGAAAGCGCTCTATATCGACAGCGCGGGCCTGGCGGAGTTGGTCCAGGGCTACTCTGTGGCGCGGGCCCACGGCGGCAAACTGAAGCTACTGCGCCCCCGTGGCCGGGTGGACATGCTGCTCCGCCTGACGCAGTTGCACCAATCCTTCGAGATCTTCGAAGACGAACACGAGGCGCTAGCCAGCTTCACTTGAGGGACGGCGGGCGGCGTCCTGTACAATAACCCCCTACATGCCCGATTCCGCCCTCGACCGTTTCGCCGCCATCATGGGGCGCTTCGTGCCCGATGCCATCACCTCCTGCATCGGGCTGATGCTGGTGCTGGCCACCGCCGCGCTGGCTCTGGGCAATTCGCCCTTCCAGATCGGGGATGCCTACTACCGCGGCTTGTGGATGCTGCTCGCCTTCACCATGCAGATGACGCTGATCATTACACTCAGCGCCACTCTTTCTTCCACTCCCTTCTTCCGCCGCGGCGTCGAACGCCTCGCGCGCCTTCCCAACACCCGTAACCAGGTCATCCTTCTGGCCAGCCTCATCAGCGGTGTTTCCGCCTACTGCTATTGGGGGCTCGGCATCGCCATGGCGCCCGTGGTGGCCATCTATTTCGCTCGTGAGGCCGAACGCCGCGGCATTGCCTTGGACTTCCCGTTCCTGCTGGCGACGGCCTGGGCCGCCAATGCCGTCTGGCAGTACGGGCTGTCGGCCAGCGCCCCGCTGCTGGTGGCCACCCCAGGCCACTTCCTCGAAAAGACCATCGGCATCATTCCCCTCGGCACTACCATCTGGTCCCCGGCTTCGATCATCCTGGAGTTCTCCTACATGGGCGCCGTGCTGTTGGCGGGCTGCCTGTTGATGCCGAAGAACGGCCGCCCGATATCGCAATTCCCCGGTACCGCGAAACTGCTCGAACCCGCGGCGGCGGACAAATCCGGCGCTCTCACTTACTCCGAACGCATCGAACGCAACCGCGTCTTCGCCTGGATCATGGCGGCGTGCTTCGCGGCGTGGTTGCTCATGCACTTCGTCGTACGCGGCGCCAGCCTGGATATCAATTCCCTCAATACGACGCTGCTGCTACTGACGTTCCTACTGCACGGCACCGTCAAGCGCTTCACCGATGCGCTGCAGCAGGCGGTGCAATCGGCGTGGCCCGTGATTGTTCTGTATCATCTGTATGCCGGCGTAGCCGGGCTGATCCAGTTCACTACTCTGGGCGAACAGATTGCGGGACTGGTAGCGCGTCACTCAACACCTTTGACGTTTCCCGCCTTTACAGCGGCCGTCGGCACGGTCTTCGCGATGTTCATCCCATCGAGCGGCGGCCAGTGGGCCATCCAGGGCTTCGTGACGGTTAAGGCCGCGCAGGAGGTGGGCGTCTCCGTACAGCGCGCGATCCTCGCCATGAGCGTCGGCGACCATATGGGGAATCTGGCCTCGCCCTTCTGGTATGTCGTGATTGCCGGAATCGCGCGGGTGGATTTCCGGACATTCTTCGGATATGGACTGCTATTCGCCGCGATTTGGTTTGTGCTAGGTGTAGTAGTGTTCACGTTCGCACCGTGTTGAGTGGTTCGCGGAGGTATCGTAGGATGCGGTTCGCGGTTGTTTGCGCGTTGGGCCTGACGATTTGCAATGCCCAGACCACCGATTGGAAGGCGCTTGTTGACGGGCTAACAAGCGAGGATGCGGCTATCAAGGCTGCTCACGACCAGATATTGCTGTCAACGGTAGCGGCCATGCGCACCGGCGATGCCATAGCCTGGAAGAACGACATGGATGCATTGGGTGAGTTACTGCGGGCACCCAGCCACAGTAGCCGCACTCAGGCGTCCAAATTGTTGCCCTTACTAGCCTCATCGCGGCCGGACAGTGCCGCAGTCATGGCATCGGTCTTTCCCGTTCTCCTCGGTCTTGCTCGCGACGAGGATCCCACAGTCCGGTGGCATGCGTTGAGGACTGTCTTGAACCTTCAGCCGCAGCCCTCGGCCGGTATCGTAGAGCATCTGAAACGATTTGCTCAAGACAAGAGCCCAGCAGTGAGCACGGCTGCGCTTGCATCCCTGGTGCGGCTTGTCCCGGAATCGTTGGATGCACTCCAAGCTGTACTCGGCGATCTCGCCTCGGATGCTGTCCGGCAGCGCGCTGTCATCCACGCGGCCGGCTCCTATCGTGTGGAATCACCAGACTTGCTGGCACAGTTCAGAACGCTGCTTCGCACCAAAGGTCACGAACTCACCGCGGACCTGCTGCAGGCTGTGGGGGCCTTGGGGCCGGCGGCGAAGCCATTGCGCTCCGAAATCGAGGCTCTCGCTGCGTCCGGTGACCACGCCATGGAGACCGCGGCGAAAGCGGCGCTGGCCAGCATGGAAGGTGCACCGCAGTCACAACGGCAGGGTGTAGAGCGAGTGACGAAAGAACTACTTTGGATCGATCCGCCCACGCCGCCTTCGGGCGTGCGTTCGCTTTATGGGCCCGACACCGTCGACTTGGAATTTGCGGACTGGCCCGGATATCACGTAACGGTAACGTCCGCTAACCTTCTCGCCATGCTACGCTCCAACGGCAAGAAGCGCGTAACCGCGGCGTTTGATGTGACTCGGTCACCTGCCGGGGATGTGCTGGAGTACAGTATCGTTGCCGTTGGAGACCATATTCTTGAGCATATCCCGCATAGGTCAGGCGGTAGATATTATTCAGGGCCGCCCGGTCAATGGCGCTTCGGCCCGTCGCCTTTCTCTAACCGGTTCATTCCACGTCGATGAAACGCCGCGCCCCAAGACGGACTTCCCCGGCGAGCCCTCCCATTCTAACCAACTCCCGTATACCCCCCTGGACACCCCCGCAATTCCCGCGCAACCCCTTGACCCCTGTGCTAGATTGAAGTTTTCATGGCGCAAACCTCCTCCGCGTTGAAGCAGACCCCCCTCAACTCCGTCCACCGTCAAATGGGTGCCCGGATGGTCGATTTCGGCGGCTGGGACATGCCCGTGCAATACTCCGGCATCGTCGATGAGCATCACGCCGTTCGCCGCAACGTGGGCCTCTTCGACGTCTCCCACATGGGCGAAATCATCATTCGCGGCCCCCAAGCCTTTGACCTCATCAATCACGTCACCCCCACCCTCGTCAGCAAGCTCAAAAACGGCCAGGCGCAGTATTCCGCCCTCCTCTACGAACACGGCGGCTTCGTCGACGACATCCTCATCCACAAAGTAAACGACACCGAATACTTCCTCTGCGTCAACGCCTCTAACCAGGACAAAGACTACGCGCACATCCTGGAACACAAAGGCGCCTACGACGCCGAAGTCGAGTTCGCCAGTGACCGTTACGCCCTCCTGGCCACCCAGGGCCCTCGCGCCATCGAAACCCTCACCAAGCTCACCTCCGCCGACCTTAACGCCGTCAAGTACTACCACTTCATCGACGGCGAGATCGCCGGCATCCCCGCACGCCTCGCCCGCACCGGCTACACCGGCGAAGCTGGCTTTGAAACCTACGTCGCGCCAGACCAGGCCGAAAAGCTCTGGAAAGCCATCCTCGAAGCCGGCCAGGAGTTCGGCATCAAGCCCGCCGGCCTCGGCGCCCGCAACACGCTCCGCCTGGAAGCCGCCATGGCCCTCTACGGCCATGAAATCACCGCTAGCATCAACCCTCTCGAAGCCGGGCTTGCCCGCATCGTCAAGTTCGAAAAAGACGGCTTCGTGGGCCGCGCCAAACTCCTCGAAGTCCATGAAAAAGGCGTCACCCGCCTGCTCACCGGCTTTGAGATGACCGAACGCGGCATCGGCCGTGACGGCTATGAAGTCTTCCTCGACGGCCATCCCGCCGGCTGGGTCACCAGCGGCGGCCCGTCCCCGACTCTAAACAAAAACATCGGTCTTTGTTATGTGCCCGTGTCGCATTCCCAACCCGGGCGCCTGATTCAAATCATGATCCGGAACCAGCCCGTCGACGCCGTTACGCGCCCGGTTCCGTTCTACAAGCGAGCCAACTAAATGTACCCGGAACAATACCGTTACACCAAGGAACACGAGTGGATTGACGTGCAGGGCGGCACCGGCACGATGGGAATCACCCACCACGCGCAGAATGAGTTGGGGGACATCGTCTATGTCGACCTCCCCAAGATCGGCGCCGTCATCGAGCAGGGCAAGTCGATCGGGTCGGTCGAGTCCGTAAAGGCCGTCTCCGATATCTACTCCCCTGTCACCGGCGAAGTGGTCGAGATCAACGAAGCGCTGTCCACCGCGCCCGAAAAGCTCAACCTCGATCCGCACGGCGAAGCCTGGCTGGTGAAGCTGAAGCTCACCCGTCCCGAAGAATTATCGGATCTGTTGTCGGCCGCCGACTATCAAAGTTATATAGGAGCCTAGTTCCCTACCTTGCGTTACCTTCCGAAGTCTGACTCTGAGCGGCGCGAGATGCTGGCCGCGATCGGCCTGGATTCCATCGAACAGCTCTACTCCCATCTGCCGGACCAGGCCGTGCTGCACCGCCCGCTCGCCATCGAGCCGGGCAAGTCCGAATACGAGATCGTCGACTACTTCAAGAAGTTGGGCGAACGTTGCGCCACCGGCTACCCCAGCTTTCTCGGAGCCGGTTCGTATACGCACTACCGCCCGGTGATGTGCGATGTCGTGGCCTCGCGCGGCGAGTTTCTGACTTCCTACACGCCCTACCAGGCGGAAATGGCGCAGGGCACGCTCACCACCATCTTCGAATTCCAGACCATGCTCTGCCAGTTGACGGGCATGGATGTGGCGAACGCCTCCATGTACGACGGCTCCACGGCCATACCCGAAGCCGCCATGATGGCCATGCGCGTCACCGGCCGCCACAAAGTGCTGGTCTCCCGCGCCGTGCATCCCGAGTACCGCCAGGTGCTGTTGACTTACGCCAAGTACCAGGGCGTGCCGGTGGTCGAGTTCGGCTACGAAACCGGCACCGGCCAGGCCGACTTGGCCGACCTCGAAGCCAAGCTCGATACCACCACCGCTTGCGTCATCATCCAGTCCCCTAACTTCTTCGGCTGTATCGAGAAGTGGAAGGATCTCGCAGCTATCGCGCACAGCAAAGGCGCGCTGCTCGTGTATTCCTTCGCCGAAGCCGCCAGCTTGGGTATCCTCGAACCGCCCCGCGACGCCGATATCGTCGTCGGCGAACTGCAATCCTTTGCCCATCCGCCCAGCTACGGTGGCCCCTACTCCGGCATCATCGCCACCAAGGATAAGTTCGTGCGCCAGATTCCCGGCCGCCTCGTCGGGGAAACGAAGGATGCCGCCGGCCGCCGCGCCTTCTGTCTCACCCTGTCCACCCGCGAACAGCACATCCGCCGCGAGAAAGCCACCTCCAACATCTGCACCAATCAGGCGCTCATCGCCCTTATGGGCACCGTGTACATGTCCATCTACGGTAAGGAAGGCCTACGCGAACTGGCCCAGCAAAACCTGAGCAAGGCGCACTACCTGGCGAAGGGCCTGAAGCCGCGCTTCTCCGCGCCCTTCTTCAATGAATTCGTAGTCGCCGCGGGCGGTAAACCGGCGGCCGACGTCAACGCCGCGCTTCTCGAAAAGAAGATCATCGGCGGATTGGATCTGGGCCGCTTCTATCCCGAACTGGCCGGCTGCATGCTACTGTGCGCCACCGAAGTTTCCCGCCGCGAACATATGGACGCCGTCAAGCAGGCGTTCATCTAAGGAAGTCACATGCCAGGAAAAACCAGAGACCACATCAGCCAGAACGAGTCGCTGCTGTTCGAAATGAGTTCGCCCGGCAAGAAGGGCTATCAACTTCCTGACCTGGACGTGCCCGCCGTCGACGCCGCCGAAGCGCTGGGAGCCGCCAACGTCCGCGACGAGATCGAAGACTTCCCCGAAGTCAGCGAAGTGGAAGTCATCCGCCACTTCACGCGCCTGTCCACCTGGAACTACGGCATCGATCTCGGCCTGTTCCCCTTGGGCTCCTGCACCATGAAGTACAACCCGCGCGTCAATGAAGCCGTCGCGCGCACCGAAGGCCTCCTCTGGGCCCACCCCTACCAGCCCGCCGAAGTGGCTCAAGGAGCCATGGAAGTGGTCGCCCACCTGGAATCCGCGCTGGCCGAAATCACCGGCATGGATGCCGTCACCCTGGAACCCGCCGCCGGCGCCCATGGCGAGTTGACCGGCGTGCTGCTCATCCGCGCCGCGCTCGAAGCCCGCGGCTACGCCCGCAAGAAGATCATCATCCCCGATTCGGCCCACGGCACTAACCCCGCCACCGCCGCCATGGTCGGCTACTCCGTACAGAACATCCGCTCCAACGACCAGGGCATGGTGGACGTCGCCGAGCTCGCCAAACTCGTCGACGAAGATACCGCCGGCCTCATGGTGACCAATCCCAACACCATCGGTGTCTTCGAACAGGACATCGTCAAAATCACTTCCCTCATGCATGACAAGGGAGCGCTGGTCTACATGGACGGCGCCAATATGAACGCCCTCGTCGGCCTCGCCCGGCCCGGCGATTTCGGCATCGACGTCATGCACCTGAACCTGCACAAGACCTTCTCCACGCCCCACGGCGGTGGCGGCCCCGGTGCCGGTGCGGTGGCCGTCAAAGGCCATCTCGAGCCCTTCCTGCCCGCGCCCCGCCTCAACAACGTTGGCGGCCAATGGCAGTGGGATTACAACCGCCCGCAGAGCATCGGCAAGGTGCGCGCCTTCTACGGTAACTTCGGCGTCCTCATCCGCGCGCTGGCCTACATCATGGCCCACGGCGGCCCCGGCCTGCGCAACGCCACGCTCGACGCCCTGCTTAACGCCAACTACATCCGCAAGGGCCTCGAACCCTATTTCGACATGCCCTACAAGAGCCCGTCCATGCATGAGTGCGTCTTCAGTGACGACCGCCAGGCCAAGCTCGGCATCAAAACCATGGACATGGCCAAGCGCCTCATCGACTACGGCTTCCACCCTTATACCGTCGCCTTCCCGCTGATCGTTCACGGCGCGCTCATGATCGAGCCCACCGAAACCGAAAGCAAGCCGGAGATGGATGCCTTCATCCAGGCCATGATCGCCATCGCCAAGGAAGCCGAAACCGACCCGCAAATGATTCTCAAAGCGCCGCATCACACTCGCACCTCGCGCGTCGATGAAGTCGGCGCCGCCAGAAAACCCGTCCTGCGCTGGAAAGCCGCCGTCTAACATGCCCGATGGAGGGCGGACCCCCAGGTCCGCGGGCGGTCCCCAGACCGCCCTGCTCATCCTCCTGGCCGTCGCCGCCATCCGTCTCCCGTTCCTCAACCATGCCATCCAGGGCGACGACGTCAATTACCTGACCGCCGCCCAACACGCCCAAATCGACCCTCTCCATCCCGGCCACTCCAAATTCGTCTTCCAGGGCGCGCAGGTCACCATGCAGGGCCATCCGCACCCGCCCGGCAACGCCTGGTACCAATCCGCAATCCTCGCCCTCACCGGCGATATCCACGAACCCGTCTATCACGGCGCCTATATCCTGTTCTCAGTAATCGCCGCGCTATCCGCACTAACCCTAGCCCACCGCTTCACCCACCACCCCCTAACCGCGACCCTGCTCTTCCTAGTCACCCCCGCCTTCCTAGTCAACGGCAACTCGCTCGAAAGCGACCTCCCGTTCCTAGCCTTCTGGCTAGCCACAATAGCCGCCTTCGTCACCGCCGTTGATCGCCGCAGCGTCCCGCTCCTCGCCCTAGCCGCCATCGCCACGCCGCTGGCGGCCATGTGCGCCTTCCAATCCGTCCTCCTCACACCACTACTAGCCCTCTACCTCTGGCAGCATCGCCGCGACTGGCGCCCCGCCTGGTTCGTCATCCTCCTCGCTCCCATCACCCTCCTCTCCTGGCAACTGTTCGAAAAGCTCACCAGTGAGCAGCTCCCCGCCGCCGTCCTCGCCGGTTACTTCCACACCTACGGCCTACAGCGCCTCGCCAACAAGGCCCGCAACGCCGCCGCGCTCACCACGCACCTCGGTTGGATCGTGCTACCGCTGCTCTTCCTCACCCGCCGCCTCGCGCCCCTGACCATCGCCGCCGCCATCGCCGGAGCCCTCATCGACTTCAACCCGCTCTTCTGGATCCCCTTCGCCTCCGGTATCACCGTCATCGCGCACTGCCTGCAAAACCGCCGCGACTACCTCGCCCAATGGATCCTTCTCTTCTTCGCCACCGCGCTCGTGCTCTTCTACGCCGGCTCCGCCCGCTACCTGCTCCCGCTCGCTCTCCCCGTCTGCCTGCTCGCCGCGCAAAGGGCGCCCGCCAGGCTCCTTTACTCCGCCATCGGCATCTACGCTGTCCTCGGCCTCACGCTTTCGACCGTCAACTACCAGCACTGGGACGGCTATCGCACCCTCGTCGCCAGCCTCAGCAAGGAATGGGAACACCGCCGCGTCTGGGTCAACGGCGAATGGGGCCTCCGCTTCTATGCCGAATCCGCCGGCGCGCTCCCCATCGTACGAGGCCAAGCCATGCGCCCCGGCGACCTCATCCTCACCAGCAAACTCGCCTTCCCTGTCGACTTCACCACCGGCGGCGGCGCGCTCGTGCCCGTTGAACAGGCCACCCTCACCTCCGCCATCCCCCTCCGCCTCATCGGCCTCCACTCGCGATCCGGCTACAGCAGCGCCGACCACGGCTTCCGCGCCTTCGACCTCACCCGCCACCCCTTCGACATCGTGACGCTGCACACCATCACCGCCAAGGTCCCGGCCCTTAGCTACCTGCCAATGAACGCCGCCGGCGCCGATTCCCAAATCGTCAGCGGCATCGACAAACTTGAGGAGAACCGCTACCGCTGGATGAGCGGCCGCGCCGTCCTCCTCCTCAAACGCCCTGCATCCGCGTCCAAGCTCACGGCCGATTTCTTCGTCCCTGACCAAGCCCCGGCCCGCCGCATCACCTTCACCATCGACGGCGCACCCGCCGGTGAACTCAACATCACCAACCCCGGCCCGCACCACTTCGAAGGTCCCATCCCCAGACTGGACAAGGACCCCGTTACTCTCGTCATCGAAGCCGACCGCACCTTCCAGTCCCCCGGCGACCAACGCACGCTAGGCGTGATCCTCGTCGCCGCCGGTGTACGCTGACCGCGCCCGTAGCTACTCGTTCCGCTACGGTATCGCGGCGGAACCCTTCATGACTTCCCCAGCCTGCGTGATCTGCTGTGCCGTCCCCCGCACCGCTATCGCGCGAGTCGCATTATGCGTAAAAACACGGCGAATCGAAGTCTGTCTCCGTACATCCATAGCCAGAGTCTGCAGCCGCTCCGCCGAAGCGGTCTTCGCATAGAACACCCGCACAACCCCTTCCATCGCATCCTCCTGCATCCGGAACTCCCGCGAAGCCGCATCCGCCGCACCCGGTGCGCGATCCAACTCCCCAATCAGCCAACCCATCGCCTCCATCTGTCCCGTAGTGCCGCGCGTCAGAATGGCGCGGTGCCTGCCATTCGTAAACACCCGCCGCGTTTCGGTTACGGCGCGGACACAGGTCGCCAACTCCTGATGGCTCTGCGGCGTCGCTGCATGAGCAAGAAAGAAGATGCGGATATGCCCTTCCCCATGAGGGTCAGTCATGGCACGCTCGCGAGTGACAGACGTGCCCGCCGCCACCGACGGTCTGTCGATCTGCTGCAACAGCCACTCCGCGGCGGCAATTTGCTCTTCCGTACCGCGCACGGCAATCGCCCGCGGCGCATTGTACGTGAACAGGCGCCGGATCTCCGTAATCGCCCGCACAGCGGTGGCCAGTTCTTGCAGTTCATGCGGCGTCCCGGCGTTTGCCACATGGAAGACACGCACCAAGCCTTCGCCCTTGGCATCCTCCATGCGAAACAGACGCGGCGCCGCCGGCGGAGCCGCGGCTAGCGGGCGATCCAACTCCTGGAAGACCCATTCGGCCGCCTGCATCTGCTGAGGGCTGCCCTTCAGCGAAAGGGTACGCCCTGCCGTGTCCATCGACACATCGCGTATCTCCACGATCGCTCGAACAACCGTCGCGATCTCCTGCATGTTGATTTCCTGCGAAGTGTGCGCGAACCGCAGTGTCTTGCCAGCCTCCTGCGCGAAGCAAACCGGCGAAAGCGCGATGACCGCCAGAGCCAAATTCCGCATGGGAACTCCTTTCGCAGAACTAGACGGCGAGGCTCCTAAGAACGTGCAGAACTGCAGCCAAGGGATCGTTTGCGGAATGCTTCCTAACCGCTGCTGGCTCCCGTGGCGCCCCCGTTCGTGATCTGCGGTGTGATCAGCGACTCGTGACCATTGCTATCGGACTACATACCTATTCGGCAACGGTGTGTTGTGATGCCCGCACACGTCGTTGTACTTCCCGCCTCTCTCCAGGAACCGTGAGAATCCTTTATTCGGGCAGGGGCGGCTGGGCCCCGTGGACAGCCGCAAAAGAGTTTGACTAATACACTAGATCGTGTAATTCTGTAATGGTCCCATGAGCGTCCATACCTGCCAACCCTGTTCGCCAAAACCCGAATTGACCACGCGGGCGCTATTAAGCGTTAGACAAGCCGCCACCCTCGAATCGCTCTTCAAGGTGCTTGCGAACAACACACGCCTACGAATGCTTCATGCCATCGCCCGGGCCGGGCAGTTGTGCGTCGGCGAGTTAGCGGACCAACTCGCCATGAAGCCGCAGGCTGTGTCCAATCAGCTACAGCGACTCGCCCATCGCGGCATCGTTGAATCACGGCGTGAGGGTTTGCAGATTCTCTATTCAATAGTCGATCCCTGCGTGCTGAAGTTACTCGACCAAGGGTGGTGCCTGGCCGAGGACACCCAGACTAGAAACTTTGACGGACTGGAGAAGACCGCCTCATGAACCCGCGGGATCAGCCGTCACCGTCTTGTTGTAGGAACGCACATTCCCTGGGCGGGCTAAAGGCCGAAGACTTTTCTGCGCTCGATAAAGTTGCCGTTGGGTTGATTTGCCTTGATTCCGAGTTCGCGGAACCCCTGCGTCGGATTGGAGAACGCATGGGACGGCGCATTGCTGCCGAACATCCAAGAAGGTCTCCGTCGATAGAGGCCGCTCTTTGCGCTCTGATTCCAGCTTGCGGACTTCAGAACGTTGTTGAATCGCGCTTTGAGAGGACAAGTGCCGAAGAAGCTAACCTCCGGATCAATGGCTGTTCGGAGGCGCTGGGCTGGCGGATTCCCAATCTTGGAAGGCCAGTCTGCACCTTTGATGAGGGCCTTTTTGAGGGTTTCCTCCGCGGCTCCACCGGCGAACAAGATGTGACCGTGGAGGAAACCGCCTGCCTCGGGCGCGGAGACATGTCCTGTGAATTCACGATTCGTCACCAGGCAATATCACGGGACGAATGGCTGGGAGGGGCTCATGCCGGCCACTGAAACAACGTCGGCGCTCCGTATCATTACTGGCCAGATTGAAGAGGCGGTAAGCGCTTCCAAATGCCATAAATGTGGGTGCCTGCAGCAAACCGTCGAGGCGCTTGCCGGGACCGGCTTTGGTAATTCCGAGCTGGCGCCCGTTCTAGCGAAGGCCCGGCGCGTTTTTGTGCCGAAACAGTATGACTGCCTGGGGTGCCCCGTCTGCTATCCAGCCGTTGCGGCCAACGCCTTCGTCGAAGCATTCCCAGACGCTGGAGCCGGGCTTGATCTCTGTCCCACGGAAGAACCCGAAGAGCGAAACGGCTGGCCGCCGCTTCCGGGTGATTACTCCGTCATTCGCTATGGAGCGCCCGTTGCCGTATGCGCCCTGAACAGCGAAGCTCTTGTCAAAACGATTACGGAGCGGAAGCTCGAAGGTGTAGCAATTGTCGGCACGATGCACACGGAAAACCTGGGCATCGAGCGGGTGATTAAGAACGTTCTCGCGAATACACGCATTCGTTTTCTGCTGCTTTGCGGCGAGGATACGCAGCACGCCGTGGGGCATCTCCCTGGACAATCCTTGGAAAGTCTCTTCTCCAACGGCATTGACGACCGCAGCCGTATCGTCGGGGCGCGTGGGAAACGGCCGGTCTTGAAGAACGTAACGCCAGAGGAAATCGCATCCTTCCGTCGTCAAGTAGAGCTCATCTCGATGATTGGGTCCGAGGACGTGAATGCCATTTCCGCTCAGATTCGTTCCTGCGTGACACGAGACCCTGGCCGCTTTCCTTACGCTATCAGCCAAATGCCTATCGAACGAATTCACGCAACTGAGCCCGCGCGGCTGATCCTCGATAAAGAGGGCTACTTCGTTGTCTACCCCGATAGGCGGAGTGCGCGGCTAGTCATGGAGCACTACACCAACCAGGGCGTGCTCAACTGCGTTCTCGAAGGGACCTCGACGGGGGCTCTTTACAGCGCGGTCATCGAGCGTCACCTCCTGTCACGCCTCGACCACGCGGCATATTTGGGCCGTGAACTAGCGCGCGCTGAGCATAGTCTCCTCACCGGCTCACCCTTCGTGCAAGACGCCGCGCCGGGTGAGCTTGCAGCGCCTAGCTCGGAGTCCTGCGGCGTGACGGGCGGCTCGTGCTGCGGTGCGCCAACTCCCGCAAAAAGCGTTCGTTCCTCGCCTTCACCCGGCAAAAAGGATTGCTGCTTATGAAAGTAAAATGGACTGGCCTCATCGCTGTTGCCGTTGTCGCGGTGCTGATCGTCATCTCGAAAACGCGCGCCGGGCGGGAAACACCGGCGGACGCCGGACTGCCGCGTGTGCTGCTCGTCGCCGACCTGAGTGAGGCCGGCGAGGAAGGCGATGCCTGTGCGCAGATCATTCAAACAGTCCGAGCTGCCGGGAGTCGGGGAATAAGTGTCCAAGAATTCAACCGGGACAGCAAGTCTCCACTGATCGCTCGGTATCGAATCCTGTCCATTCCGACCGTGCTCGTTCTCGACCACAAAGGTGATGTAGTGTCGCGCTACGAGGGCGAAAGTCCGCGGACCCTCGCTTCCATCCGCTCCGAACTCGAAAACCTGAAGTAGCTGGATGGAGTTACAAGATCTTCTCAGCGCTTCACTTTCCGGGCGGAACTTCATGGCCCTGCCGCTGGCGCTTCTAGGCGGGCTGATTGCCGGGTTGAATCCTTGCTGCCTTGCACTGTACCCTGCTGCTGCCGGAACGTGCTGCAGCTTTAACAAGGAGGGCGGCAAAAGCTCGCTTTCAAATGCGGCCGCGTTTGTTCTGGGCATCGCCGTTTCAGTCGCATTTCTCGGAGCCCTTGCCGCTTATCTTGGCCGCATAGCCGTAATTGCCTCGCCTGCCAGGTACGCCATTGCGCTCCTTCCCATACTGCTTGGCGTTTACAAACTCGGATGGATCCCGGCGCCGCGGATGACACCGCGGTCGTTTCGGCCCGGCTTGGCAGGCGCTTTCGGAACTGGCCTTTTGCTCTCTCTCGTTATCGGGCCCTGCAGCACGCCGGTGTTTGCCTCAGTGCTCACATATGCTGCTTACCAACAAAACTATCTGTACGGGGGGCTGCTGCTGTTTGTCTACGGCATTGGAAGCGGTTTCCCGCTACTACTCGTGGGCACAGCCGCCGGCGGGTTATTGAAGCATGTCGATTGCAGCCGGTATCGGAAGCGGATTGACCCTATCGCCGGGGGCATGTTGATCGTTCTTGGCCTCTATCTGCTCTGGCGGGTTTAAACACCCGTGAAAGCTCTTGCCGCTACATAAGACCGCCCTCCATACCCCAGTCTCGAATCGATTGGCGATCGCGCCATCTCACGCTCCTCGTCGCGCGCTTCGCGCTGGCGTACTGTTTTGGAAGCTGCCTCCGCATCTCATAAAGTAGTTCAGGGGCTACGCGCTGATCAGCGTTTGCTGTGGGTTCCAGATGTGAGCAAATCGAAGACGGTCAAGTTCGACCGCTGCGGTGCTCATGTAGGTGTATTTGTGGGCTGCCTTCCCAGGGAGGTGTCGGATTTTGTGCAGTGCCGCAACCCAATCAAGCACCCCCTCCCCCAATCCCATCAACGACATACCGATTTCCCTCGCCATCCCACTGCCATCCTGGATTCGCTATGGATAACCTCGCTCAACCCGAGTTCCCCGACACGTCCGGCCCCGCCGAAAATCCCAAGCCCCACGACCGCCGCGCCCAGACTTCTCCCGAAAACGGCGTAAAGTCCAATGGTGAACGCCCGCTGGCGCATGCGGCGTGCCGAGCGCCACGAACAAGGCCTCCTCAGCCTCGAGACCCTCAACCCATGGCCCAGCGTTTCGAGCGAACCTACTTCCGCTCCCGCGATGCCCTCCTCAAACGGCAACGCGACCGCGCCGCCACCACACAGGACCAAACCGCGGAGCCCGCGCCCGCAATTTTGCAGAACAAACCTACTTTTCTGCCGCCCCCACCCACGGGCTGGCGCCGCTGGTTCCCCGTTCTCGCCATCTTCATTCGTTGTTTGCTCGCGATGGCCTCGCTGCCCCCGGTGCGCTCGCAGCTAACCATTCGCCCGCTCGCCATTCGGCGCGCACTTCTCCCGATTCCCGTGGCGCTCGCTCATCCGGCCGCCGCTCGAACCGTAACCCGCCGCGAACACTGCGCTTACTAACCGTATCCGCAGTGCCTCCGGCCCGATCTTTGACAATTCGCAACCCCCTGCCGGCTCCCCAGGCGGAGCCCTGCCTGCGCCCGCGCTGCTGAGGCAAACCGGGCCCCGGCACCCTGATAATCGGTCAGCGGTGACCGGCGCAGTTGATTCATGCGATGGATTCGCGCGTTCCCAGGGCGTACGCCTGGGTTTGGGCTTCGGCTGCCAGACCGCTACGGTGCCGCAGAGGAAGCCTTCATGACTTCCCCAGCCTGCGCGATCTGCTGTGCCGTCCCCCGTACCGCCATCGCGCGAGTCGCATGATACGTAAAAACACGGCGAATCGAAGTCTGTTTCCGTACATCCATCGCCAGAGCTTGCAGTCGCTCCGCCGAAGCGGTCTTCGCATAGAATACCCGCACAACCCCTTCCCTCGTATCCTCCTCCATCCGAAACTCTGGCGAAGCCGCATACGCCGCACCCGGTGCGCGATCCAGTTCCCCAATCAGCCACGCCATAGCCTCCATGTGTCCCGTAGTCCCGCGCGTCAGGATGGCGCGGTGCCTGCCATTCGTAAACACCCGCCGCGTTTCGGTTACGGCCCGCACACAGGTCGCCAACTCCTGATGGCTCTGCGGCGTCGCTGCCTGAGCAAGAAAGAAGATGCGGATATGCCCCTCTCCATGTGAGTCGGCCAGCGCACGCTCCCGCCCGACAGACGTGCCCGCCGTCACCGAGGGCCGGTCGAGTTGCTGCAAAAGCCACTCCGCGGCGGCAATCTGCTCTTCCGTACCGCGCACCGCAATCGCCCGCGGCGCATTGTAGGTGAACAGCCGCCGGATCTCCGTAATCGCACGGACAGCGGTGGCCAGTTCCTGCAGTTCCTGCGGCGTCCCGGCGTTGGCCACATGGAAGACACGCACCAGACCCTCGCCCTTGGCATCCTCCATGCGAAAGAGACGCGGCGCCGCCGGCGGAGCCGCGGCCGCCGGACGATCCAACTCCTGGAAGACCCATTCGGCTACCTGCATCTGCTGAGGGCTGCCCTTCAGCGAAAGCGTACGCCCTGCCGTGTCCATCGACACATCGCGTACCTCCGCGATTGCCCGAACCACCGTCGCGATCTCCTGCATGTTGATTTCCTGCGAAGTGTGCGCGAACCGCAGTGTCCTGTCTACCTCCTGCGCAAAACAAACCGGCGAAAGCGCGATGACCGCGAGAGCCGAATTCCGCATGGGAACTCCTTTCGGAGAACTAGACGGCGAGGCCCCGAAGAACGTGCAGAACTGCTGCCGGGAGGATCGTTCGGGAAAGGAATACCGGCAACTCCCGAACTGGTCGTAGCCGGCCGCTTCGGGCACGGGTGCCACGCGGTTCACCAGCCGCCCACGATTCTTGCACAACAGCACCGCAATGGCTGCCCGTCCCGTTCTGATTACTCGCCGAAGGCCCAGAGATGGTGGGCGGAACGAACATACAAAGTCGAACCCACCGGCGCCGGTGTTCCGTACACCGGTTCCCCCAGGTCGTTATTGGCCAGCACCTCCAGCGTCTCGCCGCCCGCCACCACACTCACCACTCCATCCGCGGATGCTACGAACAGCTTCCCGCCTGCTGCTATCGGCGACGCGAAGTAGGGTCCGGGCGCGTTGACCCGGCCGCGATAGATCACCTTGCCCGTTGCCGCGTCCGCGCAGGTCAGGATGCCGCCCGCCGTGACCATATAGACCCGGCCACGCCAGGCCAGAGGCGCGCTAACCTCCGGCACACTGCGTTTCTCCGACCAGAGCAGGGCATCCGGCGAAGCATCCCCCTCCCCGCTCAGGCGTAACGCCAGCAGGCCCGACGGCCGTGTCGAAGCTCCCAGGCGTGAACCACGCTGCCCTACCGCATCGTATTCGCCTTCATCCACGAAGCCATCCTTGTTTCGGTCGATGCCCCGAAAGAACAGCTTAATCGTGAAGTGCGCACCGTCGATGGTGTCGGGCATCCCAGCCCGTCTCAGAAAATAGAGGTCCCTGGCAGGCGCTTCCGGCTCGCTAAGCTTGCCGTCCTTATCCGCATCGTATTTCGCCAGCGCCTCGGGGAAGGGCGGCAATTTCACCGCACCGGCCGGATCCGCCCCCATACTGAATGCCGTGACATACAAGGTACCGTTCAACTCCGAGGGGGTCGATGTGCCGCTCGTTGCCGTTTCTACCCACCATAACCGCCTCCCCCCGGTCACGGAGTAAGCCGCCACCTCTCCATTGCGGTTCATCACAATCCGGTCCTTCCATACCACCGGAGTGGAGTGCGATGTCCTTGGCCCCGGTGAATCGCGCACCGGCATCTCCGTTCTCCAGGCCTCCTTGCCGTCCTTCTTCGAGACAGCCACAATCATCGGCTTCGGGGGATAGTCCCGGGTAACGATCACCAGGTCATCCGCCAACACGGGCGACCCTCCGCTCCCAAACGGCGACTTCCCTACTCCCATCGGATACTCCCAGGCTGGCTTGCCATCCATCTCATACGCCAGCAGCCCGTACGACCCGAAATACACATACACCCGCTGTCCATCGGTCACCGGAGTGGACGTCGCCGGGCTGCTTAGCTCGTGGGTCTTTTCAAACTCGGTGGTCGGCGCCGTTTGCCGCCACGCAATCCGCCCGTCCTTCCGGTTGACCGCAATCACCTCGAGCTTCTTCGCGTCCTTGTCAAACCCGGTTACAAAGATACGATCACCCCAAATGCATGGCGATCCGTGCCCCAGCGGCAACCCGGTCTTCCACCGCACTGCCTTCGCTGGACCGAACTCCGAAGGAAGCTTGGCCTTCTCGTCCCCAACTCCGGATCCCCCCGGACCTCGATACTGCGGCCAACTCTCCACCGCCGGTTCGGCCCCGGCCAAAACCGTCGACACCACAAACAGAACCGCGAATCTACGCATGAACAGCCTCCTATCCCAGTGAGCAAGGTCTCCTCGAGTCTCTGCTGCAAGCCTGTAACCGAACCGTGATAAACATCACTCCCATCCGCATCTCGTAGAGAATACTGCTAGCGACCTGCTAGCGATGGTCCGGCTCCACCGCGTGCGGTAACAGTGCGCCGCCGCCCTGCAAACCATCCGGTTAATTCCATGAACCAAACGGTTAACGAGGCGGTTTGATAAGACCAACAACCGCCATGGCCAGCTCGCCCGCGGCCCTCCAAGAGAAGTGGCTGGCAGAAGATGCCATACGCCGCTGGATGACCGTGACCAATGCCGAAGACGAGCGGGGCGGCGGCGCCTGGATGTTACACGGGCTGAAGACATCGCTCGGGCTGGAAACTGGAGTGCCGGCCGGGAAGCCGGCTACCGAGTTGTGGGACCCGCCCGGCGTGGCTTTCGTTCGCAAGGCTCGCGGCGGGAAACAGAGCCTGTTTCCCTGGTTCGATCTGGAGAAACCGATCTGGTGGGAGACGCCAGTGATGATGGCGCTCGAGCGGCCCGACTCCATGGGTCTATTGAACAATCACTATAACCAGTACGGCATGTTCAACAACGAAAGCGTGGGCGCGAAAGCGGGACGTTAGACAATTCGCGGGTTTGCACGGCTTCTCCGATTATTCGTTGCACCTGATGTACCGCTATTGGAACCTGGGTTGGCTGGTGCCTCCGAGTGCGGGCGCAGCCAGTGGCGTGTCGCCGAATCCGGTCGGCTACAACCGCATGTATGTGAAGCTGGACGGCGAGTTCAGCGTCGACAAGTGGTATCAGGGAGTGAAGGCCGGGCAGATAATGCTGTCGAACGGGCCGATCCTGTTCTTCGAACCGAGGTTCGATAAAGGAACCCTCACCGGGCGAATCGAGGCCACCTCACGAACGGAGCTCGATCGGGTGGAACTGGTGGCGAATGCTAAGGTCATCCAGAGATGGAAGCCTTCCGGCAAGCGGTTCCGGGCAGCCATGAAGGTGAACGTCGAGCGGTACAGTTGGGTCGCCGCTCGCTGTTATGAGAAAAACGAGGCGACCGTCCGCCTCCGCCCACACCGCTCCGGTCAAACTGGAAGGCAAGTGGGACGCGCGGGACGACGCCCGGTACTTCCGCGAATGGGTCGAGGAATTACAGCGGAATCCACGCATTCCAGGCGGCTCGAAGGCGGCGGAGCTGTACAGGCAGGCGCTCTTGGTGTATCGCGCATCGGAGAAATCGTGGCGGTGGTGATTGAACTTCGGGATGGGAACTCTCGCCCATCAATTTGAGTTATTCGTCTTGACGGGATAGTGCACACCGAGCCACGTTTCAATCTGCTGCCTCTGCGGGGCAGCTACAACTCGCTGCCATTTCACCAGTCCAGTGCGCTCGCTGTACTCGGCCATCACATAAGAAGCCTCATTGAGGACTTCGATGATGCCGTCGAACTTCGACCGGCGGAATTGGTACGAAGAAAGACTGACGTATTGCTGCATCTTCTATCATGATAGCAAACGCACCCGGCGCAGCTACCGTAATCCCGCTTTGATTGTCACACCCGGTAAGAGGGCGGAACGGTATTGAGGAGTTGCTTCCGTTTGCAATGCCTACACTGGAGAGGTAGCCTGTGCTACCACCGCCGGGGCTACATCTCCCGGGCGGCTCACCCTGACACGCACAGCGCCCGGGCGCTCTCGACCTGCGGGACTCTGCCCAATCCACCTTACGATGCTGCCCTTACTGCCAATGGTCTAAGAAACAATTGTTACCAACCTAAGGTCGTGGTATTCTCCGGGAACCGATGTGCGATTCCGGCTCTCGCCAGCGCTTCCCAAGCCGTTGACTGGGGAAGTTCCTGTGATTCCAGCTCTCCAGAGTCGTAAGTCGAGATTAAGTCAGGAGTAACAACGATGCAGAAGTTCTTGCTCACGGCGGCGTTACTGATGCCGTTCGCGGTGGCTGCTCAAGAGAAGAAGGCGGTCATCGTGCCGCGTTATTCACAGGAGCAACTTGCCAGGATCCGGGCGGCGCTGTCGAATCAAATGGTAGTCCGGGACGAGGCCGAGAACTCTTTCCGTGTCCCGACGGGAGAGGAGGCCGCGGCGCTCCACAGTGGTGCGGCTACGACGGGCCGGGTGGTGACCCTGCGCAACGGGGCAACCGCTCTGAAGTCGGACCCGTCTTCCATGGAGTTTCTCACCGTCGGCCGCAAGGACGATGGTACGTTGACATTCGGTCACAGTCCCGCGCGATCTTCGGCGACAAAGGAGAAGGCTCATGCGAAGTAACTTCCTGCGGTTGAGCGCGGCACTTCTGGCGGCGGTGAGCCTGGTGACGGCGGCGGACGTGATTGTGGTTAACGGAGACCCCCCCGGACAGGGATTCAATAATCCAGCCTCCGCGGCTCCGGTGGGCGGCAACCCGGGAACAACGGTGGGGCAGCAGGCCCTGAATGTCTTTCAGAGGGCCGCGGACCTCTGGGGCTCCAAACTGGTCAGCAAGCAGCCCATTGTCGTGATTGCGTTCTTTTTGCCGCTTTCCTGTACAGCGACCTCGGGCACGTTGGGCGCGGCGGGACCCTATTGGTACTTCCGGGACGCGCCACCGGTCAACGGCGGGCAACCTTTGGCGCCCAACACCTGGTACCCGGCGGCGTTGGCCGAGAAACTCACCCGGCGGGATCTCACCTTTGAAGCGGATCCGAACGATGCCTTTGAAATTATCACCTTCTTCAACAGCAATCTGGGCCAGCCTGGTTGTTTGACGGGGAACGGCTGGTACTACGGCCTCGACAACAACGAACCGGCGAACCGTGTGGATCTCTTGGCGGTGGTGTTACACGAGTTCGGTCACGGGTTGGGATTCTCGGTGGGTCCGACTGGTAGCAGCACGGGAGTTCGTTTTCAGGGCTTCCCTTCCGTCTGGGAGCGTTTCATGCAGGATCAGACCACCGGGAAGCGCTGGATTGACATGACGAACACCGAGCGCGCGGTGTCCGCGCGCAACGACGGCAAGCTGGTTTGGGCGGGGGCCTTTGCCTCCAACGTGGTGCCGAGCGCGCTGAATTTCCGGCCGGAACTAGTTGCGCTCGGCGCTGTCAATGAAGTGGGCCAGGCCAGCTTCGGCGGACCCTTCCCGATGCGGCTGCCAGGAACCGTGGTTGCGCCGGCGGATGGCGGTGGACTCTCGCCGCTGGACGGATGCGAGCCGTTTCCAACTTCCGCGCTTCCCTCCATTGCCGGCAATTTCGTGTTGATCAACCGCGGCAATTGCACCTTCGCGCAGAAGGCGCTGAACGCGCAAAACGCCGGGGCGGCCGCGGCGATCATTGCGAACAACGCAGCCGGGTTGCTCGCTCCGGGAGGAGCAGGCCCTACCATAACGATTCCCACCGCCGGCGTCACGCAGGCACTTGGGAATGCCTTGCGGGCGGCGGCAGCGCAGGCGCCTGTGCCGGCGGCGTTCCAGTTGAATACGCTATTGCGTGCCGGGACGGATGCAAATCTGCCGCGCCTGTTTGCACCTGCAACCTTCCAGTCGGGCTCTTCCGTGTCCCATTGGGATGTGACGGCGAGTCCGAATCTGCTGATGGAGCCGTCAATCAACCCGGATCTCGGGAGCAAAGTACGCAACCCGTGGGATCTGACGTTGAACCTGTTCAAAGACATCGGCTGGTAACGCGCGCATGTGTTCGATTCGTTCGAGGCCGGGGAGCGATCCCCGGCTTGCTTTCTTCCGCTTCGCGAGATCCTGGAGCGCGGGGAACACATCGCCAAGTGGCACAGCTCCTTGTTGTCGCTGCTTCCTGCTTGGGCCCGGCGCTGGCTGCGGCCGGGCGTGATGTGGCCGAGGGAGATGGTGATTTCAGGCGGTCGCAGATCGCCGTCCCACAATGTCCACAGAGACCAGCCATTGATTTGAACGGGTTGCTGACGATTAGGTCGCCTGGGTGCGCCCAAACGCCAACGTCGCCCTCTCCGCCATAACGGCGCGCTTCTTCACCGCCGACACCGGCGACGCCTTCGACACCTACATCGGCAGCGTACCAGTCTCTGGCAATGCCTTCGCCGCCACAGACAACCGCTGGGCGGCTGTCTTCACCGGCAACCTGCTGATCAAGACCCCGGGGCAGTATTCGCTGGTGATCGACAAAGAGGGAACCATGATCCTCGGCGTCGGCGCCGGCGCAACGCGCGTCAGCGGCCCCCTCGAAGGCGCCCCCGCCACCGGCGTCACCGCATTCACCGGCCTCCCCGTCATGGGAGCCAAGAACATCGGCCCTGAATACGGCAGCCAGCAGACCATCCGCCTCAACTTCCCCACCGCGGGCGTCTACCCCTTCGAACTCGACTACCGCCGCTTCGGCCCCAGGCAGACAACCTTCCTGCGCTATCAGGAGATCTCCATCCTGCGCGCCATTCCACCCGCCGCCGTACTCAAGATCTCCCCCGTCGAAACGGCCGTCAAAACCCGCAACGACCTCATGACCATCACGGTCCGCGCCGCCAATGAGATCGACCAGCCCATCCCCGGCCTGCCCGTCAACCTCAACATCACCGGAGCCAATCCCCAGCAATTGCGAGCCGCCACCGACGCGGCCGGCGCCGCCACCTTCCAATACACCGGCCAGGTGGCGGGCTTCGTCGACAACATCCGGGCCACCGCCAGCTTCGGCGCTTCCGAACTGCGCTCGGGGCTACTCAAAGTCACCTGGAACACCGGCACCAACCAGGCGCCGCTCGTCTCCGGCGGACCCAACGTAACGGTCGCGATGCCGGAAGCGGCGTTCCTCAACGGCAGCGTCACCGACGACGGCCTGCCCGCCAACAGCACGCTCAACATCCAGTGGAGCCAGGTCAGCGGGCCCGGCACCGCCACCTGGGACAACCCCAGAAGCCCGCAGGCCCGCGTCACCTTCAGTGTCCCAGGCGCCTACGTCCTCCGCCTGTCAGCCTCCGACGGCGCGCTGAGCGCGACCTCCGACGTAACCATCGTGGCGAATGCCGAAGCCACCGTCAGCGGAGGCTGGATCGGCAGCCCCACCAACCAATCCACCGTGACCGGCGCCATCAACATCGCCACCATCGCCGGCATCACTCTGACCAGCGGCACGCTGAGCCTCTATCCCAGCAACAACCCCGCCGCGCTAACGACCATCAACGCCAACACCACCGGCCCGGGCGCCATCGGCACGCTCGACACCACCACCCTCGTCAACGGCACCTACTGGCTGCGCCTGCAAGCCACCAACTCGGCCTCGCAGACCCAGACCAGCCTGGTCCAGATCCACGTCGGCGGCGAGTACAAACCAGGGCGTATCCAGACCACCATGACCGATCTGGTGGTACCGCTGCCCGGCATGCCCATCCGCATCGAGCGGCAGTACGACAGCCTTAAACGCAACGAAGCCGGCGACTTCGGCTTCGGCTGGCGGCTGGGCTATAACTTCGACTTCAAGGTCGACGAACTGCAACACGTCACGGTAAACCTGAACGGCGTCCGCAAGACGTTCCCGTTCTCACCGATCGCGAACCCGATCTTCCAGAGCTTCTACACGCCGGCCTACGTGACGCCCGCGGGGATGTACGGCAAGCTGGAATCGACCGCCGATACCTGCAACGGCGTGCTGTCGCAGGCAGGCGGCATCTATCGCTGCGGAGTCGGTACCTTCGGCCAGGACTTCCAGATTACGGCCTGGAAGTACACGGATCCCGGCGGCCGAGCCTATACGTTCACCCGAGCCTCGGGGCTCACCTCCATCCAGGACCTCAACGGCAACCGCATCAACATTGGTCCGAACGGCATCACGTCCACGGCGGGCAACATCAACGTCCCCATCGTCCGCGACACCTTCGGGAGAATCACCAAGATCACCGACCCAAGAGGGAAGGACTACCTCTACGGCTACGGCCTGCAAGGTGATCTCGAATCGGTGACCTACCCTGGCATCGCCACCGCAGCTACCTTCACCTATGACACGGGACATCTGCTGAAGGACTACCGCGACCCAAGGGGCACCCTGGCCTCCACCCGCACCTTCTACCCCGACGGCAAGCTCCAATCCGAAACCGAGAACGGGCAAACAAAGCAGTACAGCTACAACGTGAGCAGCCGCGTCACGACCATCACGAATCCGGACACCGGAGTCGAGATCATCGAGCAGGACGCGCAAGGGAACGTAACCAAGCGGACCGATGGCCTAAACAGAGTCTGGAACTACACCTTTGACGCGAACAACAACCCGCTAACCGAGGTCAACCCGGAGAACGAAACCACCACCTACACCTACAACGCGCAAGGCTTCCGCACCAGCGTCAAGAACCATCTGAACCAAACCGACTCGGCAACGTTCAACGCCATGGGCGGCCCCCTGACTGTGACGAACGGCGTCGGGTTCACGCAGTCGGTGACCTACGACGCCCGCTTCAACCTCGTAACCATCGCAGACCCCATCGGGCAGGTAGCCGAGTTCTCCTGGAACGCAAGGGGCTTGCCGCTAACAATGAAGGACGCCCGAAGCAACACGTCCTCCTACGCCTACGACGCGCAAGGCAACCGCACCTCCTACACGGACCCCGAAGGCCGCACCACGACATCCACTTACAACGCCCTCGGCTGGCTGCTGACCCAGACCGACCCCCGCGGCAACAAGACCACCTACACCTACGACGACGCTGGGCGGAAAACGTCCATGACCGACGCCGACAACAAGGTCTGGACCTACGAGTACGATGCGGCAGGTAACAAGACGGCGGATGTCGACCCGCTAACGCGCCGCACTACCTATGAGTACGACGCCCAGAACCGGCTAACCAAGACGACTTACCCGGATACGACTTTCACCACTACAACCTACGACTTCCGAGGCAAGCCGCTCACCCAGACCGATCAGCTTGGCCGAGTCACGAAGTTCGAATACGACAAAGCGGGCCAGTTAACGAAGACGATCTACGCATTCGGAACGACAGACCAGGCGCAGGTAGAGCACACTTACGACCTCGCGGGCCGCAAGCTCACAGACAAAGACGAGCGCAGCAACATCACCACCTACGCCTACGACGACGCGGGCCGCATGACCTCGATCACCAACGCCCAAAGCAAAGTAAGGTCGATGACTTACGATGCCGCCGGCCGCAAACTCACCGAAACCGACGAGAAGAACCACACCACGACTTACGAATACGACGGCCGCGGCCGGAACACCAAGATCACTTACCCGGACACAAAATTCATCACCCAGGTGTTCGATGGCCTCAGTCGCTTGACATCGAAAACCGACCAAGAAAACCGGACCACGTCTTGGACATACGACAAGGTCAGCCAGCTAATCGGGGTGACCGACGCCCTGAGTAACTACACCTCCTACGGTTACGACACAGCGGGCAACAAAACCCGCCAAACCGACGCCCGAAGCAACGCCACAGCCTACGAATACGACAAGCTGAACCGGCGAACCAGGCGTACGTTACCAGGCGGCCAATTCGAGACGTTCACCTACGACGCCGTAGGCAACATGGCAACGAGGAAAGACTTCAACGGCAAGACAACCACCTTCGCCTACGATTCGCTAAACAGAACCCTGAGCCTGACACCGGATCCCACGCTCGTTGGGCAGGTGGGCATCTCCTTCACCTACAACGGCACGGGCAAGCGAGCCACCATGACCGACGCCTCGGGAACCACGACATGGACCTACGACTTCCGCGACCGCGTGAAGACCAAAGCCACGCCGCAGGGCACACTTACCTATACGCACCATGCAAACGGGCTGGTCGCCTCAGTGGTTTCCTCGAATGCAAACGGAGTCGATATCGGCTACGCTTATGATTCGTTGAATCGCCTGCAGACAGTAACGGATAACCGCCTGGCCCCAAACGGCACGACGAGCTACACGTGGGATGACGCGGGGAGTGTGGCCACAATGACGTACGCCAATGGTGTGGTCCACACGTTCACGCCGGACGTGATGGACCGAATGAGCAACGTCGCGGTGACCAAGAGCGGAACCACGCTCGCTAGCCACGGTTACACGTTCGGGTTCACTGGTAACAAGCTGACCGAGACCAGCAACAACGGGCGGAATGTCGCCTGGGCCTACGATGCGGTCTACCGGCTGATCTCGGAGACGGTGACCGGGGATCCGGTGCCAGCTCAAAACGGAGCAATCAGCTACAGCCTGGATGCGGTTGCTAACCGACTGTCGCGGTCATCAACAATTGCGGTCATTCCTTCCACAACGAATACCTTCGACGCGAACGATCAAATCTCCAGCGACACTTTCGACGCCAACGGTAACACGCTGGCCTCGGGCGGGCATACCTACGGATACGACTTCCTGGATCGGCTGAGCTCTTACGATTCAGGCGCCGTGACGATGGTCTATGACGGCGACGGGAACCGGGTTGGGAAGACGGTTGGCGGGGTCACGACGAAGTACTTGCTAGATGACCTGACGCCGACGGGATATGCGCAGGTCTCGGAGGAATTGGTCGGTGGGTCGGTGGCGCGGCGTTATACGCATGGGTTGATACGGGCGAGTCAGACGCAGTTGGTAGGCGCTAATTGGGCAACACACTATTACGGATACGACGGCGGCTTACATGTGCGCGCGTTGACCGATGTTACTGGCTCGACTACAGACTCCTATTTATATGATGCATTCGGACTGCAATCTCTAGCAGTTGGCTCGACTTCCAATTTGTATCTCTATCGCGGAGAACAGTATGAGTCGGCCTTGCAGATGTACTATCTGCGAGCACGATGGTATAGTCCCGTGGGCGGGCTTTTTACTACAGCCGACTCCTTTGAGGGGACGCTCGATGAGCCGTTCTCCCACCAGCGTTATATATACGGTGGGCATAATCCGGTAACGTATACTGATCCTTCCGGCCACTCACGCATTGTAAGTGCGATCCGGCTACTGGCAGCCTTCACTTTAGAGGACTGCATCCAGTGATAAAGGACACAGGTGCCGTAACACGGGGCTTGCTTTCGCTAGGCACCTACGCAAAGCCCAGAGCTACGTTTCTCCAGAACCTTCTGCAGTGGAACGGCTTCAGAGCGTGGAGAGGCCGTACCGCAGCAGCAGCGCAGTACAGAGTGCCCGAAACAGGAGAGATCATAGAAGCAATTGCCGTAAGTTCCAACAATTCATCTCGATGGTTTCGCTCCTAGCTTACCTCGACAGAAGTTCTGATTGAGATGGAGGGACAAGGCCTTTACAACTCTTTACATGGGGAAATCATTCTGCTTGAGTACGGCTTGGCAAGAGGTTATCAGATTCTCTTGATCGGATCAGGGAGAACTGTTTGTCCCGCCTGTGTTCCGACGCTGTCGAGCGCTTCAGCGCAACAAGTAGCGACTTACGGATTCCCAATTTTCTTTCATTGAGTTACGTTCAGCACCGTGGAGGGTTAATGGCGGAAAGTCATATGTGGCAGACGCGATACGAACGAGGCGACAGCGTTGCGGTCTGGAGCGAGATGCGGGTGCTTTCCTTCGCTGATTTGAGTCATCGTGAGCGCGCGGACGTTAACGCAGTCGTTCGTGAAACAATCCACAGGGTGAAGCATAATTTGTTAACGCTGGAAGCCAGACTTCGTGCGTGCGGCTATCGCAATCTCGCGCCTATGGTGAACCTGGCAACTGCGAAGTCTGAGGAATACCTTACCACTCTAGTTGCGGCGTACGGATCACTACCTCTCTCTGTCATGGAGTTTTATCGGCAGATAGCCGACGTAAACCTAATGGGAGATCACCCATGTCTCTCTTTCTATCTGAGACAGGACGGGAAGCACAGATTTGCGAGTGCTAGTGTGGAAACAAATCCGTTAGTAATCTGGCCTACTGAAGCGATCATCGACGATTTGGAAGAAAGAGGATGTGAGGTACGAATCGAATCTGATGATACGGAAAGTCGACGGATATTCCCTATGTCCGTGGATAAGTACGCTAAGCACGGATACAGCGGAGGCGATGATGTAGGTGTCATTGTGCCATCAGCGTTGGTAGATGGCGACTGGACGCAGCCAGATATGCCCTTCGTTTCCTATCTACGCATGTGCATCTTGGAATGGGGTGGCTTTCCTGGCGCATGCAGTACGTCAAGGACTGACGTGAGAGAAGCCGTGGAGTACCTTCGCGCCGACCTAATACCTTTTTGACATTTAGCGACACCCGCACGTGCCATCCATCTTTTCGAGGTAGTAAGAAAGGAGATGAAGCAGAGTTCGTTTACTGAAAGAAACTTGAAGGTCGCTAGACTTAGTGGCAGGCACCGCGCAGGCATTCGAAGCCAAGGTGCTCGACCCCGCCGGGCAACCCGTCTCCGGCGTAGCCCTGCAGTTCGCGGTCACCGGTTCCAACACCGGTGCCACCAACACCAACGGCCTGGTAACCTTCTGCTACACCGGAGCCAACACCGGCCTCGATGTCGCCCGCGTCTCGGCAACCTCTTTCACCGGCGTCCCACCCGCCACCGTCAACGTCGCCTGGGTGCGCCCTAACGCCAACGTCGCCCTCTCCGCCATAACGGCGCGCTTCTTCAACGCCGACACCGGCGACACCTTCAAGGTCCCCTCCTCACAGCAGCCCGCCTTCACCGAACTGCTCACGTCGCTTTCCCTCAATCCAGCGTCCCAGCCCTACACCGGTGGCCCCGCAATCAACGGCTTCCGCTCCCCCGCCAACGTCGTACTCGGCGATGCCTTCGACACCTACACCTTGGAAGATGCCTGGGTGGTTGTGGAGGCGAGAGCGTACACCCAGCTGACTTTTCGGCACTACCGGCCATCGCAGAATCGCGAGTTTTCGCCAAGCATGCGTGACAGAACCGTATCGGCATACGACGTTCAGGGATGCCCCGAAGACCAGCCCCGATTTCCGAACTTCCGAAGACTTTCTTTCTAAGCCCAAGCTTTCGTTGATGGCCTCAAACCATTCCGAGATGCATCTCACCCGATAGTAGTTCAGAGAGCTACAATCTGGTCGGCGTTTTTGTGTACTTTCCATTTGTGTACTTTCCAGATGTGAGCAAATCGAAGACGGTCAAGTTCGACCGTTGCGATGTTCATGTAGGTGGTATTGGTGGGCTGCCGCCCCAGGGGGTGTCGGATTTTGTGCAGTCCCACAACCCAATCAAGCACCCCCTCCCCCAATCCCTTCAACAACATACCGATTTCCCCCACGATCCCACTGCCATCCTGGATCCGCCATGGATAACCTCGCTCAACCCGAGTTCCCCGACACGCCCGGCCCCGCCTCGGATCCCAAGCCCCACGACCGCCGCGCCCAGACTTCCCCCGAGAACGGCGCCAAGTCCAAAGGCCCCAAAACCGAATCCGGCAAGAAGAAGTCCGCCGCCAACTCCCTCAAGCATGGACTCTACTCCCGCGACATCGTCCTCGCCACCGAAAAGCCGTCCGAGTACGATGCCCTGAAATCCGAGTTCCTCCAGGCTAACTGGGACTTTTGGAAACCAGAGTATATCAGTCTCGAATAACGGTTATCATCGTGGGTTGCTCAGGAACGGCTGGGTGTTCGATAATTTCTTCCCAGGTGGAATACCTCAAGAAGCATGGGAGAATCACGTGTATGAGGTCTGCCGGGAGATCGGCGATTTCGTTACATTCAGAGGTGCTCAAGCAAGCGGTATCGGGAACATCGATATCCGTCCTGTACGCTGACGCTGATAAAGTAGAGTCATGAGCCAAGGCTTTTTCAGAGGTCTCAATTTACCACGCTCAGCTCCGGCTTCTCTGCTCGGGGAGCGCTGCTTGCTTAGGTTGTGGTCATTTCTTGGGGGATACTCAATGGTCGACGCTGGCAGTGAGCCGAAAGGGCTCCGCGAGTGGGTGGTGTGGCAGTTGGGCTTCGACAACCTGACAGCAGACGCCATGACCTTAGTCAGGATGGTGAGTGAGAACGACAATGTTGCATATCAGAGATATCTGGAGTTAGTTGATCAGTTCAGGGTCTTCGCGTGGGATGCGCCGAGCACCGCCACCATATCTGAGGCAGATGGACTTTCGGCCTTGATGATGCTTAAAGCGCTCTGTCAGCGCCCCCATTTCTACCTCCCACGTCTTTCGGTGGCGTGTTTGATATGCTTCGCTCGCGGTCACGAGATCGCCTGTGAAGCCATGAAGCGTTCCGATCTCCTGGATATCTCTGTTGTACAGCTTCTTGAGGGCAGTGTACGTTTCGTACCTGGGCAGCGGCCAGAGCGAGTGGCGGAATTGCATCCCTCTGAGGAGGGTGCCCTTCGACTGGAGCTGCGAAATCTAGCTAGGGCGGCTGGGATCGACTGGAGCGATTGTCAACCGATTGGGACCGTAGAAGGCTCCGGGGGTTGACGAGCCGACATAGTGTCCACTCGACGGCGACGATCAGCGGTACAACCATCGAGATCCAAGCGCTGAGATCAGACTATGCACTGTATTGACGGGGATCCTGGCCGAAGCCGCCCCTGATACGGTTGGCTTGGTCAGTTTGGGGGTCGCTGGCGTAGTCTGGCGTTACCTGTACAGCAAAGAGATCGCCCCGACAGCAGGCCCAGATGTCCCAATCTGGAACCGGATCTGGACCGCTCTGGCGACAGCCGCATTCGTTCGCACTATTACTCGGTGCCATAAGATTGTATTTCTATCAACAACCCGCGCGGCAGGGAACACTTCAGCTTAAGCGGCGGCCACCATCGCCACTGTAAATGCTGCGACGACTCTGGAGCATCGCCGAGTATTGATGAGAAGTTTGATGTCAGCAACCCTCGTAAGTTCGAGCCATAATGAGCCCACACCCTTCTTCCGTTCAAATATTGCTAGAAGCCGCAGCACTACATCCCGCGCCTCTGGAATGGATAGTACCTGTCTTCGATCAGCAGGCGCTCAACATTGTCCTGCCGTTCGGCCTTGAGACCAATATCGAGCAGGCGGTTAGTATCGCTTACCATCAAGGTTTGATAACGCTTGCGAAATCTACTCGCGCACTGAATGAATGGAAAATCGCGGATATCGCCTGGCCCGTCGAGGACGTCTCCATGGTTGATGTTAGGTTGACGAAGAAGGGGGCACGCCATTGGGAGGCAAACGCACAGCCGCGTTGGACCGACTTCATACGTTGTTCAGCAAGCGGCGAGAATCGACTAGAGCTTCTGGCGTCCTCGACCGCGGTACTGGAGGAATGGCTGGAGTTCGCGCCTGCACTTCGGCGGATACGTGCGACTGAGGGGACGCTTTTGTGGAGCGATATCTCGCCTTGGCACGCCACCTATTGGAAGACCCTAGATCACGGCAAGAAACTGTGCCTAGAGTACACTAAAGTTCCGACGATGCCGTTTTGCCCGGACGAGCGTGCTCTGCGCTGGAAATGGGCAAAGCAGAATTGGTACATAAGTTTTGGAAGGCGTCTCTCATGGGAAGACTTTCGCACTGCGTTCTTCCGTACGGCGTGAAATTCGGCGCCTATGCCAGGGGCGTTACCGCGTTCTCAGCCTTGCCAGTGATGGGAGCCAGGAAATAGCGGCCCTGAATACGGCAGCCAGCAGACCATCCGCCTCAACTTCCCCACCGCGGGCGTCTACCCCTTCGAACTCGACTACCGCCGCTTCGGCCCCAGGCAGACAACCTTCCTGCGCTATCAGGAGATCTCCATCCTGCGCGCCATTCCACCCGCCGCCGTACTCAAGATCTCCCCCGTCGAAACGGCCGTCAAAACCCGCAACGACCTCATGACCATCACGGTCCGCGCCGCCAATGAGATCGACCAGCCCATCCCCGGCCTGCCCGTCAACCTCAACATCAACCTGACTGGTCCAAGCGCGTCTGTCTCCAACGAGTTTCTATACCGAGCTGAACGATACGAAGCGATGGTCTGCGATGCTTACTACCTTCGGGCGCGTTGGTATAGCCAGCGCGTTGGTAGGTTTTTAAATGCGGACCGGCACGCGGGGATAGATGCGGAGCCATCCACATTGCACCGGTACGCGTACGCACTACCGAATCCGATAAGTTTTGTTGATCCGAGTGGTTATCTGGCTAAGGCGGAGTACGGTATTCTCATAGGCCAAGGGATCGCGACCCCTCGGTCTGATTTACAATTCTCGCTACGCGATCGAAGTGGAGCGAGGACACAGTCCACAGAATAACGCCATCGTTCAGGAAATGCATGCTAAAGCAGGGGCTTATTTCATCTGCATCATGAAGAAAGCAACTGACCAAGCGCTTAAGGCCAACGGGATTATCGACCCCTATTTTGACTATCACACGACCTTTGCTGACGGTTGCCGAAGTGATGATGGATCGAAGTGTGCAACCAAGTATCCCAATCTTATACCATGCTCGGCGCTATGGTACTCTTGCAATTCCAAACGAGCTGCCGTTCAGAAACTGATTGGGGCAGAAGAGAACTTAAGTGACTACACTTTCAAGAGCGACAAGCCCGCAACGGACGGACCGTGTCCACAGTTTGGAAATACAAGAACGGGTGGCATACAAATGTATATACAAGAGATGGGCACGCCTTGGTGAACACTGTGGTAGGTTGTCCGTGTTGCGAAGATACACCTAGCGTACGAGAAAGGAAAGTAACCCAGTTTTACGCCTCCATACGTAAGCGTCCAGCCGACGTATTCCCGTTGCAGTTTGCGATGGATCGCGGCCTTGCAACCGGGCTGGTATCAGGAAAGCTTGGCGGCTTGTTCCGCTTTCCCATGTGGGAGAAGACCTTCGAGATGACTACTCGCGAAGGGATGATTCAGCAGGGAATCCAAGTTACTGAAGTGAAGTACTCTGGACACATTGCTCGTGTGCCGGAAAATACGCCAAGCGGGGGGCTCTCATGATGCTGCTATCCGCGAACATTATCCCGTCATGTTTGTCAAAGGAAGGGACTTCCCATTCTGGTGTCATCTGTTACATACCGTAGATGAGGTCCGAGTTTCGCTCTATAAGATCTTGCGCAAAAGTAGTTCAGAGATATGTCCGATTCGGTTCGAGGGAACTCCTGGACCTTAGAAACCTACGTAGGCACACCAAAGCCCCGGCGTGTAAGGTCAGAGAGTTGCGTGATCTCATAAAAGCCAAGTATCCTGATAAAATGAAGCCCCCTACGAGGCGACGGTAAGCGTTTCCATGAGCCCACACGACTTCGTTACATACATCCATGAGCTAGGCGTTGGCCTACAGAAGTCGACACTCATGGGTCTGCAAGAACCCCCTGGACGCATCGTTTCGGACGTCGAGAAGACAAGGTCGGAGTGGTTTCGTCACTTGCCTGATATAGAGAAACGGCATATTGAAGACATAGTACGAATCGCGGTTCAGGGTACGATATTCGCAATTCTCGTTGAGTTGGACGGCGACGGGAGCTTCAGTCGATATGATGAGAACGGTATGCTCCGACTGACGTTCGAGAAAGGTGAAGCGTCTCATCTTCTAAACGATCCCGAAGACGAGAACCTTCATGACGTTTATCGCTCCCTTATCGAATGGTGACAGAGCTATTGCAGCATTCTGTGGAACCAGATGTTCCTTGCTAGTGTGGAGAGTTGCTTTATGGAAGAGTTCTTAGACTCACCGTATCTTGACCCTGAGTTGGAAGTTCACGAGTTTCTCCGGCGGTATAAGAGGGCACGAGTTGATCGATGGTGTGCAGTTCAGCCTTGTATAGTCGACCTCGCAGCTTTGATGGTTTGTCTCTTAGCTCTAGAACGTTCGAGGGACGCGATTCTCGTCGGAATGGCTTACGAGGATCTCGCAAGAAGCAAAAGGTCAGTTTGGCAGGATTATCGACAAAGGGTTTTGCCGACCGCGCTGTATGGTGCCACTCTGCTTGGAGACAAACAGTTGGCCAACTCTCTCCTCAATGTGCTTGGCGAGACTCCGCTCCGGGCACTGCTAAAGCCCCGCGAGTTGTTGGAGCATTCTGAAGGATGCATCCACCGTGTGGAACGTCCCCCGAAGATGCTGGTGCAGTTGTGTAACGCGATCGTGTGGTTGATCACAGACCACATCATATTCAGCTATTCCCTCCCTGAAGCTGAAAGATTGCAGGCAGCCGGGATAGAGCCCGACCGCGTGAGCCGATACGTTGATAAGAGCCGTGAGGTATTGAAGGTGGTACTGGAGGACAAGCGACAGGAAAGTATATTGAAAGGAAAGAGCGGATAGAGGGGGAGAACGCAGCGCGGCTGCAGAACTTTGCTTAGTGCGGGCAGATACCCGAAGGAGTAGGTTTGGCCAGCATGTCGCTGGGCTGCCCTGCCTGCGGTATTCACAATGTTATGGTCGAAGGTCAGCGGGCCCGGAACCGTAGAATTGGCATGGTCCCGTCAGGGACGCCCCGAAAACCAGCACCGATTTCCGAAGCCTGTAACCGCAGATTCCTGTTGATGGCCTCAACCATTCCGAAACGCACTCTCACCCGTTAGTAGTTCAGGAGCTACGCGCTGATCAGCGTTTTCTGTGGCTTCCACATGTGACGGTTAAGTTCGACCGTTGCGGTATCCCAGTAGGTGCTATTGGTGGGCTGCCGTCCCAGGGGGTGTCGGATTTTGTGTAGTGCCACAACCCAATCAAGCACCCCCTCCCCCAATCCCCTCAACAACATACCGGTTCCCCCCACCATCCCCCTGCCATTCTAAATCCGCCATGGATAACCTCGCTCAACCCGAGTTCCCCGACACGCCCGGACCCGCCGCGGATCCCGAGCCCCTGTCCCAAACCGAAAATCCCAAGCCCCACGACCGCCGCGCCCAGACTTCCCCCGAAAATGGCGCCAAGTCCAAAGGCCCCAAAACCGAATCCGGCAAGAAGAAGTCCGCCGCCAACTCCCTCAAGCATGGACTCTACTCCCGCGACATCGTCCTCGCCACCGAAAAGCGGTCCGAGTACGATGCCCTGAAATCCGAGTTTCTCCAGGCCTTCGCCCCTGCCGATCTCGAACAGCACGAACTCGTTATCGATATGGTGAACGCCCGCTGGCGCATGCGGCGCGCCGAGCGCCACGAAAAAGGACTCCTCAGCCTCGAGATGTCCCGCGCCCTCCGCGACGCGCCCCGTGAGTTCGAGGCCATGGACGCCATCACCCTCGAAGCCCTCGCCATCGAGCGTCTCTCGGCCACCCCTGCCCTCGAGAACCTCAACCGCATGGCCCAGCGTTTCGAGCGAACCTACTTCCGCTCCCGCGATGCCCTCCTCAAACGGCAACGCGACCGCGCCGCCATCGCCCAGGACCAAACCGCGGAACCCGCGCCCGCAATCTTGCAGAACAAACCTACTTTTCCGCCGCCCCCACCCACGGGCTGGCGCCGCTGGTTCTCCGTTCTCGCCGTCTTTATTCTTTGCTTGCTCGCGATGGCCTCGCTGCCTGCAGTGCGCTCGCAGCTACCCATTCGCCCGCTCGCCATTCGGCGCGCACTTGTCCCGATTCCCGTGGCGCTCGCTCATCCGGCCGCCGCTTTAACCGTAACCCGCCGCGAACACAGCGCTTACTAACCGTATCCGCGGTGCCTCCGGCCCGATCTTTGACAATTCGCAACCCCAGGCCGGCTCCCCAGGCGGAGCCCTGCCCTCATCCCCCCGCCCACACCCTCGCTATAATCCGAAGATGGTAGAGACCAAGGCTTCCGTCTGCGCCTTAGACTGCCCCGATTGCTGCTCCGTCCTCGTCACCATCGAAGACGGCAAAGGCACCAAACTCAAAGGCAATCCGGACCACCCCATCACCCGCGGCTTCCTCTGCGCCAAAGTCACGCAGTATCTCGAACGCGAGTATCACCCGGATCGCCTCCTCTATCCCGCCAAGCGCACCGGCGCCAAAGGCGAGGGCCGCTTCACCCGCATCGGCTGGGACGAAGCCCTCGATACCATCGCCGCCCGCCTCCGGACCGTCGCCGCCCATCACGGCCCCGAAGCCGTGCTGCCTTACTCCTACGCCGGCACCATGGGCCTGCTCAACAACGCCGGCATGGATCGCCGCTTCTTCCATCGCTTCGGCGCCTCCCGCCTGGACCGCACCATCTGCTCCAGCGCCGGTATGGTCGGCATGAACGAGGCTTACAGCGGCATGCGCTACGGCACCGAACCCGAACAGTTCGCCCACAGCAAGCTCATCCTCGCCTGGGGCGCCAACATCCTCGGCTGCAACGTGCACCTCTGGCCCTTCATCCAGGAGGCCCGCCGCAACGGAGCCAAGCTCTACGTCATCGATCCCGTCAAGAACCGCACCGGCGCCGCCGCCGACCGCTGGTTCCCCATCCAACCCGGCACCGACCTCGCCCTCGCCCTCGGCCTCATGCACGTCATCTTCGCCGATGGCCTCGAAGACCGCGCCTACCTCGATGGCTACGCCCGCAACACCGCCGAACTCAAGGCCCACGTGCGCGCCTACACGCCCCAGCGCGTCGCCGAAATGACAGGCATTCCCGCCGAAGACATCCTCAGCCTTGCCCGCGAGTACGCCACCACCCAGCCCGCCGCCATCCGCCTCAACTACGGCGTCCAGCGCAGCGAACGCGGTGGCCGCGCCATCCAGTCCATTGCCTATCTCCCCGTCATCACCGGATCCTGGCAACACATCGGCGGCGGCCTCCAGTTGTCCACTTCCCAGGCCTATCCGTTCAACCTCGCCGGCCTCGAACGCCCCGACTTCCAACACAAGAGCCTCGGCCGCGACGCCCGTATCCTTAACATGTCGGAGTTCGGCAAGGTCCTCAATGACCCCCTCGACCCGCCCGTCAAAGCTGTGGTCGTCTACAACTCCAACCCCATGGCCATCGCCCCCGATCAGGCCGCCGTCCGCCAAGGCCTCCTCCGCGACGACCTCTTTACCGTCGTCCTCGAGCAGTTCCAAACCGACACCGCCGACTTCGCCGACATCCTCCTGCCCGTCACCACGTTCCTCGAACACACCGACCTCTACCGCTCCTACGGCCACCACTACGTGCAACTGGCGCGCCCCGCCCTCCCACGGCCCGGCGAGGTCAAAAGCAACGTCGACATCTTCCGCGCCCTCGCTCAACGCCTCGGCTTCGACGAGCCCGAGTTCCACGAATCGGAAGACGACATGATCCGCACCACCCTCGCCAGCGGCCATCCGTTCCTCCAGGGCATCACCTTCGACAAACTCGAGCGCGAAGGTTCCGTCCGCCTAAACGTAGCCTCAGCCGGCGCCCCCTTCCAACCCTACGCCAAAGGCGGCTTCGGCACCCCCGACGGCAAGTGCGAGTTCAAGCCGGACACGCTCGCCTACCTGCCCCCCATCGAGTCCCGCCACGGCGACGCCGCCCTCGCCGCCCGCTATCCGCTCGAACTGGTGGCGTCCAAAAACGACAACAGCATGAACTCCACCTTCGGCCATCGCGACTCCGTCCACGCCGAAACCCGCCGCCTCTGGATGCACACCGAGGACGCCCTCCAACGCGGGATCGAGAACGGCGACGCCGTCCGCGTCTTCAACGGCCGCGGCAGCGTCCTCATGGAGGCTTACGTCAACGGCGGCGTCCGCCCCGGCGCCGTCCGCGCCCCCTCCGTCAGTTGGACCAAACGCATGCCCAACCAGCAGGGCATCAACACCCTGATGAGCCAGCGCCTCACCGACCTCGGTGGCGGCCCCACCTTGTATAGCTGCCTCGTCCAGGTGGAAAAGTGCGGCGACTAGTCCTCAAGCACATGGCCGTGGGCGCCGCGCTACTGGCCGCCGGCTGCAAGAAGCCGGTGCGAGTGAAGGCCGACGCCGCCCCCGACGAAGAGCCCGGCATCAAGAGCGTGGTCGTCATGGCCGACGTCCCGGCCTCGATGCAACTGGTGCGCGGCTTCCATGCCCTCGAAGACAAGGCTTGGCGCTGGACCGAAGGCAAGTTCGCCGCCACCCTGCGCCGCCCCCTGCACGGCGAGAAGAACGGCGCATCCCTCTTCGTAAAGTTCACCGCCGCCGGCCCGCTCATCGAACGAGTTCCAACCTTCACCCTGACCGCCAACGTCAACGGCACCCCCATCCCCGGCGAAACCTACACCAAAACCGGCGAGTACGTCTACCGCCGGAACGTCCCCCCATCCGCCCTCCAAAAGGAGGCCGTCACCGTCGAGTTCGCCATGGATAAGTTCCTAGCCGCCGGCCAGGTCGAGGGCAGGGAACTCGGCCTCATCGTCCACGCCCTAGGCCTCGAGAGCATGTAGCCGCCATGTCCACCGCGCTGAGGCTTAGATCTGCTCCGGGCTCTGCAGGATCGCCGCCAGCAGCGGATGCCGCTTCGTTGCAAACGGATTCGTGACCGTAACCCCCTGCCACGTGAATCCCTCTTGCAGATCCTCGGACAACAGGAGCCGGCAACCCGCATCCGCTGCCGCCGCCAACACGACGGCGTCCCAGATAGCCAAGCCATGCGTGGATGCCAACTCCATGGCACTCAGCAGTACAGAGGGGGACGTTCCGCAAGTGGAGTACGCGTCGGACCATGCCAGCACGCTTGCCCTCACTGCGGTCCGCCGTCGTTTTGCCTTGCGAACGAGCACGTGGAACAATTCGCCCAACGCCTGAACCGGAACGACGGCCGACTCTCGCGGCAGGCGTTCGATCAGGTCCAGCGCACTGTCCTGCATCGCCGCGCCATTGACGCCCTCGGCGTAAACAAGTACGTTCGTGTCCAGCGCGACTCTCACTTGCCGTCTTCGTAAAGCTCGTCGCGCGTCCATTTGCCGATGTCAATGGGACGCTGCTTTCTCAGCCGCGCCAGAAGAGTGGCATGCGCTTGGCCGGCTGCCCGCTCATCCTCCGTCATCGGGCTCAGCTTCGCGACCGGCTTGCCGTGGCTGGTGACAACGACACTTTCCCCATCCTTCACCGTTCGCAACAACTCGGAGAACCGGCGATTGGCGTCCGCAGCCGAGACCGACTTGCTCATAAATATATGGTAGGTACATTCACTACTATCGGGCAACCGTCTAAACCCCACCCAACCGCTGCGCACTAAACAGCAAAAACCGCGGCACATGAAAGAAGCACTTATACGGCCCGCCCTTTAACTCCAGCGCCGGCTTCCCATACCGGTCGCAATACCCGAACCACTCCCCGTACTCCCCATCCGCGAACGTCCGGAACGCGTATTCGTCCACCCGCCGCAGCCACTCCAACAACCGTGCATCTCGCGTATGCCGCCAAGCCAGCACCAGCGCATAGATCGCCTCCGTATGCGGCCACCACAGCTTCATATTCGCCTCCAACTGCAAACTCGGCAGACCCTCCGAATCCTGGAAATAATACAATCCCCCATGCTCCCGATCCCACCCCGACTCCAGCGAAGCCTCAACCACCTCACACAGCCAGTCCTTGCCCTCCTCCGTTCCCAGCGCCTCCAGCGCGTGCCACAGAAACCACGCCACCTCCAGCGCACTCCCCGAGCACAGCAACCGCGTGTCCGCCGACTCCCGGTAATCCGCCCCATCCAGCGGCAGGTTCTCCAACATCATCCGGCGCTCCGGGATCCAATGCTCCTTCGCCTGCGCCACACACGCCCGCAGCGTCTCGCGATCGTCAAACTCCAAAGCCAGCGACGCCACCACCATCACATCCGCTGCCTGCCGCACTGGCCTCGCCCCCACCAACGCGGGACGCCCCAACAGTCGCCCATCCGCGATCCACTCCCGGATCCGCCCGTACCAAACCCGCGCCTCAGCCCGCAGCGCATCCCCATCGCCCGCACCCGTCTTCGCATACTCCAGCAACGCCAGCGCCAGAAAAAACGCCGCATACGGCTTCCGTTGCTGGAACACCGGCTCCCCCGCTCGGTTCAAGCTGAAGTAGCATCGCCCCTCTCCATCCAGCGCATGCGCCCGTAGAAACCGCAGAATATGCTCCGCCGACCGCAGCCATTGCTCCCGCCGCTCCACCTCGTTGTACAACCGGCAGAACGTCCACACCGACCGTCCCTGCATCCAAACATACTTCCTCGTATCGAACACCCGCCCATCGCGGGCCAGACAGTTGAACTGTCCCCCCTGCTCCCAATCCATCGAGTGCCGCTCCCAGAAAGGAACGATATCGTCCAGCAGATGGCGCAAATACCGCTCCCGAAGCTGTTCCACAAACGCAGACATCCCCTCACCATAGCAACGCTCTGATAAAATTTCCTTCACAATGAGACTGCTCGTCGCGCTCCTCGCCGCCTCGTCCTGCTACGGCCAGCGCATCGACCCCGTGGAGTTCTTCGAAACCAAAGTGCGTCCCGTGCTAGCGAAGAACTGCTTCTCCTGCCATACCCAGACCAAGCTTGGCGGCCTGGAGATGACGTCCCGCGAATCGCTGCTCAAGGGTGGCAAGTCCGGCCCGGCCATCGATCCGGAACGCCCCGACGACAGCCTCCTCATCCAGGCCGTCAAGCAAACACACCCCAAGCTGAAGATGCCGCCCACCGGCAAACTGCAGCAACAGGAGATCAACGACATCCTGCAATGGGTGGTCCGCGGCGCCATCTGGCCCGCCTCGACGAACGCAAAGCCGTCCGGTCCCGGCTACCAGATCAGCAAGGAACAGCGCGCCTGGTGGGCCTTTCAGCCCGTAAAGAGCCCCGCGATCCCGAAGGTCTCTCACAAGGCTTGGAACAACGCGCCCATCGATGCGCTGCTCTATGCCGCCATGGAGAAGAAGGGCGTGAAGCCCGTCGCCCCGGCCAGCAAGCGCGATTGGATTCGCCGCGTCACCTATGACCTCACCGGCCTGCCGCCCAAGCCCGAAGACGTCGCCGCCTTCCTGAGCGACAACACCGCGCAGGCGAAAGCCAAAGTCGTCGACCGGCTGCTCGCCTCCCAAGCCTACGGCGAGCGTTGGGGCCGCCACTGGCTCGACGTCGCCCGCTACTCCGACGACCTCCTCAACCCCACCCAAGACCAGCCCTACGATAACGCCTTCCGTTACCGCGATTGGGTCATCAAAGCCTTCAATGACGACCTCCCCTACAACACCTTCGTCAAGGCCCAACTCGCCGGCGATGCGCTCAACGAAAAAGAGCGCCTGGTAGGCGGCCTCGGCTTCTACGCCTTAAGCCCGCAGTTCCAGGATGACCGCGTCGATGCCACCTCGAAGGCCTTCCTAGCCCTCACCGTGGCCTGCGCCCAATGCCATGACCACAAGTTCGACCCCATCCCCACCAAGGATTACTACGGCATGCTCGGCGTCTTCACTTCCACCACCGAGTCCGAGTTCCCCATCGCCTCGGAAGCCGTCGTCAAAGAGTACAAGACCCGCAAGGAAGCCGCCGACAACCAGGACAAGAAGCTGAAGAAGTACCTGGACGAACAGGCGAAAACGCTGGGCGAAGTGCTGGCTCACTCCACCGCCGCCTACGTGCAGGCAGCCCGCCGCATGGCCGCGGAACACATCGACGCCAAGACCGCCGCCGGCGGCACCCCTCTCGATAGCGAGACGTTGGAGCGTTGGTCGAAGTATCTCAGCGGCACCCGCGAGCACACCCTCCTCAACGACTGGCAGGACGAAGCCAAACTCTCCGCCGCCGTCATCCAGAAGCGCGTTATCGACGTCCTCAATGAACAGCGCGACATCGAATCGAAGAACTTCGTGCGGCTCGGCGGTTCCGATGCCCGCGGTGACCTAGCCCGCGCCGACCTCCTTAGCCTGCCCCGAGACAAGTACCTGCTCTGGCGCGACATCTTCAGCGACCAGCGCCATGCCAAGTTCGAATCCGGCATCCTCTACTTCAAGGAAAGGAAGATCGAGCGCTTCCTGGCTGGCCCGTTCCGATCGCACCTGGATAACCTGCGTGCTGAACTCGAAACCCTTAAGCAGGCCGTCCCCGACCGCTACCCCTACTACCACATCATTAAGGACAAGGAGAAGGTCCGGGACGAGCGTGTCCGCATCCGCGGCAGCCAGGAGAACCTGGGCGAAGTGGCGCCGCGCCGCTTCCTCAGCATCCTTTGCGACGATGAGCCGAAGCCCTTCACCAAAGGCAGCGGCCGCAGCGAACTGGCCGAAGCCATCGCCAGTCCCACTAACCCTCTGACCTCCCGCGTCATGGTCAACCGCATCTGGCATCATCTGTTCGGGCAGGGCATCGTGCGCACGCTCGCCAACTTCGGACAGCTCGGCGAGAAGCCCTCCCATCCTGAACTCCTCGATTACCTGGCCGCCCGCTTCGTCGAGAAGAACTGGTCCGTGAAAGCCATCATTCGCGAGATGGTGCTGACCGAAGCCTACGGTCTGAGCTACGCCAGCGACCCCGCCGCCTTCACCGCCGACCCCGACAATCGCCTCGTGTGGCGTGCCACCCGCCGCCGCCTGGATGTAGAAGCCCTGCGCGATTCGCTACTCGCCGCCACCGGCGAACTCGATGCCACCACCGGCGGCATGCCCCAAAAGCTCACCGAAGACCGCAACCTTCGCCGCACCGTCTACGGCTTTGTCAGCCGCCGCAAGCTGGATGGCACCCTCGCCCTGTTCGACTTCCCCAACCCCAACAACCTCTCCGAGCAGCGCATCGCCACGGCCACTCCCCTGCAGCAACTGTTCTTCCTCAACAGCGGCTTCGTGGCGGATCGCGCCAAGCATTTCGCCGAGCGCCTGCAGAAGGAAGCCGCTGACAACACAGCGCGCATCCACCGCGCCTACCAGGTTCTGTTCTATCGCCAGCCCGCCAAAGAAGAACTCCAAGCTGGCTTGGCGTACCTGTCTTCCGATAACAATGCCTGGCCCAAGTACGCCCAGGTCCTGCTCAGCTCCAACGAGTTTGTCTTCTACTAACATGACGCGCCGCCAATTACTCTCCACCATCGGTACCGGATTCCCGCTGCTCGGCCTGTCCAGCCTGCTGCAGGGCGCCACCGCCGCGCCCAAGGGGCCGCATTTCACGCCCAAAGCCAAGCACGTAATTTATCTGTTCCTGAACGGCGGCCCGTCGCAGGTGGACACCTTCGACCCCAAGCCCGCACTCACCAAGTACCACGGTAAGCCCGCGCCTTCCGGCAATCTCAAAACGGAACGCAAGACCGGCGCGCTGCTCGGCTCACCCTTCGAGTTCAAGCGCTACGCCAAGTGCGACACCCAGGTCAGCGAGATCTTCTCCGAACTCGGTAAGCACATGGACGACCTCTGCGTCATCCGCTCCATGTACACCGAGCGCCCTAACCACGAACCGTCGCTGTTCATGCTCAACTGCGGCCACGTGCTGCCCGGCCATCCCTCCCTGGGTTCGTGGCTGAACTATGGCCTCGGCAGTGAGAACCAGAACCTGCCCGGCTTCGTCGTGCTTTGCCCCGGCTTGCCGGTCATCGGCCCGCAGTTGTGGAGTTCGGCCTACCTGCCGCAGCACTTGCAGGGCACCCACATCCCCAACAACGAGAAAGAGCCCGAAAAGCTTATCCAGCACCTCAAGAACACGCAGCTTTCGATGACCGACCAGCGGAAGCAGCTTGACCTGCTCTCGAAGCTGAACCGCTTTCACCTGGCCAAGGAAGGTGGCGACCCGCAGTTGGAGTCGCGCATCGAGTCCATGGAAACCGCCTACCGCATGCAGACCGAAGCGCACGAAGCCTTCGACGTTTCCAAAGAGCCGGAGAAGACTCGCGAACGTTACGGCGACGGCGACTTCGCCCGCGGCTGCCTCATCGCCAAGCGGCTCATCGAGCGCGGCGTGCGCATGGTGCAGGTCTACTACGGCAACGGCCAGCCCTGGGACAATCACGACGATATCCTTATTCACAAGAAGCTCGCGCAAACCTCCGACAAGCCTATGGGCGCCTTACTCCAGGACCTCAAGGACAGCGGCCTGTTCAAGGACACCATCGTCATCATCGGCGGCGAGTTCGGCCGTACTCCTTCGGTGGAAGTCAGCGGCCTGGTCAAGTTCCAGAACGGCCGCGACCATAACAACCACGGCTTCTCGCTGGTGGTGGGCGGCGGCGGCTTCAAGGGCGGCATCACCTACGGCAACACCGACGAGTTCGGCTTCAAAGCCGTCGAAAATCGCGTCCATCCGCATGACCTGCATGCCACGGTGCTGCACTGCCTGGGCATCGATCACCTGCAGCTAACTTATCGCTACAGCGGACGCGATTTCCGGCTTACCGACACGGCCGGCACCGTCGTCAAGGATATCCTGGCGTAGCTTCGTAACCCGCCCCAGTGTGCTGAAATAGAGGTTTATCCCCGCAGCGTAACCGGCCATGATCGTCCGGCGCCTATTAGGTACAGACACTCATGTTTTATCGCTCTTATCTACTTGCTGTGATTCTGCTCGCTCTCCACACCGTTCCGGCCCTTGCCGAGGACGATGCCGAGGGCATCCACTGGCTCACGAGTTACCGTGAGGCGCGGGAGGAAGCGAAGAAGACCGGGAAGCCCATCTTCCTGGAATTCCGCTGCGAGGCTTGAATCGCCGGCAGAAACTTTGACGCACAGGTTGTGCTGTCCCCACGCAATTCGCCGAGAGGCAAACTCATGCAGCAGTACGTGTGTGTCCGCGTGCCGCGCATGGATGACATCGACATCGGCCTCTTTGATTACGACCGCTACAATACGCTCTACTTCTTCATCCTGAACGCCGACGAGCAGATCTACATGCGCTATGGCGGGCGCGATGGCGAATCGCAGGATACCTTCCTCAGCCTGCCGTCGTTGGAACTGGCGCTGAAGAAGGGTCTGGAACTGCATGAGCAGTATGGTAAGGGCCTGCTTCCAAAGAAGGATCGCCCCGCGCCGCTGTTCCCCAAGGAAATCCCTGCCCTCGTCGAGCGTACTTTCGCCAAGGGCGCCTGCGTGGAGTGCCACCTGATCGGCGACCTCCAAAACGTTCAGCGCGAGAAGGAAGGCAAGCTCGACAAGCTGTCGCAGATGTACCGCTCGCCGGACCTCCGCCGCATCGGTCTCTTCCCCGATGTGCCGAAAGGCCTGGTGGTGAAGGAAGCCACGGGACCCGTGGCAGCCGCCGGCATGAAGCCCGGTGACCTCATCACCGCACTCAACGGAACGCTCGTCCACACCTTTGGCGATCTGCAGTACGCTTACGACAAAGTGCCTCGCGACGCCGCACAAGTGACGTTCACGGTGGACCGCGCCGGTCAGCCACAGAAGCTGACGGTCGACCTGCCGGTCCGCTGGTGGTGGACCGATATCCGCTTTCGCCAGATGAGCATTGATGCCCGCACCTACTTCGATTCCAAACCGCTCTCCAGCGACGAGAAGAAGCAACTGCAACTGCCCGCCAGCTCCTTCGCCAGCCGCGTCTCGCACATCGACTCCATGGCTGAAATGCTCAAGAGCCATGGGCTGAAGAATGGCGACATCATCGTCGGCGTGGACGGCGTCCAGACCGATCCCCTTGCCGACACCGCCGAACTCTTCATTAAGCTGCGAAGGACGGCAGGCGACTCGGTTACCCTGGACGTCCTGCGCGACGGCCAGAAACTCCAACTGCCGCTCCGCACTTTTCGCATGAGTTTCCGAAAATGACTTCTCTTCTATCCTTTGCTTTTCTGCTGTTAACGCCGGCCACCGCCCAAACCTGGACGGCTCCGGTGGAAGTCCGCCACGACGATAAGCTCGCGCTCAGTTACCGCGCCCGCTTCACCGGTGATTACCTGCTGGTGGAAACCCGCGTCGAAAAAGGCTGGCATACGTTCGCGCTAGATAACGAGATCCGCCACGCCCGGAAACTAGCGGGGAAGCCATCGCTCGGCGTGGAAAAATCGACCAGCGTGAAAGTGGAAGAAGGTTTGAAAACGGAAGGCGCCTGGCTGCAGACCGGCCCAAAGGACTTCTCCCAGCCCGAAATCCGGCACTACACCTACGGCTTCAATGAAGTCGCCCACTTCGCCATCAAGGCTCAGCCAGAAGGAACCGGCCCGGCCAAAGTGAACATCAAGGGCCAAGCTTGCACGGAGTCCGTGTGCAAGAATATTGACGTTACTCTGGCCGTGCCGGTGCAGCCGTCGGCAGGTGCATTCGACGCTGCGAAACTTGTACCTGTTTGGCAGTGAGGCGGTTCTACAGCTCGCCTAAGACCTTGCTATCGAGCGAACGGAACACATCGAGGATCTTCGTCAACTCCTCGCCCAACTTCACCGCGGTCAGGTAAGTCATCCGAAACTCAGACAGCGTCAGACGACGCATCGGCCGCATGCGGATTGGCTTCATCTTGCCATCCGCGCAGGGCATGAGGAAGTAGGTTTCCTGATCCCCCAACTCCGACCCGTCGTCACGCACTTCGGCGTAGACTTGCGCCGTCAGCCCCGTCTGGCAGAAATTGACGCGGCGGCCAATCGTTTCCGGGAAGAAAGCCCACAACTCTCGCTCGACATCGATATACTCGCGATAGTTGAAGTCCCTCGGCAGACGGTAGAACGTTTCCGGGTGTATAAAGGTGTAGGTTGACACAATGGACCCCGCTTTCATGCTGCATGATTCTTAAAGAAACCGCAACAATTGCAGCCCTAATTGTGTCTATAGGATCGATCAATTGTTCGCTTCGAAACGTATACTTCTAACTATTTGTTAGCCGCCTCTCTCCCAGGATCCCGCGGCTTTCTTCGGCAGCTTCGGCGGACGCTTCCCTCGTAGAATCGCTCCGTCCACCGAAAGGTACTTCAGTTCCGTGCCAGCCTCCGCCGAGCGCAGCATCAGCCCGCCCCGGCTCATATCTCCACGGCCAACAAACTCGGATGGAAACACCAGCCGCGATCCGAACACTGGCAGCAGCGGCTCCACGTACTTACCCGACGCCACGCTACCCAGAAGGACAAAGCGACATGTGTCCACGCATCTGGAAACCAGCGCCTGCGCATCACGGACGAGCGGACCCGTAAAGCGGGGCTCCTCCGCGTCCACCGGTACTTCCGCGGCGGCTCGGAGCAAGCTTGCGTCCATCTCCCTCTCGAGCGGCACCAAGCCCAAGCCAGGCACCATCACCAGCGCCGAAGGCCCGTCTGGCGGGGCTTTCGCGAACCGGCGCGCATAAGCCACCTTGCCGCGAAAGTAAAGGCTGCTGATGTAGGTGTACACCTCCGCCACACTTCGGTTGCGTTCCCAGGGCCTGCCATCCAGCAGCGGCTTCGCCCGCGCGCCTCCCGAATTGGCGGGCGACAATAGAAAGACCCGGCACTCCGCAACCACCGGCTGATCTGCTATCTCTATTCCCATGCCCTTGTTCCTTATTGTACTGGCGGCACTCACGGCTTCGGCCCAAACCTACGATGTGGCGATCAATCATGGGCGTGTGATCGACCCGGAATCAGGGCTGGATGCCGTACGCCACGTCGGCATCCGCGGGGGCACAATCGCCGCCGTCTCCACCAAGCCACTGCAGGCCAAACGAGTGATCGACGCCAAGGGGCACGTCGTCTCTCCTGGCTTTATCGACCTGCACCAGCACGGCCAAACCGACGAGAACTACCGCGTCAAGGCACAGGACGGCTGCACCACCGCGCTGGAACTGGAGATCGGCGTCAGCCCCCTAAACCCCTGGTACGCGCAGCGCGAGGGCAAGGCGCTGGTCAACTATGGCGCCAGCGTGGGATACATCGGCTCCCGCATGATCGTCATGAAAGACACCGGTGAGTGGCTTCCCAAAGACAATGCCGTCACGAAAACCAGCACCCCCGCCGAGCAGAAAGCCATTCTTGAACTGGTCGAGCAGGGGATGAAAGAAGGCGGCCTCGGTACAGGCTTCGGCTTCAACTATACGCCCACGGCGATGCAGGAAGAAATGCAGCATGTCTTCGCGATCAACGGGCGCTGGAACCGCCCCGGCTTTATCCATATGCGGTACGGCTCGCAGGGCGACCCCGGCATCGCCGCCTCGCTCCATGAAGTCATCGCCTATTCCGTGGTTACGGGCGCTCCCGTTCATGTGGTCCATCTGGGAGCCTCGGCCACCACGCACTTCCCGCTGGCCATCTCGATTGTTGAAGCGGCCCGCAAGCGCGGCGTGGATATCACGGTCGAGTCCTATCCGTACGTCGCCGGCATGACGCGGCTGGAATCGGCCATTTTCAGCGAAGGCTTCCGCGAACGCCTGGGCCTGGATTATCAGAACATGGTGTGGGTGAAGACGGGCGAGAAACTCACCGCCGAGACGTTCGCCAAGTACCGCAAGGAGGGCGGCCTGGTGGCCACCTTCACCAACACCGAGGAGATGGTGGCGAAGAACATGGCGCATCCGCTGGTGATGGTGGCCAGCGATGGCATCCTGGAAAACGGCATGGGGCATCCACGAGTGGCCGGTACCTTCGCCACGGTGCTGGGGCGCCACGTGCGCGAGAACAAAGCGCTGACGCTCTCCCAAGCCATCCGCAAAATGTCCCTCATGCCCGCCCAGCGGCTGGAGACGATGGCCCCGGCCTTCCGCAACAAAGGCCGCCTCCGCAAGGGGGCCGACGCCGATATCGCCATCTTCCATCCCGATCAGGTCGCCGGCATGGCCACCTATGACAAGCCCAACATCCCATCCGCTGGCATTCCCTATGTTCTGGTGAATGGCGTCGTTGTTGTGGATAACGGCAAGATAGTCGAGGGTGTCTTCCCAGGCAAGGGACTGAAGGCGACCAACCAGCCGGGAACGGCACGATAAGTAAGAGGAGACCATGACGACAGCTCTTCCCATTCCAGCGGTAGCGGCGCGCGAGGCCAGCGTGCGCGGCAAGACGGGCGGCTCGCTGGCCCGCTACCAGCGCGCCCAGAAGGCCCTGGCCGGTGGCGTCTCCACGGCACTGCGCCGTAGCGCGCGGCCGTACCCGCTCTACTTCCAGGGCGGCCAAGGCTCGCGCATCGAAGATGTCGACGGCAATCGCTACCTCGACTACACGCTCGCCTGGGGCCCGCTGATGCTGGGCCATTCCCCGCAGTGCATCAACGAGGCCGTGGCCAAGCAACTCGCCAAGGGGCACACCTACGGCGCCCAGCATGAACTGGAGTACGAGGTCGCCGAACTGCTTCGGAAGCACATCCCCTGCGCGGACCTGGTCGCCTTCGCCAATAGCGGCACGGAGATTGTCCAGGTTGCGTTAAGGCTCGCCCGCGCCGCCACCGGCCGCACGAAGTATCTCAAGTTCGAAGGTCACTATCATGGCTGGGACGACAGTGTCCTGGTCAGCTACCGGCCCACTCGCCAAGCCATCGAAGCCGCCCACGGCGCGCTGATTCCCGTTGGCATGGGCCAGCGCCCCAACCACGAAACTGTTGCCGTCGAATGGAATGACCGCGCCGCCGTCGAGCGCGCCTTCGCCGAACAGGGCAGCGACATCGCCTGCGTTGTCTGCGAACCGCTGCTCTGCAATAGCGGCTGCCTGCCGGCGGAGCCTGGCTTCCTGCAATTCCTCCGCGACATCACCAGGCAACACGGCGCTTTGCTTATCTTCGATGAAGTCATCACCGGCTTCCGCCTCAGCCTGGGTGGCGCGCAGAGCTACTTTGGCATTACGCCAGACTTGGCCACTTTCGCCAAAGCCATCGGCGGCGGGCTGCCGCTCAGCGCGCTCGCCGGCACCAGCGAATATATGTCCCTGATTGCCGACGGCAAGGTGGTCCATGCCGGTACGTTGAACGGCAATCCGGTTTGCCTGGCGGCCGCCAAGGCCGCTCTGCTGGAACTGGAGAAGCCCGGCACCTATGAAGCGCTCTGGGCCAACGGCGAAACCCTGCGCAGCGGCATGCAGCAGCGCCTGTCCAGCGCGGGGTACCCGGTGGTCACCTCCTTTACCGGACCCGTCTTCCACCTTTCGTTTAGCGGCAGAGCATCGCGCACCTACCGCGAGACCCTGGATGCCGACACGGCGCTATACTCGGACTTCGCGCTGGCGCTGCTCGATGAAGGGGTGATGGTGTTGCCGGATGGACGCTGGTACCTGTCCACGGCCCACAGTCCGGCGGATATCGATGCCACACTCGCGGCTGTGGATCGCGTGATCCGCGCCTAACATAGTGTCACCAATTATTGCCCGCTCCCTTCGCGGTCTCCGTTAAGCGTAAACCGTGTATCACGGAACAGGCGTGTTCGATTTTGGGAACCTGCTGCTATCATAAATCCGTTTACATCAGAGAAAGGTAGGTTGGCCTTCATCTATGGCAGTCCGAATTGAAAAGGGCGGTTGGCTGATGATCTTCCTGGTGGGAGCGGGGCTGTTCGGATACGCTCTCAACAAGTACGGGCTGTTCGACAGATTCCGGGGAGATGGCTCGTCTTCCAGCGGCGGTGAATCCACGGTGGATACCACCAAGCCGCTGAACACTGCGTCCACGAGCTCGGAATCGAACAACGTCCGCGTGCGTGTCAACATCTGGGTGGGCTGCGTGGGAGGCCTGGTCGCCAACGGCGGCCTCGACACCGCCACTGGCTCCATCTATGACAAGAAAGGCCTCAAGGTCTCCTTCAAAATCATTGACGACTGGACCGAGGGCGCAACGGCCCTCGCCACCGGCAACGTCGACGTCATGCTCACCACCGCCGACGTCTGGGCCAAGGATTACGCCCAGTTCCGCGAGAAGGGCATGAACGCCCGCGCCGTCTACATGGTGGACTGGTCGCGCGGCGCCGATGGGGTCATCGGCAAGCAGGGCATCACTTCCATCGAGGGCCTGGCGGGCAAGAAGGTGGCCTACGCGCCCTTCACGCCATCACACTTCCTGCTCTACAACGGCCTCAAGAACTCCGGCCTGACCACCGAGCAGCGGAACGAGATCTTCACCAGCGCCGTACACACCAAGGACGGTATTGAGCCCGCCACGCTGTTTGCCCAGCAAAAGGTGGACGCCGCCGTGGCCTGGGATCCGGACATGTCCGACGCCGTCGCCAAGCGGCCCGGGTCGCGCAAGATCTACGACACCAAGATCGCCAATCGCCTGATTGCCGACATCCTCGTCGTGAGCGATAAGTTCGCCGCGAAGAACCCCGGCACGTTGTCGAAGTTCCTCGAAGGGTGGCTGGAAGGAGTCGAGTTTATCCGCCAGGAGCCCAATCGCGCGCATACGCTCATCGGCACCATCAAGGACTTCAACATCCCGGCCGACCTCGCCAAGACGATGCTCGAAGGCGTCCGCCTCTCCGACTACGCCGACAATAAGAGCTTCTTCGGCGCCCGCGGCAGCGACGCCGACTACCTGAACATCATGCGCTCGGCCACCGAAATGTATCGCGAACTGCGCCTGGTCAAGGGCGTGCCGGACCTGGAAGCCTCCGTCGACCGCCGCTATGTCGAAGCCATGAGCGGCAAGTTCAGCTCTCAATCCACCGAAGCGCCGGTCACCTACCAAGCCCCCGCCCAGGGCGCCAAGCCCTTCGCCACCCAGCGCCGCGCCATCTACTTCGAAACCGGTTCGGCGAAGATGAGCGTCGATTCGCGAGCCGTCGTCGACGAGATTGGCGGCTTCATGCGCGCCTATGAGAATACCGTGGTCGACATCGAAGGCAATACCGACAACACCGGCTCGCGCGACCTCAACGTCGCTCTTTCCAGAGAGCGTGCCGCTTCGGTGAAGGCTTACCTCATTGAGAAGTACAAGTTCCCGGCCGCCCGCATGCGCACGGTCGGCAATGGCCCGGACAAGCCTGTGGAAACCAACGAGAGCCCGGACGGCCGCGAGAAGAACCGCCGTACCGACATCAAAGTGTACGCCAACCCGGGCGCGCAGTAAGGGATTCGGACGCACTCCATGTGGAAAGTTCGCGGGCCGATTCCTCAAACCACGCAAATCGCCCTCGGCGTCGCCGCCTGGGCGCTGGTCATCGCCTTCTGGTTCGCGCTGACGCAATCCAAGGTGCTGCCGGCGTTCTCCCTGCCCGATCCGCTGGGCGTCGTGCAGGCCTTCGCGAAGCTATGGACCGAGTATGACCTGCTCGGCAATGTCTTCATGAGTTGGTGGCGCATCGCGCAGGCATTCCTGTGGAGCGCGCTGGTCGCCGTGCCGCTCGGGTTGCTGATGGCAGCCTTCCCCTGGGTGTATCACTTCATTAACCCCGTCGTGGCGCCCATGCGCTCCATGCCCATTACGGCGTTTCTGCCCGCGTTCATGGCCCTCTTCGGCATGGACGAAGGCATGAAGGTCGGCTTCCTGGTCTTCGGTATGCTCTTCTATCTGCTGGCGGTCGTGGTGGAAGAGGTGAACAAGGTCGACGAAGCTTTGCTGGAGACCGCCTACACGCTCGGCGCGAAGATGCCGCAGACTCTGTGGCTGATGTTCCGCGCCTCGTTCCCCGGCGTGTTCGGCTCCTTTCGCATCCTCTATGACATCGGTTGGACTTACGTGATCCTCGCCGAGATGGTGAACGCCCGCAAAGGCGTCGGCTACATGATCGAAGCTGCCCGCAAGGTTTTGGACTTCGAACGCGTCTACGCCGGTATCATCGCCATCGGCGTGGCCGCGTTTCTGTTCCGCTGGCTGCTGACCGTGGCCGAAGCGAAGCTGTTCCCCTGGCGGCAACCGGCCGGTACGACTGCCGTGGCCGTCGCCGCAACGGCAGGGAAGGGAACGGTGGCCCATGGCTAACCAGGGTGTCAAGATCAGCCTCAAGGGCGTGGGACGCACCTTCCAATCGGCCGACGGACGGCAAGTGGAAGCCCTTCGCGACGTGAACCTGGACGTGGTCGATGAGGTCAGCTACGACGGGCGCGATGTCGGCGAGTTCCGCGTGTTGCTTGGCCCCTCCGGCTGCGGCAAATCTACCATCCTCAGGCTCATCGCCGGCCTGGACTTCCCCACTACCGGCGAAGTGCTCGTCAACGGCAAACGGGTGGTTGGACCCGGGCCCGATCGTGGCATGGTCTTTCAGAAGTACACGTCTTTTGCCTGGCTCACCGTCTCGCAGAACGTCGAATACGGGCTGAAACTGAAAGGCGTGGGCGACGGCGAGCGCCGGGACATCGTCTCGCACCTTGTGCAGGCCACCGGCTTAGCCGGCTTCGAGAACGCCTATCCGCACACGCTCTCCGGCGGCATGCAGCAACGCGTCGCCATTGCCCGTTCCCTGGCCGTACGTCCCAGCGTCCTGCTGATGGACGAGCCCTTCGGCGCCCTCGACGCCCAAACCCGCTCCGGTATGCAGGACCTGCTCATGAGGATGTGGAACGAGAGCGCCTCCACCGTCCTCTTCGTCACCCACGACGTCGCCGAAGCGGTCTATCTGGCCGATCATCTCTATGTGGTCAGTGCCCGCCCCGGCACCATTGCCGATCAGATCCAGGTCCCGTTCGGACGCCCGCGCGAGGAGAGCCTCAAGGAACAGCCGCAGTTTCGGGAGTTGGAAAACCTCGCGCTCGCCAGCCTACGCCGCGCCGCCGGTGGCCATCAGGGCGGCCACGTCCGCGTCACGGTGTAGCCGCTTCATCCCTTAATCGCCGACAACGAAAAACTCAACGGCAGCCAGCGCTTCCCTGGCCAGCGATACATCCCGCCCCCGGTCTCCACCAACTGCGCGAACAACCGCCACGACACGGTATCGTGTTCGCGCAGAAAATCAATCGCCAGGCCATTCGTCCGCAGCGCTTCTACAATCTCCCCAATCGGATGCATCCACTCGTACGTGCGCCTGTTCCCCAGCCGCGCATTGGGATCCGAGTAATCCCGCTCGTCATCCAACACCAGCGGGCCATCCTCGAAGTACGGCGCAAACCAGCCTGGCATGCCATCCACCCCAGCCGCCAGATCGTCAAACACCAGCGCCGACGGATGCCCTTCAATCAGGTACAACTGCCCGCCCGGCAGCAGATAGTAACTCACTACCTTCGCCCACTCCACCACATCCGGCAGCCAGCACAGCGCCCCCCACGATACGAACACGCGGTCAAAGCTTGCCGGCTCAGGCAGCATACGTGGCGCATCGTACACGTTCGCTTCCACGAAGCGCGCCTCCGGTAGACCAACCTCCACCGCAAGCGCCCGCGCCGCGGCAATCGCCGCCGGCGAAAAGTCCACCCCCGTCACGATCGCCCCGCGTTGCGCAAGCGTCAGCGTATCGGCTCCGAAGTGGCACTGCAGATGTAATACCCGCTCGCCGGGCGCCACCCGGAACTCACCCTCTTCGATTGGATCCAATCGCCCGCAGCCTTGCCGTAACGCTGTCAGATCGTAACTGCGTAGATGAATCGGAACCCGCTCGTCCCAATTGGCACGATTCGCGTCGAACCACTCGGCCTTACTCATGGAACTACCCGCGCCCAACTCCCAACTCAGCCGCCCGCAGCCGCAACTCCGTGCGGTCCATGTCACGATACTCCGCCGGCAGCAGATCCCGGCTCGTACACTCCAAAACCGCCGCCACCTTCTGCAGTTCAATCTCCCGCGGATCCGCCGCCGGAATGAAATCGACCAGCGCCTGCTGCAGATCGGCAATCGTAATCGGCCGCTCCTCCAACGCCGCCCGCATTTTCGACCGCACCAGGATTGCCTCGATATCCGCGCCCGACAGTGCATCCTTGTGATGCGTCACCACCGCTTCTGCCTCCGCCGCCGGCTCAATCTTCGCGCCCGTCTTCTTCTGCATGGCGCGGAACATCGCCACCCGCTCCTCGGCCGTCGCCGGATAGAACAACGCCAGATGCTCCTCCGCCCGCCCTTGCCGTTTCAAATCCACTGGCAGCAGATCGGGACGGCTCGTCAAGAGAAACCAGATCACCTTGCCGCGATGCTCGGTGTTCCCCATGAACTGCGCAATCTGCGCGAACACGCGGTTATTCACGCCCGAGTCGCCGCTGGAGGACCGGTCGCCCAACTGCGCATCGGCCTCGTCGACAATCACCACGATCGGGCTCATTGCTTTCAACAACGCCAGCACCCGTTCCAGATTCGCTTCCGTCTGCCCCTGCCACATCGACCGGAAATTCTTCAGGATCACGGCCGGAATGCCCACCTCGCCCGCAAAGCAGTTTGCCAGGAACGTCTTGCCGGTGCCCACCGGGCCGCAGATCACATACCCCATCGGCAGCACTTCGCTGCGCCCCGTCCGAATCGCCTTCGCGGCATCGAACAGCTTCCGCTTGGCCCCTTCCAACCCTGCCACCATCGACAGGTTCCAGCGGCTTTGGACGAACTCCAGCATGCCCCCCGACTCCGCCTCGATAAACTGCTTCTTGCGGGACCCCAGCGATTCCACCGTCAGCGGCTTCTTACCGCGAGCCGCCTGCGACAGCACCATCTGCAACTGTACCCGCTTCAACCCCGCCGTCAACTGCACTAGCGCATCCAGCGATACGTCCGACCCCGCCGGCAGAGGCGCCGCCGCCAGAGACCGCTCCAATACCGCGCGCCGTTCCGCCGCATCGGGCATCGGCACATCCACCACCGCCACACCAGGCAACTGCACAATCCCCTGGTTCAGATCCACCAGGTTCTCGGCCACCAGCACGATCGTGATGTCCGCCTTCAGAAACGCCGGGTTGTACGTCCACCGCTTCAGGATCACCAGCGCGTTTCGATCCTCTGCCGGCATGCGGCTCACCTCGCCCGCGGGTGCCAGCGTCTCGGCATAATCCAGAATCAGCGCCACCTTCCGCCCATCGTGCAGACGCAGCCGCAGGTAGTTGTCCAGAATGTTCAGAACCCCATCGGGATTGCGCGGTAGAGCCCGTGTGTAGTTCGTCTCATGAAACGCGTCGTATCCCGATAAGGCCCCACGAAAGTCCTTCTGCATGTCCGCCGTGGCAAAGTGCAGACCCCCGCCCCGGTCATAGCGCAGCACCAGGTCGCGCCCGGCGAACAGCACCGTCTCCAGATAGCGGTTCAAGGACACCGGCTCTTGCCCCGTATCCACCGTGTCGTGCACATTCCCGTGCAGCACGAACATCGTCACGGCGCCGGAAACATACTTCTCCGAGATCTCGTCAGCCCAGCGGGGATTCATGGCGATATGTCTATTCCTTAGCTACGCAGGCGGTCGTCAAAGCCCGAACCCGCGCCCGGCTCCAGCAGCGACTCGGCTTCCGGCGCGATCTGGAATACCTGCTCCATCTCGCGAATCGTCTCCTCGGTGCCTTCCACGTCCTTCACCAGCACCTCCAGCCGTTCGCTCACCTGTTGCGGGTCCGACATCGAAATCGACTGGTCCCGTATCAGATGCAGCACGTCTTCAATCGCCCGTGTCTGCGCGAAGATCACCTGCTGGTTCTCACTGATCCGCGTGTTCTTATCCAGCCGCTTTTGCAGAATATCGACCCGCTTGCGGTTGATCTCCTGCACCTTCTCCGGCAGCTTGCTCATCGTGCGCTGCAACTGCTCCAACTCCTTGCGGATAGAGCCAGGATCGGTGGTCTGCAGATACTCGCGATGCTGCGCCAGGGCGCTATTTAGCCGGATATAAGACGTCAACAGGCCCTGCAACTGCTTCTCCAACTGCTCCAGCATCGCCTGCGACGTCGGCGACAGCCGGTCGATATTCTTCCGGATATCGGCGGCGATCAATTCCAACTGGTGATACCGTTCCCGCGCTTCAAACGGCAGCCGGTCCCGCAACTGCCGCATCTGGTTTTCGTGCACCTTCTGCTGTTCGCGGAAATGCCACGACCGCACCAGCCGCTGGAAGCGCGGCCAGTTCGGAATCGTCGCCATGTACATCAACTCCGCCCCCACGCCCAGCACCAGCGGCAACTCGCTGCCCGACATCATGGCAAACGCCGCCGCCCCCATCATCCCGATGAGATTGTACTGCCAGAAAAAGGCCGCTTTGAAGTAGTTGGGCTCCGCGCGGCGTCCTGCGAAATCGTCAGGCATGGGACTGGTATTAACCGCCGAGGCGCTCGCCCTCGCGGTTGCCGATGGTCTTCTCCGGGGCCGCGCCCGAAGAAGCCTGCGGGCTGATCAGCCCCATTTCGATCTTGAACTGCTTCACCAATTCGTTGGCGCGCAGCGCTTCGGCATCCTCTTCGATCTTGAACTTCTGCTGGTCGATGTTGTTCAGCGCCACATCCATCCGCGCCTCATTGACGGCGGTCTGCTCTTCGATCTTGCGCACCATCTCATCGTGCGTCTGCGAGATGCCGGCCACGTCGAACTGCTCCATGACGTCGGCCACCTTCTTCTGCCACTGCGCGCGGCGATGGTCGCGGATCGCGTTCATCGCCTCCTGCGTCTTGCGTTCCTTCTCGCGCAGGAAGGCCTTCTTCACGTTGTTGGCTTTCTCAAAGGCCAGCCGCGCGGTTTCCAACTGTCCCTGCGTGCGCGCCAGCGCCGACTTCACCGATTCCAAACGCGTGGCAAAGCTAGCCGCCAGATCGTCGCGCCCGCCCTGGATGGCCGCCTTTACCTTTGACATGAGGTCCTTCACCTCCGTCAGGTACCGCGCCTCTTCCTTTTCGAGCAGGGTCACGTTGGCCTTCACCATCGCGATGGACTCATTCATGCGCGGCACCTGATCGTTCATGTCGCGGATGTTCTGTTCCAGAATCAGCACCGGATCTTCGGCGATGGAGATGAACATCCCCATGAACGAACGCGCGGCGCGTACCAAACGGCTCCACATATGGCACCCCTCCCGACTCTCAAATTCGTACGACTACTCTATTACAAGCGCATCAGAACGGAGAAAGCTGGCAGCCAGTTTCTAAATACCGGTGCCGGGTTTGGAAGCGGCAGGCGCGGCGGATCGGCCGGATGTGGTGATCGGATTCTCGGTCACGAAATGAGATACGGCGTCGGCGATCTTTTGTTCCTCGATTTGTTTCTGCACGCGCCAGCCGTAGAACGCTTCCTTCCGCTTCTCCGCCTCTTCGGTGTTCGCCTGGATTCTGGCCTTCTGCTCGGCGACGAATTTATCCAACTCCGCCTGCAGCTTGCGATTCTCTTCCAGCTTGATGCCTTCGAAGTCCTCTACCTGCTTCTGCTGCAGCCGCTCGAAGGTGTCCAACGCCTTATCGCGGCGCACGGCGTCCTGCACGATTTCTTCGATCTTCACGCCCGCTGCGTCCAGCGCCACCATCACCGAACTGCGCTTCACTTCCGTGGGCAGCGCGGCGATGTGCGGGCTCTTCAGCATATCCGCTACTTTGAGAATCGTATAGCCGTGCGCGGGCGGCGTGATGTCGGCGGCTCCGTAGATCTCACCAAACGACAGCGGCGCAGCAGCCGGGGCCGGCATCGCTTTCCCTGTCAGGGTCGCCGATCCAAGGGAGGCCGCCGGCGCCACCATCGGGGCAAGCTTGTCATCCACCGGGCGAATCGATGCGGCTATATCGGCAATCGCCTGCGCGGCTGACCCGCCATCCGGCGCGCCGCTGCTCTCCCCGCGCTGCCCTTCCGCTCCTGGATCGATGGAAACGAAGAGGTTATACCACTTCTTGCTCATTGAGCTTGATTATAACGCTCTCGTTCGCCATGGCGGTTCGTTCCCTGGCTCCCGCACCCATGGTTGCGGAGCCCACTAAAGCTCTGATATGAATTACCTACATCGCGCCGGGGGCTTCCCGCCAGCCTGGCCTAGTCTCGCAATGGAGCATAAGATATTCATGCGTCTCAAACTGACCGCCGGTCTCTTGCTGGCCACCTTGGTCTGCCATGGTCAACAGGATCGTGGCCTGATTACCGGAACCGTAACCGACTCCACCGGAGCTTCGATTGCCGGGGCCCAAGTAGTGGCGACGTCCGCTCAAACAGGCGCCAACTTCACCACCACTTCATCCAGCGCCGGCGACTACACGTTGCCATCGCTCCCGGTTGCGTCCTACACCATCCGCGTCGAACGAGCGGGCTTCAAAGCGTATGTTGCGCGCGACGCCGTCGTTTCGGCTTCCGGCGTGGTTCGTGTCGACGCCGTGCTGGAAGTTGGCTCCACCCAACAGTCCGTCGAAGTCGTCGCCGACGCCGCCCAGATTCAGTTGGAGAACGCGAAGATCCAAACGGCGGTCGCCAATAAACTCGTCGACGCCCTGCCGCTCGTCGTTTCCGGAGCCATGCGCAGCCCGTTTGATCTCGCCTTGCTGGCCCCAGAGACCAAGGCTCCCAACAACCCCGACAACAACTTCGCCATCGGCGGCGGACAGGCCGCCAGCTACGGCATGACTCTCGACGGCGTCACCGTCACCACCGGCCGCGCCCTCCAGACCTCCTGGGCCGCCTTGAACACTCCGCCGCTCGATGCCGTTCAGGAGTTCACCGTCGATTCCAACGGCTTCAAGGCGGAGTATGGGCGCGCCCAGGGCGGCGTCATGAGCTTCGTCTCCAAGGGCGGCTCCAATGAGTTCCACGGCAACGCCTTCGAGTTTCTCCGCAACGAAAAGCTCGATGCCAATTTCTTTGCCAACAATCGCGCCGGCCGCGGCCGTCCCGTCCTCAAGCAGCACGATTTCGGCTTCACCTTCGGCGGCCCCGTGTGGATTCCCAAAATCTATAACGGCAAGAACAAGTCGTTCTTCTTCGTGGCCTATGAAGGCTTCCGCAACCGCGAAGGCGCGAATCCGTCCTTCCTGTCCGTAGCCCCCCAGGAGTTCTATAGCGGCGATTTCCGCAACTGGGTGGACGGCAACAACCAGCAGATCCCCATCTTCGATCCGCAGACGGTCCGGACCGTGAACGGCGCGTCCGTGCGCACCCAGTTCCCCAACAACCAGATTCCGGCCTCGCGCGTCGACCCGCTCTCCCGCCGCTTGATGGACATCGGCCGTACCGCCCTCCCGAATACCGGCGCTACCCCCGGCACCTCCGCCTATGTGCGCAACAACTTCCTCCAAGCCGGCACCGGACTCCAGCCCTTTAACAAACTCAGCATCCGTGGCGACCACGTGATCAACGACCGCCACAAGCTTTCCGGCTACTGGGGCCGTAACACCCGCGCCACCATGCCCGGCGCCAGCGGGCCCGTGGGCCTTCCCGGCTTCCTCAACGGCAACAATTACAACAACACGCTGGCCAAGCAGTTCCGCGTGAGCTGGGACTGGACCGCTTCCTCCACCATTGTCAACCGCTTCTACGTCGGCGGAAACGACTGGTTCGAGGTCAACCGCGCCCTCGCCGTCGGAGCCCAGAACTGGCGCGACGTCGTCTGCCTCCAGAACGTTCCCGACTGCAACAACAACCTCCTGAACGTCTCCTTCGGCGGCGATCTCACCAACTGGGGCGGGCCCTCCGACAACGGCTCGCGCAACGACACCTATTCCGTCAACAACGACTTCACCTGGATCAAGGGCAAGCACACTCTGAAAATGGGCGGCCTCTACGAACTCATCTACTACGACGGCTACGGGCAGCAGAACATCCAGGGGCAGGCCTCGTTCAGCCGCCGCCTGACGGGCCAGATTGGCGACCTCGCCAACCTTACCGGCTCGGGTTTCGCGGCCATGATGCTTGGCGGCGCCGTCGACGGCAACATCCATACCCCGCGTTACATCCCGCAACGCTACCCTTACTGGGGGGCCTACTTTCAGGACGACTGGCGCGTCACCCGGCGGCTCACCCTCAACTATGGCTTCCGCTACGACATCAACTTGGCCCCCTACGCCGCCAACGACCAGTTCAGCGACTTCGACCCCACACGCCCCAACCCCGGCGCCGACGGACGGCCCGGCGCGCTACGCTTCGCCGGCTTCGGCGAAGGCCGTGAGAACCGCCGCAGCCTCGTCGATTCCTGGAAGGGCGGCTTCGCCCCCCGCGTCAGCTTCGCCTATTCCCTCAACGACAAAACCGTAATCCGCGGAGGCTTTGCCCGCACCTTCGCGGCCGTCCGCGCCGTCGGCGGATCCACCCACTTCCAGGGCTTCGTCCAGATCTTCACGACCCCCCAGGTCGATCCACAAGGATTCGAACCAACCTTCTTCCTCCGCAACGGCTTCCCCGACTGGCCGAAGCCTCCCTTCCTCGTCCCCGAGTTCAATAACTACAACTCCACCCCCTGGTGGCAGGGAAATGAAGTCTCCCGCGCTCCGGAAAACCTCGCCTATACCTTCAACGTCCAGCGCCAGGTGTCCAAGGACATGGTCGCCGAAGCCGGCTGGAACTACGTGCGCGGCACCCACCTGCAATCGGGCCTGTTGAATTACAACCAGCTCGACTATCGCAATCTACCCGCCAACCTCAGCCCGTTCACCCCAGAGGGCCGCGCCCTCCTCAACGCTCCCGTGTCCTCGGCCGCCGCCCGCGCCGCCGGCATCGGCTTGCCGTTCCCCAGCTTCCGCCAGAACCTTAGCGTTGCCTGGAGCCTCCGCCCCTTCCCGCAGTTCGCCGAGATCGACACCGCCGGCGGCGTCGGCGACCGCTCCGGCAACTCGAAGTACCACGCGCTCATCCTTAAACTCGAGAAGCGCTATGCCTCCGGCCTCACCTTCCTCAGCTCCTATGTCTTCTCCAAGATGCTCACCGACTCCGATTCGGCGTGGGTGGGCGGGCGCGCCATGGACCACTACAACCGCAGGCTCGAGTACTCCATCGGCCAGTTGGACCAGGCCCACAACGCCAAGTTCAGCTATGTCTACGACCTCCCCTTCGGCAAAGGCCGTAAGTACCTCAGCGGCGGCGGCATAGCCGACGCCTTCCTGGGCGGTTGGTCGCTCGGAGCCGTACACACCTATTCCAGCGGCACCCCCATCAACATCGGCACCACCGTCAGCTTCCCCATCTTCGCCGGCGGCAACCGCCCCACCATCACGACCTACGACAACTGGCGCGCGCCCTATAGTCGCGATCGCTTCGACCCGTTCTCCGGCGACCGCTACCTGGACCGCTCCGTCTTCCCGGCCCAGCCAACCGACCGCTTCGGCAACATGACCCGCTTTAATCCCCGTATGCGCTTTCTGGCGAACCTGAACGAGAACGTCAGCCTCCAGAAGCGATTCAACATCATTGGGGAACGCTTCTACGCCCAGTTCCGGGCCGAAGCCTTTAACTTGTTCAACCGCACCCAGTGGGGGCCGGTCGGAAACGCGCAGACGCTGCAGAGCGAGAACTTCGGGCTCTGGCAGAACCAGATCAACACTCCCCGGCGCATGCAGTTGGCGCTGAAGCTGTACTTCTAATCTGCGCTACGGAGCCGCGACTGGGGGACGGGGAGCCCCGGTTGCCCCGGTTACTTCCGGCTGTTAGGGCGGCGGACGCTACGCCTGTGCCGCGTCCGCCGTCAACAACCGCTCAGAAGGTGAACCCCACCATCAGGTCCACCTGATTGGCATTAGCCTGCAATGACCCATAACGCGTCTGTACGATCACATCCTGGAAGCGCCGCGAATACCGCAGTTCCGGCGTCAGATGCTTGCCCGCTAAACTGATATCCAAGCCCCCACCTAGCGCCAAGCCTTGCGAGTTCTTCGGCGCCGTCACTCCGGTGATCTTCGTGAAGATCGGGCCCGCTGCCACAAACGGACGCACGATGATGCCCGGAAACCGGTAGCGCAGCATCAGCGGAAACTCCCACTGCGCGGCACCCTGGTCGCCCTGCGCGGTCTGGAACGAATAGCGGCGGTAGAGCGCATCGAAGGACGCTCCAAAGCCCAGCGGCAGCCGCAACTCCAGCGTCGGTCCCACCACGAAGCGGTTCGCGCCCTTCACATTGATGTCGCGGTTCTCGATCCGCTCAAAGGCGTCGCCGAACGGCAACCCGCCGCGTACACCCAGATCAATCGCAAACACCGGCGCGGCCACGGTGAACACCAGGGCCAACAGCGAACCCATCATTCTTTGTCTTCCTCCTCCGTTGCTGGCGCCGAGCCGCATTATGGGCACGGCGCTCCTGGAAGTATGATCCCTTTGCCACGTTCCCCGTTCCAGTCGATTTCAACCAAACCGTAACGCGAACACGTCGGCATCCTTCATTACCAGCCGCAGCCGCACGGGTTTCCCCGCCAGCGCCTGCAAATCCGGGCCCTGCTTCCACCGCACCGCGCGCTCAATCTGGTCCCCAATCAACTCCACGCTATCGGCCAGCGTGAAGCCCGGCAGCGGCTTGCCCGCCTCATCCTGGACCTCCACCCGAACGCCCCCCGGAGCCGATGTCGAGTAATTCAGAAGCAGGCGCGACCCGGTGAACGTCAACACCTTTGTCAACGCCTCGCCACCGGCGTACCCCGCGCGAATCGACGCAAAGCGGTCCATCGGCAACGAGTACCGCCGGATATGCGTGCCCGGCTGCCCGTAGTTGCTCACCGTGTAGAACGAGATTTCCTCCGCCCCGGTCGGCACCGTATTCAACACCGGGTAGTTGTTTCGCGATACCCAGTTCTCCATCCCCAGGCCGGGCCGCAGGAAGGCCTCCATAAACGTGCGGTCATATGCCGTCCCGCCGCGTGAGGTCAGCAGTACGGCATCGGCGCAATCCTTGTAATAACCGGCATTCACGCCAAGCGTCCGCGCCTCGTCTTCCGACAGCACCTGCCGTCCGGGCATGAACCGCGCCGCCAAGGCAATGTAGATATGGGGAGCGCGGTAATAGGCGTGCGTCTGGTTCACGTACATATGTTCGGGTGGCGCATCGCCGAACGTCATGTCTTCGGGCTCCGTCCAGTCCACGAAATTGGCGCTCGTTGTCCGGCTGATCCAGCGCACCCCGCGCCCGTCGATCCGCTTGAACGTACGGAAGTACATCACATACTTCCCTTCCGTTTCCGACCAGAAGGCCAGGTTCTGCGAGTCGAACACCCCCTTCAGAAACACGCCCTCTTCCCGCATCTTCTTCCAATGGATGCCATCGGCGGATCGAAACGCTACCAGCCCTCCCTTCCGCGTCCCCGCCAGAGCCTTGTACCGCTGCCCGGCCGGCACATCCGGCTTGGTATCCACGAACGGGCTAAAGTTGCTCGAATAGGGCGGCTGATTCGCCAGAATCAGGTTGTTCTCGCGGCTACCGCGATAATCGTACAGGCCAAACTTGGGCCGTTCGAAACGCTTGCCATCCGTCGACACCGCCAGGCAGGTGACCTCCGAAGCCGTGAGATCCTTTCCCGCCTCCGGCAGGCCCCGGTAATAGAGCCGGTACTCGCCGCCATCGCGAAGCACGGTCGCGTAGTTCGAGAACGGGCCCTCCCATGGCCGGTCCAGCACCAGCGCGGGCTCTTCCCGCCGGGGCGTTTGCAACTGGAGGGTCGCCCCGCTCAGCTTCTCAATCAGGAAACGGTCGATAAACAACTCGCGGCGCGAGCCGATCGCGGTGGGGCCCGCGGCCCGCGCCAGGGAATGCGGCAGTGCCGCCGCGGAGAAAGCGAATAGTTGGCGTCTGGTCATTGGTCTAGAAATCGAAGCGGCCCACAAGCTGAATGTTCCGGGGTCCGGCCTGCAAACCGCGGATAGCGCCAAAGTTCGGCGCACCCAGCGTCGCCGCCGGAGCCCCCAACTGCACCCGGTTGAAGAAGTTCTGCGCTTCCATGCGCAGCGTCAGACGCTTGCCCTCCATCACCGGCACCACCTTCTGGAACGAGAAATCCAACTGCGCCAGACCCGGCGTGCGCAGCATGTTCTTGCCCTGCGCCCCCCAGGCAAAGTTCGGCGGAGCCGTGAATGCGCCAGTGTTAAACCAGCGGTCGCGGTTGGCATCCTGCCCCAGATTCCAATCTCCCACCAGGTTCGCGCGGTTCGCGCCCGCGCCGTTGTTCAACTGCGGCCCGCTAACGCCGACGGTGAACGGAAAGCCACCCTGCAGCGTCAGCAGGCTCGACGTCTCCCAACCCGCCACAATCGCCCGCATTGCCGGATTCCAGTTCTGCCCATATCGCGGCTTGAACGAAACCGCCGACACCCAGCGCTTGCGGAAGTCGTAATTCGCCGGACCGTAGTCGTAGCGGAAGTTGTATGGGTCGTTGAGCACGCCGCCGTCGGTGCCGGTGGTGTAGGCCATCGACTTCGAGAAAGTGAACGCGCTCTGGAACGTCAGGCCCTTCCAAGCCTGCTGCTTCACGGTGATTTCCAGGCCGTTGTAATTGGAATCGTTCACCGGTAGGTACGCCAGGAAGGAGCCCACCCGCGGATAAGGGCGCCGGTCCTGCACGGCGCCCGGCCCCGGTTGCGGCGAGTTGCCATATGACAACGTCGCGAAGCGTAGCGCCCGCTGGCCGCTATAGCCGGCCTCGATTGCCGTCTTGCGCAGCGGGTTCCACTGGATGTTGAAGTTCCACTTCTGCGTGTAGGGATCGGGCCGGTCCAGCGGTCCGTAATAGGCCGAAAACGTCGTTGCCGAGAAGGCTCCGGCGGCGCCGCCCGCCGGGAATCCGTTCCGCGGCAGGATGGGCCGGTCTAACTCACTCGCCAGCGCGAAGTCGAAGAAGAATGGGCTTCCATCGGTGCCCGCGTTGTTGAAGCTGTTGCTCACCGTCGCCGCGTAGAAGATTCCATAGCCGCCGCGGAACACAAAGTTGCGGCCCGCATTGTAAGCAAAGCCAAAGCGCGGCGAGAAGTTCGCCCGGTTCGGTTTGGGCAGGATCTCATCGTTCGACGTGTAGCGCCAACCCGCGGGCATGTTGCCGTTCGGAATTCCAATCAGGTCGCGGACAATCGGCCGCGTCGATTCGGCCAGCAGCCGCTCGCCGGTGCGCAGATCGAAGTTGAGCAGCCGGTCCTGCTCTTCTTTCCACGGACTGAAGTACTCCCAACGGAGCCCCAGGTTTAGCGTCAGATTCGTGCTGACGCGGAAGTCGTCCTGCACAAACGCGCTCCAACGCGTCGAGCGGATGCGAACGCCATCGAACTGATAATTCGTGATAAACCCGCGCGCCTGGTTCAGCAACGCATCCGTCATCCCCGTGCGCAGCGGTTCCAGCGCGGCGCCCACGCGCGGCGTCGAGTACGTGCCGTCGTAGCTCAGCGTGCCCCCGCCATTGCGCCCCTGAAACCGGTTATTGGCGATGCGCCCGGCCTCCACGCCGAACTTCAAGGCGTGCTTACCGCGCTGCCAGCTCAGGTTGTCCATGAACTGCCAGCTATGCTCCACCAGAAAGAAGGGCGTAGGCACACTGGCAATGGGACGGGTGATGGAGGTGGCGGTGTAGTTGCGCACGCTGTAAGCCGGGAATCCGCGGGCGAACGACACGGTGTTCCAGCCTGGAATGCGGAACTCGTCCATCACGTTATCGTTGTTCAGCATCTCGTTGCCGAACCGCAGGTAGTTATAGCCGGCGCGCGCCTCGTTCACCATCACCGGGCTGAAGACATGGGTGTAGGTCAGGCCCGTATTGGTGGCGTCCAGGGCAGCCTTGCCCCCCAAACGGTCCTCCGGCATCCAGAACGACCGCCGCCGGTCCCCGCGCTGCTGCGAGATGCGTCCCGTCAGCGAATTGCGCGCGTTGATCACGCCGTCGCTCTTCAGATTGAACGAATTCAGACTCTCCCGGTTCTTCTCCGACACCAGGTAGTTGTTCCGCACATTCGGATTGGGATCGCGGAAGTTGGGAAGCGGGAAGTAGCCAAGCAGACGCGTGCTCATCGGGTCGATCCGATTCGCCGGCACGCGATTGCCCGGGAAGGGTGTCCGGATGCCAAGCGCATTCGAAGGATCCGGCCGCGTGGTAGCCGGGTCGGCATAGACGATCGCCGAGCCCGAGAAATCCCCCTGCTTTTCCCCTTCCGTCGCCATGATGTAGCTGGCGATGCTTGCGCTCGGATTGCGAATCCCTTCAAAGTTACCGAACAGGAACAGCCGGTTGCGCACGAGCGGCAGTCCTAAACCACCGCCAAACTGATTGCGGCGCAGCGGTTGCTTCGCCTGATTGGTGAACGTGAAATCGAACGGCCGCGCATCCAGCTTGTCGTTCCGGAAGTAGTTGTAGGCGAAGCCATGCCAGTCATTGCCGCCCGATTTGATGGCCAGGTTTACAATTCCACCGCCGGACCGGCCAAACTCCGCCGAGTACTGGCTGGTCTGGATGGCGAACTCCTGGATGGCGTCGATAGCCGGTACCACGCCCATGGCCCCCGAGAACTCCATGTTGTTCGAAATGCCGTCGATGATGAAGTTGTTGGCTTCGGCCGAGGCGCCGCCGACATTCACCGAAGCGCCCGAAAAGTCCCGTTGCCGGCTGGACGGCGGCCCGTTCGTCGTGCCCGGCACCAGCGCCGCCAACGCCAGGAAGTTGCGTCCAAAGACTGGGATATCCTGGAGCACCTGGCGCGAGACCACGCCGCCTACTTCGGCCGTATCGGTCTTCAGCAGCGGCGTGGCGACAGTTACCTCGACACTCTGTGAAGTCTCACCGACTTCCAAGCGCAGGTCGACACGCACGCGCGCCTTCACCGTGATAGGTACGGGAGGATGGATCGCTCGCTTGAAGCCGGCCACTTCCGCGCTGACGGAATACTCGCCCAGGGGCAGATTCGTCACCGCGTATTCGCCGGCATCCGTGGTTGTTGTGTTGCGGACCACTCCAGTCAGCGTATTCGTGACGCGAACGGGAGCATTGGGCACGGCGGCGCCGGTGGCGTCCGTTATCCAACCGAGAATGGTGCCTTCCGTGGCCTGGCCGTCGAGCCGGGAGGAGATGAGCACGAGCAGGAAGCAGACGCCAAGAGCACGCATGGCGAAGTGTACCATGCGTTGCCCCGTGTCAATCCCATAGGCTGGATGACAATTGCGAAACTTCGATTAACTCCGCCCGTCCCGGCAGACCGCGCAATTGCAGATCTTCCGCAAATGCTCATACGAGTAGATGCCGGTGTTATGCCCATCATTCCAGTTGATCCGGATGGCATAGTTGCCCACCGGTTCCACCGCCAACATCTTAATGGTCGGCTTATACATCTGGAAGGGGTTAGCATCCGGCTTGGAATACGTGGTCTTCTCGGGCGTGGTGCCATGCGCTCCCGTACAGGTGGCGCAGGGGCATTCATCGCGGAGATAGGCGCATGTGTATTCACTCGCATGCCCATCCGTCCAGTCGATTTTGATTCCCTTTGATTTGGATACGGCGATGTGTTCCGGATCGGGGCTCAGACTCATTGCACTCTTTCGACGTCGCGCACGCCGGAGATGCGGCGCAGGGCGCTGACAATCTTCTCCATCTGGCGCTTGTCCTTCACTTCACAGGTGAGATCGACAATCGCGCTGTCGTCATTACGTTTCTCATCCATCCGGGCTTCCACGCTCCGGATGTTCGAACTCTCGTTATAAAAAACCGATGTGATCTCGTGCAGCATGCCGGGGCGGTCTTCGGAATACACAATCAGCTTCACCGTGAAGCTCTCGGCCACCGCCCGCGCCCACTCCACATCGATCTTGCGCTCGTTCTCATAGAGCAGGCTTTGGACGTTCTTGCAATGCAGCGAATGCACCGCCACGCCCTTACCCCGCGTCACATAACCGACGATGGCTTCTCCGCGGATCGGGTTGCAGCACTTGGCCCGGTACACCAGAACGTCGTCAATGCCCTTCACCTTGAGGACCAGATCCTGCCCGCCACCAGGTGTGCCGCCCGGACCCGGCACCGTCACCGGCCGCGACGGCTCTACGTGCTCGGGCACCAACTCCGGCTCCAGTTTGTGCAGGATGTGGCGCGCCGAAAAGCGCCCAAACCCGAGCGCCGCGTACAGATCCTCGGTCTTGGCATGACCGTATTCGGCGGCCACGTTCTCCAACCGTTCCTTGGAGATCTTATTCAACGAAACGCCCAGCCGGCGCGACTCCTTCTCCAGGTACTTCGCCCCGATCTCGATGGCCTTCTCGCGCTCGGTGGCATTGATGTGATGCCGGATCTTGTTGCGGGCGCGCGAGGTCTTGACCAGCGCGAGCCAGTCCTTCGACGGCTCATGGCCGGACTGCGTGAGGATCTCCACCACATCGCCGTTGCGGAGGTTGTACTTCAGCGGGACGATGCGCCCATTGACCTTCGCCCCCACGCAGTTGTGCCCGACATCCGAATGAATTGCGTAGGCGAAGTCGATGGGGCTGGCGTCGCGCGGCAGCACAATCACCCGGCCCTTCGGCGTGAAGCAGTAAACCTCTTCGGAATACAACTCCACCTTCAGCGTGGAGAGGAACGATTGGGAATCGCTGACTTCCTTCTGCCACTCCACCAACTGCCGCAGCCAGGCAATGCGCTGGTCGTCGTCGGCCGGGCCCTTGCGCCCTTCCTTATACTTCCAGTGCGCCGCGATGCCTTCCTCGGCGATGCGGTGCATCTCCTCGGTGCGGATCTGCACCTCGAACGAATGGCCGCCGGGGCCGAGCACGGAGGTATGCAGGGATTGGTACAGGTTGGGCCGCGGGATGGCGATGAAATCCTTAATGCGGCCCATGATGGGCGTCCACTCGTTATGGATCACGCCCAATGCGGCGTAGCAGTTCTTCACCGAATCGGTGACGATGCGCAGTGCCAGCAGATCGTAAACCTGCTCGATGCCGATGCGCTGCCGCTTGATCTTCTGGTACACCGAATACGGCCGCTTGAGCCGCCCTTCCACTCGGGCGGGAATGTTCTCCCGCGCCAGCTTCGCTTCCACCGTGGACTTGATCTGCACCAGGTACTCGGCATTGGCCTGGCGGCGCGTTTCCAACTGCTCCAGGATTTCCTTGTAGGCGTCCGGATCCTGGAACTTGAACGCCAGGTCTTCCAACTGGCCGCGGATCTTACCCATGCCGAGGCGGTGCGCGATGGGTACGTAGATCTCCAGCGTTTCGAGGGCAATCCGCTGCTGGCGTTCGCGAGAAAGCGCATCCAGCGTCTGCAGGTTATGCATGCGGTCGGCCAGTTTGACGATGATGACGCGAATATCCGTGGTCATCGCCAACAGCATCTTGCGCAGGCTTTCGGCCTGGCGTTCCTCGGCGTTGGCCAGCTTGATTTTGCCTAGCTTCGTGACGCCATCCACCACCCGCGCCACTTCGTCGCCGAACTGCCGGCGGATGTCATCGACCGTCACATCCTCGTCTTCGACAACGTCATGGAGAATGCCCACCTGGAGGCAGACCATGTCCATCATCTCGTCGGCCAGAATGGCGGAAACGGCAATGGGGTGAAGAATGTAGGGCTGACCGGAATCGCGTTTGCGGTTGCGATGCCACCAGGCGCCGCGTTCGAAGGCCTTTCGCAACGGCGTCAGGTCGTCAGTGGGCCGCGTGGCACGCACCTTGGCTTCCAACTCACGCCAGGCTTCGGCGACTGCGGGAACTTCCCAGGGCTCGCTGGCCGGGGGCCGGAGTGCCGCAGTGACGGGAGTGGGCTCGGTCGACATAACAGGAAAGGCGACCGCTTGGAATCGGCCGCCTGTTTGTATGATACCGCGCCGCTGGTACCGGCTAGTGTTCTCCGGGGATGTCCTTTCGGCCTACCCACTCGTCACTACCATTGTTGTGTGGACGTGCCGTCACTCGGGCTGTTTTGAGCCATTCTTCCAGCTTCGCCACCACCCGCGGGTTGGCGGACGCGACATTCGACTTCTCACTGGGGTCCTGGGCCAGGTTGTACAGTTCCAGGGGCGTTTCCGGTTTGTGGCGGATGGCCTTCCACTCCCCGTGGCGCACGGCCTGCGCCAGCGTGCCGGGCACCAAGCGCCGGTTCTTGTTGTCCATGCGCTCCTGTTCCCAATACAGATGGCGGGCAGGCATGGACTTACCTTGCAGCGCGGGTAGCATGCTGACGCCGTCGATTCCGGGAGGCGGTTTGGCGCCGGCGATGGCCGCTGCTGTCGGCAGGAAGTCGGCAAAGTACCAGGGCGTGGCGTTCGTCTTGCCCGCGGCCACCTTGCCCGGCCAGCGCACAATCATCGGCACGCGGAGGCCGCCTTCGTAGAGCGACCCCTTGTACCCGCGCAGATCGCCATTGGTGCGGAAGAACGTACCGTCGCGGTCATCCGGCGCGGGCGGGCCGCCGTTATCGCTGGTGCAAAACACGATGGTGTTATCCGCCAGGCCGTGTTGGTCGAGAAGGGCAAGGATGCGGCCCAGTTGCGCATCGGCATCGGTCACCATGGCGGCGTACTTCTTCTGCAGCGCGGTCCAGGGCTTGTCGGAGTAAGGTGCATCGCTCGGCGGATGGAACAACGCGTGGGGCAGGGTAGGGGTAGCGTAAAGAAAGAAGGGCTTGTCGCGGTTCTTCTCGATGAAGGCATAGCTGCGGTCCGCGATCAGCTTGGCCGAGTAGGTGCCCATCTTGCGCCCAACGTTGTCCGGCAGCGGAACCTTGGTGTCGCCGTCGCGCAGATACTCGGGCCAGTAGTTGTGGGCCTGCGTCTGGTGCAGGTAGCCGAAGAACTCGTCGAAGCCTTGTCTTGTTGGCGTGCCGGTGGTGTTGGCATCGCCCAGACCCCACTTGCCGAAACCGCCGGTGACATAGCCGGCTTTCTTCAGGACCTCGGCCACGGTAACGTCCGCATCTTCTAACGGAACGGTCATGGCGTTGGCGCGTACCGGCGTGTGGCCCAGATGCAGCCCGGTCATCAGTACGCTCCGGGAGGGCGCGCAGACGCTGCCTCCGGCATAGCAGGCGGTAAAGCGGGTGCCTTGCGACGCCAGGCGGTCCGAATGCGGGGTCTGGATCTTCTGCTGGCCGTAGCAGCCCAGGCCGGCCGAGCCGAGATCGTCATACAGGAACCACACAATATTGGGCGGGCGCGAGGCGCGGGTTTGGGCAGTGGCCAATGCGGCCGACGTAGCAAGGACGAAGGATCTGCGGTTCATCGGTGTCTCTCAGAATACGGCGATCGGGTTGAGGGCGCTGCCGGTGGCCCCTTCCACGGCCAGCGGCGCGGTGGTCAGCAGGAAGTCCCAGCGCTTGCGTTTGGCGCATTCCCCGGCAAGGCGCTCCAGGTCCACGTTATCGAGAATGGGCATGCCCATCGCCACGAGCACCAAAAGATGCACGGGTTGCCGCACGCCTTCCACCCCCGACGGCATCACGTCCTGCGCGCTATCGCCGCCCAACACCGCCACGTCATGCTTCTTCAGCCAGGCGGCGGAGGACATGTGCAGGCCCGCCAGATCGCCCGACCACGGCCCCTTCTCCTTGCGCCGTACCCAGCGGCCGGTGCGCACCAGCACGATATCGCCGGGCTCCACTTTGAAGCCGGCCTTCCTGGCCCAGGCGTCCAGGTCTTCGGGGAAGATGGCGGCGCCGGGCTCCAGATAGGGCACGCCGCGTAGCTTCGGCATATCCATCAGCACGGCGCGCGTGAACAGGCCGTCGCGATAGTTGTACACCGAAAGCTTGCCCGCTCCCTTTGCCGTCACCACGTCGCGGCTGACGCCGTTGTACATCTGGTTGTTCCAGAAGAAGTGGCAGAGCGAATCAAGGTGCGTGTGGGCCAGGCCGTGATGGGCCACGGTGAAGGAATCGCTGTGGGACGCCGCGTTCGGCGTGCTCCCGGTGGAGAGCATCTCATGCACGAACGGACGCGGGTTGTCGGCCGTCTTTTCCTTCTCGGCCTCATGCGACAGAGATACCGCAACGCCTTCGCGCACCAGCTTCGCCGCGGCGCGGCGCTTGGCCGGCGTGATGAGGTTGATGGCGCCCAGTTGGTCGTCCTTACCCCAGCGTCCCCAGTTGGAGAGCTCTTTCAGATAGCGTTCGAAGTCAGCCTGTTTGAGGGCGGGAGTGGGCTTGGGCTGTTGGGCGGGCAGAAGGAGGGCGAGACAGAACAGGACGGGCAGGATTCGCATCGGAGCCAATCATATAACGGCGCGGGCGGACCCGTGCAAGGCCCGCCCGGCCGTTGCTACTACTGGCCGATGATGTCGTAGGTGGTGGTGCCGGCGACGCGAACCTTCGCGTAGGCCTCCGACCATTCCTTGTGATAGGGGCTCGAGATGTATTGCTTGAGGACTTCCGGACCGCCGTCCATTGCCATACAGACGCCATACTCGCGGCGCTGGGGCACGATCTCACTGGTCACACCCTTCTCACCGGCGGCGGCCTTCTTGCGGGCCTCGGCATTGGTGGCGCCGAAGAGGGTCAGCGGACGGGCGAGTTTCCCGGCCCACACCATCTTGACGAACTTCATCTTCTTGGGAAGTTGATCGGTGGCTTTGTAGAAGGCATCCCAATCGGCTTGGGAAGCTTCCGCGATGGGGGTGAAGGCGAAGCAGTGCATGAGGCCCTTTTCGCCCGCCTGTGCAAAAGAGGCGCCCAACAGGAGGGCTGCCAGTGTGATACCGAAGTTGCGCATGGGGTAGATTCTAGCAGCGTTTTTCGTCAAGGTGTGCGCACGGCGGGGTGGTGGTCCCAAATAGCCCACTTGCCAACGAGTGGTAGACCGATTGCGTCATTGTCACCCTGTTTCTTCTGTGTTACCGTTTGTTCAGAAGCGGCCATCGGTGACCGCCTCAGGAGAATATGATTCTCGCCCACCGAGCCTTTGATGACCTCAAATACCCGACTCGGCGTGGTATCTCAGGAAGGAGATAGCCTGACAATGGAGATCACGCAGGAAGAATTGAAAGCGCATCTGATGCAGACCAGCGAAGAGTTCCGTCACATGGCGGAACAGCACGCGGAGTACAAGAAACGCGTGATGGAGCTGGAAGCCAAGGAGCATCCCACTCCCGAAGAGCAGTTGGAGGAAGCCCAACTTAAGAAGCTCAAACTGCAACTGAAGGACCAGATGACCGAGATGATGAACCGTGCGAAGGTTACGGCTTAGGTAAGCATCAGATAGCGCTGCAGGCAAAACGGCCCGTTCCGGTGTACCCGGTTCGGGCCTTCTTCATTTGGGGCTACGGCTGTTCGGCGAATAGCTCCGTGGTGAAGTAACGCTCCATGCGGTCGGGCAGCACGGTCACCACCCGGCTGCCGGGCGCTGCCTGTTCGGCCCACCGGCAGGCGGCGACGTAGTTCAGACCGGAACTGGGGCCGACCGGGAAGCCTTTGCGCATCAGTTCGCGGGTGGCGGCGACGGCTTCGTGATCGGGCACTTCGATGGTGCGCAGGCCGGGCAGGCTGGCGTTCTTAAAGATGGTGGACATGGAGTCCACTACGCCGGGGATGCAGGGCGAGAAGCTGCAGCACTCGATGTCGGCTTCCCAGGTAAGTTTGACAGGCTTGGCGAGAACCGGGGTGACACGGCAGCCGGCATCGCACAGGCCTTGATAGAGGCCCACCAGGGTCCCGCCCGTTCCTACCCCGCTAACCACGGCGTCGGCGGCGCCGCCTGGGATCTGGTCCAGCACTTCGCGGGCCGAGCCGTAGCGATGGGCGTTGGCGTTATCGGGATTGGCGAACTGCCGCGGGAGGAAGCCATTGCATTCGGCGGCGAGGCGCTCGGTTTCGGCGATGCTGCCGGCAATGCCGGCTGCTTTGGGTGTCAGGCAGATTTGGCCGCCATAGGCTTTGATGATGAGCACGCGCTCGTTGGACACGCCTTCCGGCATGACGGCGATGAAGCGGATGCCCAACTGCGCGCAGGCCAGGGCCATGGCGATGCTGGTGGAACCGGAAGAGGCTTCAAGGACCGTGGAGCCTGGGCCGATGTCGCCGGCACGCCAGGCCTTCTCGAGGATGTAGCGGGCGATGCGGTCCTTCGTCGAGCCGGAGGGGTTGAGGAACTCGAGCTTACACCAGATCTCCGGGCCTGCGCCAAGGCGAATCGGGATGAGCGGGGTGGGGCTGAGACGATTGAGATAGAAGCCCGCGCCGCCGGGGAGCGTGAGGTTCATAGCGTCTCAAGGAAGATGGAGGCATGCTGGGCAACCGACGTTGCATGGGGCCAGTGCATGACGTGGCCGCAGCCCTTGATGGGAACCAATACCAGCTTTTCGCGCAGGTGCCGTTGCAGGAACTCGACGTCATGGCCGCGGAGCATGCCGCCGATATCGAGGTCGGCCTGGAAGACCAGGGAGGGGCATTTGACGGCGCTGAGCATGTTGGGCCAGCGGTAGCCGTCCAGCCAGCGGCCGCCAACGATGGGATGGAGCACGGCGGGATCGAGTCGGGTGAGGGCGGAGGCGGTGAAGCGGAGGGAAACCTCATCGCGGATATCGCGCAGCATGCGCGTGGCCGAGCCATGGCGGATCTGCAACTGGCCGAGGCGGCTGGCGATTACTTCGACCGGCAGCGACTGGCCGCCGAGGGGCTGCAGGGAGCGGAAGTAATCCAGATATTGGGTCTCGCCGATGTGCTCGCCCATGGTGGAGAAGGGCGGATCCTCGGCGATGACCGCGCGGACGAGGTCGGGGCGGCGCGCGGCGGCGCCGAAGGCGGCCATGGCGCCGAGCGAGTGGCCATAGACGACAGTGGGCTGTCCGATGGCTTCAAGCAGCGCGACGGCATCGTCAATGTAGTCAGTGACCAGGTAGCTCAGGGCGCGCGGCGACTGGCCGTGGCCGCGCTGATCGGGGACGATGAGCCGCCAGCGCTGGCTGAGGACAGGCCACAAGGGCAGGAAGGTCTGCCAGCGGCGAACCACGCCGTGCAGCATGAGCAGCGGATCGCCGGAGTCGACGCCGGCACCGCAGTTCAGGCCGGCGATGGTCTGTTGGCTGATGACGGCGCTCATGACCTTAGACTGCCACTAATTGGCGAGCCTGTATAGCCTCGGCGTAGAGAGTCTGCACGGCCGCGACCCCCTTGCCATACGGCACGTGGTAGCCATTGGCATTGAGGATCACTTCCAGCGCGCCGATAGTGGCGAACAGGTCGGCGAAGTCGAAGTAGCCCAAGTGGGCGATGCGGAAGATCTGGCCTTTCATCTCGCCCTGGCCGTTGGCGATGACCATGCCGAATTCGTTGCGGAAGCCTTTCACGATAGGGCCGGAGTCCATACCGGCGGGCGGCTTGATGGCGGTGACTGAAGAGGATGGCGCGTTGGGACTGAACAGCTCCAGGCCAAGGGCAGAGGCGGCGGCGCGTGTGGCGGCAGCCAGCATCTGGGCGTTGGCGATGAGCTTGTCCATGCCGAGTTCCTTGATGTACTTGAGGGCCTCGGCGAGCGAGATGATGAGGCTGACGGGGGGCGTCCAGGTGGACTCGCCGGCGAGCGCGTTCTTGCGTTCCTTCTTGAGGTCGAAGTAGAAGTGCGGCAGGTCGCAGGTCTTGTGGAACTCCCAGGCCTTGTCGGAGATGGAGAGGAAGGCGAGACCGGGCGGGATCATGAAGGCTTTCTGGGAGCCGCCGATGACTACGTCCAGGCCCCAGCCGTCGATGTCGAGAGGCATGGTGCCAAGACCGGTGATGGCGTCGATGACGAGGATGGCATCGGTGTTTTTGACAAGGGCGCCCATGGCCTGGACGTCGTGCGCGGCGCCGGTGGAGGTTTCCGAAGCCTGGACAAAGACGCCGCGGGCATCGGGGTGTTCGCGGAGGGCGCTGGCGAGGCGGGCGGCGGATACCGAGTCGCCGTAGGGGGCCTGGACGACGATGGGGTTCAGGCCGAAGGCTTTGGTGATGCCCACCCAGCGTTCGCCGAATTTGCCGGCGGTGCAAACGATTACCTTATCGTCGCGGCGGAACAGGTTACTGACCGCGGCTTCCATGGCGCCGGAGCCGGAGGAGGCCAGCGGCAGGACTTCGTTCTTCGTGCCGAACACATCCTTGAGATCAACCAGCACCTGGCGGTAGAGCTTCTGAAAATCGGCGGTTCGGTGATGGATGTCCGATGCCATCATGGCGTGCAGGGCGCGCGGCAGCAAAGGAGTTGGACCGGGGGTAAGAAGACGTTGTTTCTTGATGTACATGGCGGATTCCGCGGGCAATTGGCGGATGGGAGCGTGAGTCCTTAGTTTAACAAATACCTGTTGGGAACCTTGCGAAAGCCGGCCGCGAGTGCCGCTTCGGTAAGTGAAGGGCCACAGAGCCCTTACATGAATCGAAGGAGTGTTGACAATGAAATCCGTGATCTCCGCCCTGCTGCTGGTGAGTGCAGCCTATGGCGATGTTGTAACCGATTGGAATGCGGTGATGCTGGCGACGGTTCGTCCGCAGGGGGCGCATATCCAGTCGCGAATCGCGGCCGTGACGCATATCGCGATGCACGACGCCGTGAACTCGATAACGAACGAATACCGGACGTATGGAGGCCGAATCGCGGCGCCAGGCAACGCGTCGATAGAAGCGGCGGCCATCACCAGCGCGCACAGGGTGCTGGTGACGTATGTGCCGGCGAGTACCGCTACTCTGGATGCGGAGCGTACGAAGGCGCTGAGCACGATTGCCGATGGGCCAGGGAAGACGGCGGGCATGGAAGTAGGCGAAGCGGCCGCGCGGGCGGTACTGGCGATGCGGGCCAATGACGGGTCGGCGACGCCGGTGCCGTACACCCCGAATCCGGCGGTTGGGTACTGGCAGCCGACGCCCCCCGCCATGGCTGCGCCGGTGGGAGTTAATTGGGGCAAGATTGTGCCGTTTGCAATGAAGAGCGGCGATCAGTTCCGTCCGCAGCCGCCGCCGGCGCTGAACAGCAGGGCGTATGCGCGGGACTATGCGGAAGTGAAGTCGATGGGGGCGGTGGAGGCGCCCGGGCGTTCGCAGGATAGGAGTTGGTTGGCGCAGTATATGGCGATGACCAGCCCGACCCAGATCTGGAACCCGATTCTGGAACAATTGAGCGGGGCCGAGGGGATGGCGGTGGCGGAGAAGGCGCGCGCGTTCGCGCTGATGAACATGGCGATTGCCGATGCGGCGATTGCGGTCTTCGAGGCGAAGTACCACTACAACTTCTGGCGTCCGCTGACGGCGATTCGCAACGGCGACATGGATGGCAACCCGAGCACCGAGAGTGACGCCAGTTTCACGTCGTTCATCAATGCCCCGGCGTATCCCAGCTATCCGTCCGGCTACGCCGCCTTCAGCAATGCGGCGCGGGGTGTTCTGGACGGGTTGTTCGGGCGCGGTCCGCTGCGGTTCACGCTACCGGCGAATCCGGCCCTGCCGGACATGAACCTGCGGTACACGCGGGTGCGGCAACTGACCGACGATATCGACGATGCGCGGATCTACGGCGGGATTCACTTTCGCTTCGATCAGGAAGCGGCCGAAGAGATGGGCGAACGGATTGGGCGGTTGGTGATCAAGCAGCAACTGCGGCCGGCGGGCAAGGATTAGCCGGTGGGATTGGCAGCCCGTGGTGCACCGTTGGAAGTTCCACCACGGGCTGTTAGGCTTACAAGTAGACATGTCGCTGCTAGAGAGAACTCAGAAAGATATGGTGGAGGCCATGAAGGCCAAGGAAGAGATGCGGCTGGGCGCCATCCGCATGCTCAAGGCGGCCCTGATGAAGTTCAAAGTGGACAATCCGGGCAAGGAGTTGAACGAGAGCGAGGAGATGAAGATCCTGAACTCGCTGCTGAAGCAACGGCGCGAATCGGCGGACATGTTCCGCAAGGGTGGGCGCGAGGATCAGGCGCTGAAGGAAGAGGCCGAAGCGAAGCTGCTGGAGGGCTACATGCCGGCCGGGGCGAGCGACGAAGAGATTGACGCGGCGATTGCGGCGGCCTTGGCGGAGACCGGTGCGGCCAGCGCCAAGCAGATGGGCCTCGTCGTGAAGGCCGCGCAGGCGAAGTTGACGGGCAAGCGGGTGGACGGCAAGGCGCTGGCGGACAAGGTTCGCGGCAAACTGAGCTAAGCAGATGAAGCATATAGTCTCCATTCATGCGCATCCGGACGATGCGGAGATCCTGTGCTGCGGCACCTTGGCGCATCTGGCGGCGCGCGGGCACCGGATCACGATTGTGACGATGACGCCCGGCGATAAGGGATCGAAGACGCAGTCGCCGGAGGAGATCGCGGAGCGCCGTAAGGGCGAGGGTAGGAAGGCCGCCTCGCGGATCGGCGCGGCGTATGTGTGCGCCGAGTTCCGGGATCTGGCGATTTTTAATGACGACCCGTCACGGCGGCGTGTCGTGGAGTTGTTGCGATCGCTACGGCCAGATATCGTGCTGACGTCGTCGCCAGCGGATTATCTGTGCGATCACGAGGCGACAAGTATCCTGGTGCGGGATGCCTGTTTCGCGGCTCCGGCGCCGAACTATAAGACGGGCGCGAATCCGGAGGCGCCGCCGCTGGCGCACATTCCGCATCTCTATTATATGGATGCGATTGGAGGCGCGGACCGGGAAGGGACGCCGATCTATCCGCATTTCGTGGTGGATGTCAGCGCAACGTTCGAGACGAAGCGGGCAATGCTGGCGGATCATGAAAGCCAGCGGGTGTGGTTGCAGGACCATCATGAGATGGACAACTACTTGACCACGATGGAAGAGTGGACGAAGGTGTGCGGGTCGCGGGGTGGTGTGGCGTTGGGGGAGGGATTCCGGCAGTATAGCGGGCATCCTTATCCGGGGAGTCCGCTGTTGCAGGAGTTGTTGGAGGGGTTAGTGGTGGGAGTACGGCTGTAGGGGGAAACCGGCAGCGGTCGGCTAGCGGCGTCTGCCGGCGTGACCCGGGAAGCTGACCGCTGCAAGCTCTCTCACCCCTTTTTGACCACGTCGCGGCACCGCGCAAACAGATGCAGCAGCGCGTCGGCGTACTCGTCGGCTCCTCCCTTGGTGCTCTTGCCGGTGAACCCCGGCCCCGACGAACCCGGCTTTCCGTAGCCTGTGGTCAGCGCGATGAACTTCATCATCTCCAACGCGACCTCATCCACATTCCGCACCGGACCTTTTTCCGTTTGATTTGGTGTTTGCTCATCAGCCATAGTGTTTAGTGTAGCCCGCTCTCCTCCCACGATGCCCGTCCAAGCCCGACAATGGATTCGCAAGATGAGAGGCGGCGCCCAGGCCCACCTGCTGCTGGCTGAAGACAAGCATCATTACGTCGTCAAAACCAAGCAGAATCCGCAGCACCGCCGCGTGCTTGTCAATGAGTGGGTGTCCGCCATCCTGCTGCGCCAATTGGATATCGCCCAACCCGCCGTCGAATGTGTCGAATTGACGCCCGGCTTCCTCGCCGAGCACCCGGAAGTCAACATCACGCTCGGTAACACCACCGCTACCGTCGAGCCCGGCTGGCACTTCGGTTCCCGCCTGCCCGTCGACCCCAACCGCTTCGTCATCTATGACGTTCTGCCCGACCCTCTGCTACGGCAGGTGGCCAATCTGCGAGATTTTCTGGGCATTCTGGTCTGGGATAAGTGGGCCAACAACTGCGATTCGCGCCAGGCGGTCTTCTTTCGCGCCCAGGTGAAGGACTGGATCAGCGGCGAAACCTCCCGCAAGCCGGCCTTCGTCGCCCTGATGATCGACCACGGCTACGTCTTCGGTGGTCCGCACTGGCTGTTTCAGGACTCCCCTCTCGCGGGACTTTACTACCGTCCGCTGGTGTACGACGGCGTCCGCGGTCTGGATAGCTTCCAGCCGTGGCTCGACCAGGTGCTCAGCTTTCCCTGGCCCGGCCTTGATCGAGCCTTCCGCGAGACGCCCGAGTGGTGGCTGAATGGCGACCGCGACGAGTTAGAGAAGCTGCTGGAAAAGCTCTACCGTCGCCGCACGCGCGTGCCGCATCTGCTCGACGACATCCGTGACGGGCGCGTCAATCCGTTCACGAACTGGCCGAAGTGAAGGATTTCCTCGCACTTCGATGACCGGATCAGGCACGCGAATGCCCTTCCTGGAGTAAGGAGCAACATCGCCATGCCTTCCGCAGCCCAGATCATACCCAGCCCATTGATGCCCGAGGCAGCCGTCCGCAAGCATCTGGAACTCGCCATCCAGGCGTCCTTCAAGGCCCAGCACCGGCTGGCCCGCCTGACCGCCGCACCCGACGCCGAACAGCAGTGGGATCAGGGAGCGGAGGGGGCGTGGTTCTTTCAATACAGCGACCGCAAACTGCGAAAGCTGCTTGATATCTTCTCCCGAGTCGCGGAGATCCTCCAGCACCCGAACTTGAAGATCGTCTGCGACGACAAGTTCCCCAAGTACGGCGAAGCGCACCCGGTCATCAAGCGCATCAAGCTGGGAAAAGATTGGGCCGAGGCCGATGGCTTCGAACGCACGCAGTCCCTCATCCATGAAGCCAGCCACATCGCCGGGCGCTTCATCATCAACGAAGGGGCCTGGTATGGCCAGCAGGACTCCCAGTGGCGCGCGGCGAAGTCCTGGATGATGCCCATGCGTTCCACCCGCAATGCGGACAGCCTTGGCTACTATGCAATGGACGTCGCAGCGGGCAAAGTAACCATGTTTTATTGACTACGAGTTGGTTGAAGTCAGCGCCGCCGCCAGGCGTTCGGCCGTCAGCGGCGCCCACAGGATCCCGTTGCGGAAGTGTCCGTAAGCCAGGTACAGCGGTGAGTCCTCATGGCGGCCCACCAGCGGCAGCGGCGATTCGACGGCGGGCCGGAATCCCACCCATTGGCCGGTGCTGGACTCCGGCAGCAGGCCCCCTGCCAAGCCGTGCGCGCGCTTTTCGATGTCCGCGATGATACGCGGGTCGAGGCTGCGATCAAAGCCAACATCTTCTACCGAAGTTCCGGCAATCGTATAGCCGGACTGCCTCTGCACGAGGTACGTCTCATGAAAACGCAGCACGTGAGGCATGCTGCCCGGCGCCGGTCCGCGATAGCCCAGCAAATGTCCCTTGATGGGATAAGCACGGGGCAGGGAAAACGGCAGTTGGATTTGGGTGGTCCAGGCACCGGCGGCGAGGATGGCCCGCCGCGCGGTGAGCCGATCGCCATTGGCGCTCAGGGCTTCCACGCTATCGCCGGCAATGCGAACTTCGCGGATCGCATTGCCTTCCAACACCGTCACCGGCAGGTTTCGAAAGGCTTGGCGAAGCGCGGCCGTTACGGTGCGCGGGTCCACCTGGCCTTCTTCCGGATAGTAGACCGCCCCAGCCAAAGCCCGCGAGAAACCGGAGAAGCGCGACCGCAACTCCGTCGCGTCCAGCACCATGCTGGGCACCCCGAACGCACGTTGCTTAGCCGCCCGCACCTTTAGCCGTTCCAGATCGGCCTCGTCGGCGCCAATTTCCAGCGTGCCTACCATGGCAAAGTCGATGGCCCCGCCGCTGGCCTGCCGTAACTCTTCAATGAACGCCGGATACAGCGCCATGCTGTCCATGCCGAGTTGCAGTTCCTCGCCAGGCTCTTCGAATTCCGACCCCGGCACCAGCATGCCCGCTCCGGCCCAACTGGCCTCTGCGCCCAACCGGCCCGCATCCACGATGGTTACGGCAACGCCACGCTGGGCAAGACGCCAGGCGGTGGAGCCCCCGACGATGCCACCGCCAATGATCAGAACTTCCGTGGTTAGGTTTGTCAACTTTTATCGTAACCCTGGCTTCGCCGGGCTGGTTTACTCCACTATGAGATTGATCGATCCGACGCCGCCGCGCACGTCCAACTTCAAGGCCGGCTTACCTTCCTGATAGGCATCGTTCACGTAACGGCCGTTGCGCTGCTCCAGTCCCTTCACATCGATGCTGCCGATGCCGCCCTTGGCGTCGGCAATGACGCCGAAGTCCCTCGGCAGCCGGATGGTGGCCTCCCCGACGCCGCCCCGTACCGTGACATCGACGCCCTTCTCATATTTGCCGGCCAGGTTCAAATCTAGCTCGCCCACTCCGATATGGATCTCCAGGCTGTGCAGCGGAATGCGCGTGAGATCGACATGGCTTTCGCCCACACCCAGATTGAGCTTCAGATCCGTCGGCACGGTGGGGCCCAGTTTGAGATTCCATTCATGCTTGCCATTGCGCATACTGTGCTTGCTTTCCCTGGACTCCACCGTCAGCCGCCCGCGGAACCCCGCCGCGTCATAACGCACTTCCGGCGCGCCGAGCTTCTCGGGGTAGCGGAAGGACGCCTCCAGCAACTTCGCCGCGCCGCCGCCGATCCGCAGATCGCCCACGCCAATGCGGATCTCCGCCTGCAGCGCCTCGATCTTGCCCGCCTCCACTTCCTTCGTGGATGTCAGCGTGGGGCCTTCCTCGGTTTCAATCACGCAGCCGGTGCCGGCAAGGAAGGGCAGAGTGGCGAGAGCGAAGTTACGGCGGGTCATGGGCGTTTATCCTTTCGAGCCTTGTTGAGACTAGCGGAACATCCACTGTAAGCTACGCCGGCGCGGCGCCAAAAGTTCGCCTCCGGGCGCACGAGGCGCAATTACGTTACCATACGGTCCATATCGTATGAAACCTGGGAAACCCAATCGCCGGCAGATGCTGGAACAATGCATCAGCCGCGGCATGCTTCTGGGCGCCGCGGCCCTCTCTGAAACCCGCTTGCTGGCGCTCTGGCAGCAGGGCGAGGCACAGGCTCTGAAGCCCACTTCGGCCGAGGTGCTCGGCCCGTTCTTCCGCAAAGGGGCGCCGGATAACCGCGTGCTCCGGGCTCCAGGCGATGCCGGCTTCCCGCTCAAAGTCAACGGCAAGGTGAGCGACACCCGCGGCCGTCTCATCGAAGGCGCTAAAGTCGATCTGTGGCATGCCGACCATCACGGCCTTTACGATACCAGGGGCTATCGTTACCGCACGAAGATCGCCCCGGATGCGAAGGGCGTCTACGCGGTTGACACCGTCATGCCGGGCCACTACGCCGACCGGCCCGCGCAGCACATCCACTATCTGATTAGCGCCCCCGGCCACAAAACCCTCATCACCCAGGCTTACTTCGCAACCGACCCCTTCTTTGATGGCGATCCGGAGAAGAACTGGAAGAAACGCAACATCGTCGGCAATAAGGACCTGCTGCTGCCCGTGCGGCTGTACGAAGGGGCGAACGGCGAGGCGCCGCGTGCCGAAATCACCTTTGACATCATTCTGGAGAAGGCCTGAGATGCGCGCCCTGTGGTTGTTGCTGACCGCGCTGCCCCTGGCAGGGCAAGGGGACCGCACCCTTACGGTGGAGGGTGTTCCCGGAACCGTGCAGTTCTCCGCCGATGGCAAATCCCTCGTCACCGCCTGCCGCGATAACCAGGTGCGCGTCATTGATGTCGCCTCCGGCAAGCAGCTTCGCGCCAAGAAGCATGAGGGGGGTGCGTTGGTGAACGGCGGCCGCCTGGTGGATCGCGACGCCAACAAGAACATCCGCGTCTGGGATCTTACGGCGGACCGCTACCAGCAGATAATGGACGCCAGCGCCGGTCGCGGCCGCACGGCGTTATCCGCCGATGGCCGGCGCCTCGCCATCGCCGACACTAACGCCCGCCAGGTGCTGCTATATGAAGTGGGTAACGCCAAGCGGCGGCATTCCTTGCCCGATGGCTTAGGCGGCGCCGCGGAACTGCTGTTCTCCCCCGACGGCGAAACCATCATTTCCGCCAACTACGACAACGACGTCCGGGTTTGGAGGACGCGCTCCGGCGAACTGGTGCGCAAGATGGAGGACATGACCGGAGCCATGTTTGCCGGCCAGTTCACTCCCGACGGCAAGCAGCTGCTGCTTGCGGGGCTGGATGAAACCATCTATGTTTTCGACGCCAAAACCTTTGCCCGCCAGCGCACGATCAAGGGGCATGATGAGACCATCTCCGCGCTCGCCGTATCACCGGATGGCCGGATGATTGTCACCGGCGGCTTCGATGTCCGTACCACCCAAAACCCCGTTAAGGTTGTCCTTTGGGACGCCGCATCGGGGAAGGTGTTGAAGACCCTGCGTTCCCCGCACCGGGTGGTGTCGCTGGCCTTCTCGCCCGATAGCAAGATGCTTGCCATGACCTCCGGGGATAAGGAAATCACGGTCTGGAATCTCGATGGTGGCCGTTAGCACGTAACTTCCAAGAATTCACGTAACTGCTACATCCAGTCGTCACTGGGCATCGTATCCCCGTCAACGGGTAAGGTGTACTCGGACGCCTCCCGCCTTTAGAAAGGGGTTCCAGTAACCTATGCAACTTCTGTTGCGGATTCTCGTTCTACCGGCTGCGCTCCTTGTTCCCTTATGGGGGGCTCCTTGCGTATCCGGCAACTTGCAGCAATACATCGGCCTCGGAGGAACAGGCTGTACGGTGCCGTCGGCGGGCGGCGACCTTTTGTTCCGGGGCTTCGCGGATCAGTCCGGCTCCGGCACCGCCGGGGCTACGGCCATTGACCCGCTTTCGATTAGCGTCACTCCCTTGCCGGGCCTCACTGGATTACGATTCGCCGTCACCCAAAACGCGGTATCCGGCCAGTTGCTGGAGGCCTTTTTCCGCTTCACGGCGGATAACGGCCCCTACACCGGCAGCACATTGACGCTCGCCGGCGCCGGCGCCACCGTCGACGGCGTGGTCAACGGCGTCTTCGAAGGCTGCGGCGCGGCGAACTTCAGCGGGCCGGGCGGAAGCTGCGGCGGCGCCCCGGTCAGCCTCATCGTGACCCAGGCCGATGGCTTCTCGATTCTCACCGATAGCATCGACTTCGCGCCACAGAGCTTCTTCGACGTGTTCGTGACGCTTCGGCTCGACGGCGGCCTCGCCGGCACGGCCAGCGGCGCCACTCTTGATGTCACCTTTGCCAACGTTCCGGAGCCGGCCACCGCTTATCTCGGGGCAGGCGCGTTGGCCATGTTATTCCTGCACGCCCGGCGCAAGGCCGCTTGCCGGAAATCCTAATACTCGACTCACCAACTTCAGGAGGACAAATTCGATGCAATCCGCAAAGCAAGCGCTTGTCGTGTGTCTGGCCACGCTGCTTGGCATGCAGCCCAACCTGCGGGCCGCCAACCACCGCGAGGCGCCCATCACCGCGCTCGATCACAAAGCCGACATCACCGATGTCTACGCCTTCCGCAGCTATGCCGGCGAATCCACGCCCAAGGTGACCATGATTCTGTGCGTGGACCCGCTGCTCGATACCGCCAATGGACCAAACTGGTTTCCCTTTGATCCGGAGATTCTTTACGAGATCAAGGTCGATAACAATAACGACGCCGTGGCCGACGTGACCTTCCAGTTCCGTTTCGCCACCGAGCAGCGTTTACCGGGCTTGTTCCAGGTCTATGCGGGCGCGGGCACCGGGATCAACACTCCCGCGAATTCACCCGCGCCTGTTCCCGCTGGAACGCCGCTGGTGCCTCCGCAGATCAACAGCTTCAGCAGTGCCGGTCTCGGCCAGCGCCAGAGCTACACCGTCACCATGGTGAAGAACGGCGTGGCTACCCCCCTCGGCTCCGGCCCATACTATGCCGTCCCCGCCAATGTCGGTCCGCGCACCATGGACTACAATGCGCTGTTCAGTGCAGCCATCTATGCGCCGGCGGCCGATCTGAAAGTCTTCGCCGGGACTACCGACGACGCCTTCTGGATCGACCTTGGCGCTACCTTCGACACGCTCAATCTTCGTTCTACCGTGGCGCCGGGCGCGCTCACCCCCGCCCAGGACGCCGCCCAGGCCAACTTCGCCTCCGACACGGTTTCGGGCTACGCCGTGAACACCATCGCCATCGAGGTTCCGGTTACGATGCTCACTCGCACCGGACAAGTAGAAGCCGCCAGCTCCACGGCCGCCACCATCGGCGTGTGGGCCACCACGTCCCGCCCGCGCACCACCCTGCGCCGCGCGCCGCTTTCCCAACTCAGCGCCGGCAGCTTCTCGCAGGTGCAGCGCATGGCCAACCCGCTCATCAACGAACTGCTCATCGGCACCGGTTCCAAGGACCGCTTCAGCATGGATGAGCCGAAGAACGACGCCCAGTTCGCCGCGCAATTGCTCGATCCGGCCTTGGCGCGGATCCTCAATGCCGCCACCGGGGGGCTGGTTGCCATCCCCACGCCGCCGCGTACGGACCTCCTGCCTCTGGTGACGTACGCACCGCCCATCGCCGCCGCCGGCACTCCGTCCGGTCCGGTTGCCGACCTGCTGCGGTTGAACACCGGCGTCGCACCCACCGCGCCGGCTTCGGCCAGCCGCCTGGGACTGCTCGGGGGCGATGCCGCCGGGTTCCCGAACGGCCGCCGCGTGTTTGACGATGTGACCGACATCGCCTTGCGCGTGGTGGCCGGCGTCCTAAGCCCCGGCTTCAATGTGTTCCCCAACAACGCGTTAGGTGACGGTGTGAACGTGAACGATACGGCCTACCGGACCACGTTCCCGTTCGTGGGCAATAGCCCAAGCGGACGCGACCGCCGTCACATCGATCCCGCCGAGCCCGGATGCACGGCCGGGAGCGGCGCCGCCTGTCCGCAGTAACAGACAGGTAGCAAGGGGGGCGGGGTACCGAGAACCCCGCCCTGATTTCTGGTGTGGAGAGAATCAAAATGCTGGCTATGGCCTTGCTTACGTGGATTGTCTGGGCGGCGCCTGCCCCGGCCGCCGATGCCTTCGCGCTGCTTGAGAAGGCGCGGCAGGCCGTGGAAGCCTGGCAGACGGCGCCCGGGAATGCGGCACTCGAGGCGGCGCGATCCGCCGTCCAGCAGGCGGCAAGCGCCGCGCCGGGTCAACCCGGTCTTCTGTTACTGGAAGCGGAACTGCGCCTGGGCACGCGTGATTTCGCCGAAGCCCGCCGCCTGGGCCGCGCCTACAACCGCGCGGTGCCCGACGATCTGCAAGGCTATCGCATCATCGTTGAGAGTTGCCTTGCCCTGGGCTGTACGCCGGAGGCGGAAGCCGCGGGCCAGTGGATGCTCGACCTGCGCGCGAAGGATCCGCTCACCCTTCGCACCGCCGCCAGGCTGCGCCGGCATTGGGGAGACCTCGATGGCGCGAGGGAGATGTACCAGGCGGCCCTGGTGCGAATCCAGCCGCAACAAAAGCGCGAACGGGCGCTGGTGCTGGTTGGACTGGGAGAGGTGGATCTGGCGGGAAACCGCATCGCAACGGCGCGGGAGGCTTCGCGTCTCGCGCTGGCCGCGTGTCCCGAATTGCCCGAAGCCCGCGCACTGGCGCAGGTGTTGGATAAGCGGCCCGGCGAGTGAGGCCTAGCGCATTAGCAGGCGCTTCTCGACGCCATATAGCATCAGCAGCGGATGCTTGACCCAGGCACGGTATTCATAGATGCCGTTCGGATCCAGGTTGGGCAAGGCCAGGCTGAACTTGCCGGTGGCGGTACGTTTGGCCGAAGGCCCGGGCTTCCAGGGGATGGAGCGGTCGCTGGCGTCCAGTCCCACAATGCTGCGATATTCAAAGCCCGCCTCCAACGCCGTGGCGTCGCCCAGGCTACCGAGGTTGGCTTCCAGCGTGGCCGTGCGGGTGGCCGGATTGAATCTCGCGCCGGTGGTTTCGATGCGCGGGGGTACAAAGGCCGGCTTCACGTTGGTGATCTTGAGGACGATGGGATTCGGCCACTTGCTGTTGTCCTGCAGCCGGTGCGTGAACATGGCGCGGATGTGAAGTCCGTCGTCCTTCTGTTGCCAGGAGGGCGCGGGGTTTACTTCAGGACGATACTCCAGCACGCGTCCGTTCTGTCCCAACACCGTCACCTGCGTTTTGTCGGTGGCGCGCAGACTCTTCAAGATGAAGTCGCGCCACGTCGACCGCTGCCAGCGCGGCTGCTGCTTCACAACGGCATAGACCGTATCGTCATTCTTGGCCTTCGTAAACCAGATGTTCCGCTCGTTGGTAATCACCCAGGGGCGTACCGCGTAGATGGCCTCCTGGTTAACCTGCATCCACAGCGCGACTTCCCGCAGCCGCTCCTCCTGCTCGATGGGCAGTTCGCCATCCGGCTTGGGGCCAACGTTCAACAGCAGGTTGCCGCCCTTGGCACGCGTTTCCACGAGAATGTTGATGACCTCGCCGCCCGACTTGTACCGCTCGTTCCGCGGCTGGTAACCCCAGGCGGTGCCCATCGTGAAACAGGCTTCCCAGGGGCCTTCGAGTGGGATGCCGGGCACGTACAGTTCGGGAGTCTCGATGGCGCCGCGGGTTACGACCACGTCCGGTTGTATGTCCCACGCCAGGTCCCGGAGGTGATGGGGCTCGCCATCGAGGAACAGGATGTCCACCTTGCCGTAGTTGGTCATCAGCTCGCGCATCTGTGCCAGATCCAGCCGTAGCAGGTCCGGGTTATTGCGCGGCTGCACGGAGGGGATGCCCCGCTGGATATCCTTTTTGTTCTTCCATAGCCAGAGGAAATCGTCGGGGGAGAAGTAATAGCCGGCCGCGATGCCCCGCGCCCGGAAGGCATCCATCACTTCACGTACAATGTCGCGCGGGAAGGGCGTATGCATGATGGAGAAATCCGTGGTTTTGGTATCCCACATGGCGAAGCCGGAATGATGCTTGGTGGTGAATACCATGTAGCGGATGCCGGCCAGTTTGGCTAGCGCGGCCCAATCTTGCGGATAGAACTTGCGAGGATTAAAGGTCTTTGGCAGATCGTGGAAGAAGCGCTGCGTGTAGGCTTCATCCGCGCCGGCTAAGGAATGCGAGATCACCGGGCCGGTCTGCGAGTCCACGGACCAGTGAATGAATAGGCCGAAGCCGACATCGCGGAACCACTCCAGGCGCTCGGCCTTGTTGCGGGCGCCGGGCGGCGTCATCTCCTGGGCGTTGGCGCAGAGGCTCAGAAGCAGGACTTTGGCGAGGTAGCGGCGTGGCATCGTCAACAGGCTAGCAGGATGAGCGAGGCGTCGCCGGACGTGCGCGGCCTGGTGAGCCACGCGGCAAAATGCGATGCCTTTCCGGGAAATGAAGTGCATTGACTATTCGAGTGCGCGTTGTGGTATGCTCCGAAAACTTTGTGGAAGTCCTCCAGTTTCTGGAGCAAACGGTAAACATTTCATGACGGCTGGTGCAACCTATTCCGTCAATTCCTCCATCCGCTCGTAACCGGAGTGCTCACTCCAGGGAGGCCGTGACCGATGCAATCCCCAATCACGAACCGCGACTTTTTGCTGCAACAGGCCCAGGAAGTGCTGCGGCGTATTTCAGAGGGCGCCGCCGGCGAATTAGAGGCCAACGCGGCCCTGGAAAGCGTGGATGCGCCGCAGCCAGCGCCGGCGATCGAGCGCTTTTTGATGCAGGCCCTTGAGGACGAGTGGAAGTCCGAACCCGCGCGGCCCGCTGCCGCTCTGGAATCCCTCACCGCCCCCGAGGCTATCGGCAGGCCCTACCTGCCGACCAATCAGACGCTCGCCTTATTGCAGAGTGCTTTCGATGAGCATCACGAAGGCCTGGCGGAGTTGGAGAGGCCGTTCAGTACCATCGATCCAGGCTGGGTGAGCGTAGCGATCGAGCGGCTGCGGGCTCTGTTTCGCGGCAAGCGGCCGTTCATCGCGCACCAGCAACCGGTGGATTTCCGCATTGACTTGGCGGAAGACGCGGTCGTCGCTCTCTACTCGGATTGGGGCACGGGCGAGCCTACGGCGCGGCGCGTCATGGAACAGATCCGGCGCGTCAACCCCACCCATGCGATCCATCTTGGCGATGTCTACTACTCCGGCACCGAGCGTGAGTGCGAAAACCGGTTCCTTAGCGTGATTGAAGAGCTCGGTCCGCCCAGGAACTCCTGCCGCCATTTCGCTTTGAATTCCAATCATGAAATGTATAGCGGGGGGTATGGCTATTTCGATGTCACCCTGGCGCGATTCGGGCAGCCGGCCAGCTATTTCAACTTGCGAAACCGTCATTGGAAGCTGATTGGATTGGATTCCGGTTACGAGGATTTCGGCTTGAAGGAGCCGCAGCGGGCGTGGTTAGAGGCGCAACTGGCGTTGGAAGGCCGCTCCATTCTGCTGTCGCATCATCAGCCTTTCTCCGCCTACGAAGGCCGCGCGCAGAACCGCAGTCTGTTGCGGAAGACGGTGGACCTGCTCCCTCAGGTCTTTGCCTGGTTCTGGGGCCATGAGCACAAGTGCATCATCTATCGCGACCATATGGGCATCAAGGGCCGCTGCATCGGCCATGGCGCGATTCCCGAGAGCGTTCCGTACGGCGCTCCCGGCCATGGCGCACCGGTGATGATGGTGGATGACCGCGCCGATGCCGACGGTATGAACCTGCATGGCTTCGCTCTTCTGCGGTTTGCCGGTCCGGAACTGGAGGTGTCTTACATCGATGAGTTCGGAAACGTATTCTTTCAGGAGCGACTCGCCGCGCCTGGGGAAACGGAAGGCTTTTCGATTCCTGGGCCGCGGCGGCTGGAGTCGCCGGAGGTGCCGCGCCGCCGGGCGGTGGCCGAGCATTACCGGCATCTCCTCGCCGGGCGCGACGGGGGTGCGCTGGAGTCGATGTCGGAAGGCCCAGTCGCGGCGGACCTCTCCCCAGAGGGCATTCGTGACCGCGTCCTCACAACAAAGGATCAACTGCATGACATCGTGCGGCAGTTTCTGGATGACGATGCGGAGCTGCACGAGATTGCCGACCAGATCGCGGCCGAAGGGGGCCAGGCGTTGGAGCGGCTGGAAGGCGAACCGCCGGAGGATCTCAATACCGAGAGCCTCTCCGACGCGCTGGAAGTTATTGTCCGCACGGATGGCTCGCGGCCATCGTTCATGGTGCAACGCGGGCGGGTGAATCTGGCCAGCAGCCCGGCTGGCGTGTGGGCGGAACAGATTAAGGCTAGTGAGGCGGAGGGCTCATTGCTGACAGCCTTGCAGTGTATCGGGCGCATCGACGTGCCTGGCTCGCCGCAGGGTTTTGAAGGAACCGGTTTCCTGGTGGCCGAGAACGTCATCATGACGAACCGGCACGTGCTGCAGGCGGTGGCCCGTCCGAATGCGCAGGGCGTCTGGGTTTTCAAGCCCGGCGCCGCGATCGACTTCGGCCATGAGTTTCGCGCCGTGGAGTCCATCTTGCCACGACCGTTACGGAAGGTGCTCTACGCGGGCGCACGGCCCATCGTGCCGCCCATTGATCATTCCAAGCTCGACCTGGTTCTTATCGAACTGGGTCCTGCCGCTGGCGGGGCTCGTCCTCCCGCCGTGCTTTCGGTGGACATCTCCCCCGATTGGGCGCAGCCCGGGGCGATCCTTTACATTGTGGGCTATCCGGGCAACCCGGGATTAGGCGAGCCGCTCACGCTGCAGGAGATGCTGTTCCAGAAGACCTTCGGCTGCAAGCGGCTGGCGCCGGGCGAGGTGATGCGGGCCAACACGCCGCTGTTTGCATGGACTACCGCGCATGACGCCTCCACGCTGGGCGGCAATTCCGGTTCGGCGGTATTGAGCGCCGGGAGAGAAGGCGCGGCGGCGGCGCTGCACTATGGCGGCACACGCGCCATTCCGCGCGAGAACTGGAGTCATGTACTGGGGCGCGCTCTTGCGGAACCTGACAAGCTAACCGGCAAGACGCTGCTGGAGGTGCTGAAGTCTAACGGAGTAAACACGGTGGACCGCACCAGCTAAGGCAAACGCCATGCGTCTAACGATTGCCGCGATCGCCGATGCCTTGCGCATCTCCCGTTCCGAATTCGGCCGCTTGTTCCTGCAGGCCCAGGCGGCCGTCTTTGACAACCCGAATGACCGCAAGGCCTTCGAGTCGGTCACCCAGGCCGGCGTTGATCGGGAAGCCTTCGAAGCCGCGTTGCAATGGGCTCAGCAAAAGGGCTTCCTCCCGGAACTCGCCCACGCCATTGCCGACCAAGGCCTGGAGGATGGCACCATCGCCGAGGCTCGCGCGACGGCGGCCGCCGGCGGCGCGGGCGATCATGCCGCCGCCCTGCAGGCCATCACCGACTTGGCCCGTGGCTACCAGGATCCGAAGAAAGCCGTTCGCGGAATCACCATGGGCACGCGTTGGACGGTTCGTGTCTTGGTGGATAGCGCCTTTCAGGGCACCGGTATCCTCGTCGGCCCTCACCTGGTGCTGACGGCGTGGCACGTGGTCCGCAAACTGTTCGATCCGGATGCACAAGGCGCGCACCAGGCCCGCTCCGATGGTGGATCCCGCCTGCTGGTGGAGTTTGAGGATGTTTTCGGGCTCATGCGCCAGACCGTTCGCGCTCATGCCAACTGGTGTGCCGGCCATAGCGCCTGCCACCCCGAGGAGTTGCAGTCCCGCCTGCCGGACGATCTCTCGGAGTTGGCGAACTTCTGGGATTATGCCGTGATCCGGCTCGAGAACCTTCCCGGCTTGGAGCGCCAATGGGCGGCTCTCGATGACCGCGCCGTGGTCCCCCTTGGCAAGAGTTCCGTCATTGTCTTCCAGTACCCGCAAGGCCACCCGATGCGCTTTGACGAGGGCTCCATTCTCGACCCGGACCCGGCTTCGGCCCATGCGGTGCCTTCGCTACGGTTTCTGCACGTCGCCAACGGCCAGGGTGGCTCGTCGGGCGGCCCCTGCTTTGACCGCTCTTTCATGCTCTTCGGCATGCACCAGGGTGTCTGGTCGAATCATGCCGGCCCTAATGGAAGCGCAATCAACCGCGGCATCCCCATCATCTCCATCCTCAAAGACATCAAGACCCGAAGCGGCTCCCTGCCCGTCCCCGATCCTTCCGAACTGCCCGTTTGGCACCTGTCGAGAAGCGAGGGTGAGGCGCCCATCATCGGCTGTGACGCCCTCGAATCCTACGTCGAACTGGCCGACCGTGCCGGCGCACTCCCGCAACTACTCCGCGCCTGCCTGGAACGGCGCCCCAACCACGCAAAACTTCTCGCTGTATCGGCCGTAATCGAACGCTGGCGGCGCGCGGTGCGCAACGCCGTCCGCTTCGCCAACTAACCCGCAACCGCTTCTATCACTGACTAACGAAGGAGATACCCATGCCCGCAGATCTCACCCGCAAAGCGTCTCTCGCCACCATGGTCCGCCTTTCCCCGGCTGGCGAAGGACTGGAAGGCCTCGAAGGACTCGAGCGCGCCGGCCGCGAACCCGAAACCCCAGCCGAGGCCTTCGACTCCCGCCATGGCTACGATCCCGATTTCCTCGACGGCTGGCACATTCCGCTTCCGGTAGGCGGTACGGCAGCGGACGACATGCTCCCCCTGCCCGGCACCGATGGCGTCGAACTGAAGTACATGCACTTCTCCACCATCCAGTCCGCGTCCCGCAAGATGCCGCTGCTCACGGTGGTGAACATCAATGCCTCCGAATCCCGCCGGGTGCCGCGCATCAGTAGCTGGAGCTTCGATGGCCGCCTGGAGAAAACGCAGCAGCACGGCGATGCCATCTACGACAACAATGCGCTCGACCGCGGCCACATGGTCCGGCGCGAGGATCCGGTGTGGGGCTCCCTCAACGAGGCTCGCACCGCGAATCGCGATACCTTCCACTTCACCAATAGCTGCCCGCAGATGGGCGGCATGAACCAGCGCACCTGGCTGAGCCTGGAGGACCACATCCTGCAGAATGCCCGGGCCGACCGCATGCGGGTGACCGTCTTTACCGGCCCCTTCTTCGCCGATGACGACCTGGAGTACCGCGACGCCAAAATCCCGGCCGCCTTCTGGAAAGTGGTTGCCATCGTCACCGAGGACGGCCGCCCCTCCGCCACCGCCTACAAGGTCAGCCAGACGAGGGAACTGGAAGAACTGGAGTTCGTCTTCGCCGGCTTCCGCACGTTCCAGATCAGCATCCGGCAGGTCATGGAGCGCACGGGTATCGACTTTAGCGGGTTACTGGAGTTCGATGGCTTCTCCCAGCATGAGAGCGTATCGGGCCAGCCAGTGGAAGAAACGCTGGAAGATGTGTCGATGATCCGCATCTGAATGGCGATTCGCGGCGCCGCCCCTCGGTGGGCGGCACGCGGCACCACGCCAATCCTCGGTATAATTCAGGCTCGCCGGAATATTCGCAGATTGGCAAGATGACTGGGGAAGTCCTATCGCATTACCGCATCATGGGTACGCTGGGAAGCGGAGGCATGGGCGTGGTGTACGAAGCGCTGGATCTGCGCCTGCAGCGGCGGGTGGCGCTCAAGTTCCTGCCGCAGGACCTGGCCCAGGACACCGCCGCTCGCGCCCGCTTCCAACGGGAAGCCTTGGCCGCCTCCGCCCTCAATCACCCCAACATCTGCACCATCTACGAAATCGACGAAGCCGATGGCATCGTCTTCATGGCCATGGAGCTGTTGGAGGGGCGCAGCTTTAAGCAGATCGGCACGCGCAAACCGCTCGCCCTGGAGCAACTGCTGGAGATCGGCATCCAGGTGGCTGATGGCCTGGACGCCGCCCATTGCGAAGGCATCATTCACCGCGACATCAAGCCCTCCAACCTGTTTTTGAACAAGCGAGGCCACGCCAAGATTTTGGATTTCGGCTTAGCGAAGATGACCGGCACCGGCGGTCGCAAGCCCCTGCCCGACATCGAGGAAACGCACGCCGTTTCCCATCGGGAAGCCGAGGATCCGGAACTGACGCGTCGCGGGACCGTGATGGGGACCATGGGCTACATGTCGCCGGAACAGGCGGCCGGCCGGCACCTGGACGCGCGCACCGACATCTTCTCCTTCGGCGCGGTGTTGTACCTGCTGGCCACCGGCGCGGAAGCCTTTACGGGTAACACCTGGCTGGAGGCTCGCAATGCCATTCTGCTGAATGACCCGCGCCTCCCTTCCAGCCTCAATCCGCGGTTGACCGGGAAGTTCGACGATCTTCTCCTCAAGACGCTCGAGAAGGATAGGGAACTCCGCTGCCAGACGGCGGCTGAACTGCGCGCCGACCTCAAGCGCCTGCAACGCGAACTGCAATTGGGTCGCCTGATGCCCGCGCACGGCGAGCGCCCCAGCGACTCCGCCACCCTGATTGCCGCCGCCACGGCTGCCGGTGGATCGCTTCCCGAGTCCGCCACACTCACCAGCGTCGCCGGGTCGCGCCGGGCGGAGATCGAGGGCGACTCCTTCGGCACCCCACGTACGCTGGCTGTTCTCCCGCTCGTCAATATGAGCCCGGAGCCGGACAATGAGTACCTCTGCGATGGCTTGGCCGAGGAACTCATCAACGGCCTCACGCAGATTGAGGACCTGCGCGTCGTCTCGCGCAGCAGTTCGTTCCAGTGCAAGTCCAATGCTCCGGACATGCGCGAGATCGGGCGGAAACTGCGCTGCAGCCTGGTGGTGAGCGGCAGCGTGCGGCGCGCCGGCGACCGGTTGCGCCTGACGGTACAACTTAACGATTCCCGCGAAGGTTATCAAATCTGGTCTCAGCGCTTCGACGCCCAACTGCGCGATATCTTCTCGCTGCAGGATGAACTGACCATGGCGGTGCTCGACAAACTGCGCCAGCAGATCGGGTCACGTATCGGCTCGTCGGATCCTATTCGCAGGGAAACCGCCAAGTCCGGTGCGTATGACCTCTACCTGCAGGCACGCTTCGCTTTTAACCTGGAGACAGCCGGCAGCCTTCGCCAGGCGCTCGATCTTTACCAGCGCGCCGCGCAGTTGGATCCGGCCTTCGCGCCGGCCATGGTCGGCATTGCCGAAACGCACATGCGACTGGAGTGGTACGGTTTGGAGCCCGCCGCCGGAGCGGTCGCCGGCGCTAAATCCGCCCTCGATGAGGCTCTCCGTCTAGAGCCCAACTCCGTCCCCGGCCTCTGCCAACTGGCGATCATCCTGGCCGCCTCGGATTGGAATTGGACGGCCGCCGGCCAGACGTTTGAGAAGGCGCTGGCGTTTGGCGGGGGCCATGCGTCGCTGCATTTCCATTACGCGCTGGATTACCTGACGCCGCTGGGCCGCTTCGACGAAGCGCTGCGCGAGATCCGCCGCGGCCTGGAGCTGGATCCTCTGTCGGCCATCACCAGCACGGCTATCGGTGGCTGTTATTACCGCATGCGGCAGTGGAGCGCCGCCGCGCGCGCCCTGCGGAAAACCCTGCAGGCGCATCCCAACTTCGCGCATGCCCACCTGTCGTTGGGCCGGGCGTTGCTGGAACTGGGCGAGAACGACGAGGCCCTGCATCATTTCGAGGAAGCCGTCCGGCTGCAGGGCCGTACCGCGAGCGCGCTTGCCGAACTCGCCTATGGTTTCTCCCGAACGGGGCAGCAGCCGCGGGTCACAGCGCTGGTGGCCGAAGTCGAAGTGTTGTCGAGCCGCCAGCCCGTGGCGCCAGTCACCTGGGCACTGGTTTACACCGCGCTCGGCGATTCGCAGCGGGCTATCGGCTACCTCCGGGAAGCCGTGCAGCAGCGTGCGCACCAGGCCATCTGGATCGGCGTGGATCCGCGTCTGGATCCGCTGGCCGCCGACCCTGCCTTTCTCGAACTCGTTTCGCAGCTTGGACTGCGCCCGCAGAAACCAGCCGCGCAGCCCTGATGGCACAAATTGACGCTGCCCGGCAGTTGACGCGGTTTCCTGTCTTCCCGGATAATTGGTGAACTTTCGAACATATAGGAGGAACGTTGATTCCTGGGAAGGTTGCGCTTTGTCGATTGCAGCAGGGCATTGAGGCCTGGAATGCGTTCCGCAGCCAAAACCCCGACACGGTGATGCTGAACGGAACCTGCTTTGCCCACGCCTGCCTGGCCGCGGCCGATTTGAATCGGGTCTTCTTCATGGAGTCCAACCTGGAAGGGGCGACGCTGGCCGGGGCGAATTTGAACGGCGCGATCCTGCGAAAGGCCGATCTGCGCCGCACCGACCTGCGCAACGCCTCGCTGGACGGCGCCGATCTTTGCCGGGCCGACCTGGAAGGGGCCGACCTGCGGGAAGCCAGCCTGCGTGCCGCCTTCCTGCGCCGCGCCAATTTGCGTGGCGCCGACTTGAGCACCGCCACCGGTCTGACAGGCGCACAGCTTAGCGATGCCATCGGGGATGCCGGCACGCAACTGCCCGGCGATGTGCTGCGTCCCTCCACCTGGCTATGAGCACGTCGAGGCCCTGCCGCGTCGCCGTCATTGGGGGTGGGTGCGCCGCGCTGACCGCCGCCTATGAATTGACGCGCCCGGAACAGCAAGGCCGCTTCGACGTCACTGTCTACCAGATGGGATGGCGTTTGGGTGGCAAGGGCGCCTCCGGCCGCGGCTATGCCGACCGTATCGAAGAGCACGGGCTGCATCTCTGGATGGGCTTCTATGAGAACGCCTTCCGCCTCATGCGCGAATGCTACCAGGAGCGCCACGCCGCGTATCCCGGGTGCCGTTTTGTCTCCTGGCGCGATGCGTTCCTCCCCGCCCCCGATGTCGGCGTCACCGACCGCACTCCCGAAGGCTGGTCCTGCTGGATGGCCCATTTCAAGCCCGGCAATGGCGACCCCGGCGATCCTACCACCGGCGATCCCTTCACGGTCACCGCCTACCTGCGGCAAGCTGTGCGATTAGTGATCGAGCTGCTGCGTTCGGCCGCCGCCATGGAATCCGGCACCGCTGCGGGAGCTTCAGACAGCGCCGCCCACGGAAGGCGTGCGCCGGAGATGCTGTCGTCCGCCTTTGACGCACTGCTGCGCTATGGGCAACTGGCTACCTCCGCCGCCGTTATCGAAGCGGCGGAGCTACTACGCGAAGTGCTGGAGCGCTTCCTGCCGCAGCTGATCCGTGATGGAGCGGCGCTCCCGCTGCGGATGACGGACGTGCTGGCCGGTGTCGCCCGCCGCCGGGTGGAACAGCTTTGCAGCGGCGACGCGGGGTTGCGGCGCGTCTGGCAGGTGATCGACCTGATCCTCGCCATCATCCGCGGTTCCCTGCGGGAAGGTCTGGCATTGGACCCGCGCGGCTTCGACGCCATCAATGACCACGACTGGCGGGATTGGCTCCGCCGTCATGGCGCTTCCGAAGCGTCGCTCGATTCAGGCTTCCTGCGCGGCATCTATGACCTGGCGTTCGCCTACGAAGACGGCGATGTGCGCAAGCCGCGGCTGGCCGCCGGCGTGGCGCTGCGCGGCGCCATGCGCATGTTCTTCACCTACCGCGGCGCGCTGTTCTATCGCATGAGCGCCGGCATGGGTGATATCGTCTTCGCCCCGCTGTACCAGGTGCTGGCCCATCGCGGCGTGAAGTTCGAGTTCTTTCACCGCCTGGGCAATGTTGGTCTTGCGCCGGATGCGCCGTCGGTGGAGACGCTCACCTTCAACGTCCAGGCGCACGTGAACGGCGGCGCCGCCTACCAGCCGCTGGTGAATATACACAACGTGCCCTGCTGGCCCGCCGCGCCCGACTATTCCCAACTAGTCGACGGCGAGCGTCTTGCCGCCGAAGGGCGCGCCTTCGAATCGGTCTTCGATCAGCGCTATGTCGAGGAGAAGACCCTTCACGCCGGCCGCGACTTCGACTTTGTCGTACTGGGAGTGGGTATCGGCGCGCTGCCTCACGTCGCGACCGAACTGATTGCCCGTGAGCCGAAGTGGCAGGCCATGGTGCGGCATGTCAAAACCGTCCCCACCCAGGCCTTCCAACTGTGGTTGAACCAGGACGCCGCGGGGCTCGGCTGGCCCCACCCTCCCGCCAATCTCTCCGGTTATGTTCCCCCGTTCGACACCTGGGCCGACATGACCCATCTCATACCCGAAGAGAGTTGGAAGACGCCGGTGCAGTCCATCGCCTATTTCTGCGGCGTGCTTCCCGACGCGCTGAATGGCGGCACCGTGACCGAAGCCTTCTATCAAAGCCAGCGAGAAGTGGTGCGCGGCAATGCCGTTGGTTTCATGAATCGCGATCTGGGCGTTTTGTGGCCGAAGGCTGCGTCCAACGGGAATGGCTTCGTTTGGAATCTGCTGGTGCCCGACCGGCCCATCGAGCCGGGCTCCCCGCCTGCCACCCATCTCGACGGCCAGTTCTACACCGCCAACGTCAACCCCAGTGACCGCTACGTACAGTCGCTTCCCGGCAGTATCGCCCACCGGCTCTCCCCATTGGACATGAGCTTTGATAACCTCACCATTGCCGGCGATTGGACCGCCACCGGCCTGGATACCGGGTGCGTGGAATCGGCCGTCATGTCCGGTTTGCTGGCTTCGCATGCGCTCTCGCAACGTCCCGCACTGGAGGAGATCGTTGGCTATGACCACCCGTAAGGAGCAGCGATGAGTTCCACCGCAACCCGGCCGGCCCGCGTTCCCCCGGCGCGCACTGGCCCTATTCGTAACCCCCTGGTTTCTCCCCGGTCCGCCCCACCCGGCGCGGCCGCCCCGCCGCCTCCTTCTTCCACCGCTGCCGGCGAGGCCGGTGTTTGCGGCGCGGTGGAGAACGGCGTCCGCAATGCGTACGCGGTGATCGACGACTATATGAAGCGCGGCTTTGAGGCCGCGCGCGGCAATCCCAATCCCTTCTCTCCGCGAGGTCAAATGAGCGATAGCTTCGGCAATCCCAATAATCCGCTCGGCTCCATGGCGCCGTTGATGGAACAGTGGATGTCGGTGATGCGTGTCTGGGTGGATGCATGGACGAATCTGGTGCCCGGCATGGCGCAGGCGGGATTCCCGGGCGCTGGCTTCGCCTTCGGCCAGCAGGACAAGCCGGCGCCGGCGAACCCGCAGTCTTCCCCCACTGCCCTGACCATCAAGGTGACCTCCGCCAAACCCACCGAGATCATCGCCAACCTCCAGCCGGGTTCCGACGGCATGGGGCTGCGAGCCGACCCGCTCGCCGCGCTCGGATTCTCCGCCGCCGCCCTCGATCAGGTCGCCTTCACGCGTGAGAACGGGAGGCTGGTGATGGCTGTCGTCATCCCCGGGGGGCAGCCGGCGGGCGCCTATCGCGGCACGGTGCGCCGTATCGCCGACAGCGCTCCGATGGGCGACATGCTGGTGGTGATCAGCGATCCTCCCGCCGGCAACTAAGCGATATGGACAGCCGCGATACGGGCCTGGTCGCAACCGTGCTTCGCGAATACAGCGAGGCTACCCGCGCCGTCCTGTTTGACTACATCCCATCCGGCGAACCGGGCCGCTACCTTTACGATTTGCTGGCCGACTACCCTAAGCGGGGCGGCCGCGGTTTTCGCCCCAGCCTCTGCATCGCTACCGCGCGTGCCTTCGGCGCCCCTCTTGCGTCGGCGCTGCGCACGGCCACTTCCATTGAATTGATCCACAACGCCATGCTCATCCACGACGACATCGAGGATGAGAGCGAGCAGCGCCGCGGCAAGCCGACCCTGCACCGCGCCGAAGGCGTTCCCATCGCCATTAACGTCGGCGACATGCTTTCCATGCTGTCCATGCGCCCCCTTCTGGATAACCGCGGCCCGCTGGGGCCGGAGCTGTCATTGCGCATCATTGAGGAGACCGAACGCATGGCGCGCGAGTCGGCCGAAGGGCAAGCCTTCGAACTTGGCTGGCGGCGGGACAACGTGGTGGACGTGCGTGAAGCCGACTACCTCATGATGGTGCTCAAGAAGACCTGCTGGTTGGCCACCATCCACCCGAGCCGCGCTGGGACGCTCATTGGCTCGCAGGGCGCCGTTCATCCGGACCGCTGCATTCGCTTCGGCTTCTTCCTCGGCGCGGCCTTTCAGATCCAGGACGACCTGCTCAACCTGGAGGGCGACGCCACGGCCTACGGCAAGGAACTCGGGGGCGATGTCAGGGAAGGGAAGCGGACGCTGATGCTGATCCATTTGATGGAGGCGGCACAGCCGGAGGAGCGCGCGCGGCTTCATCGCATGTTGGGGCAGCCCCGCGAACAGCGTGGCGACGGCGACGTGGAGTGGGTTCGCGAACGGATGGACCACTACGGCTGCCTGGAGTATGCCCGCCAGGTGGCGCAGGGACTGGCCGGCGCCGCGCACTATGAGTTCACCCAACTCTACGGGCACCTGCCGGACTCCCGCGACAAACGCTTCTTAGAAGCTCTGCCGAAGTGGGTGATCGAACGCAACTGACCGCAACCAGGAGAGACCGTTCATGACGGAAGACGCCTTCGCTGCCCGGCTACCCGAGCTGACCAACAATCCGATGCCCCTTCGCCCGCCCTACGTGTTCAACAACATGTCGGTGCGCGTCTTCCCTCTGCGGGCCAGCCTGGCGGCACTGCAGCAGCTCTGCGACGGCTACCTCAACTTCGTGCCTCCCGAAGTTGGCTACTTCCGAGCTTCCGCCCCTTACGTGATGCTCATGGTGCTGGACTATGGCCAGGTTTCCGAGGCGGTCTCGCGGGTCGGCTGGTTCTCGCAGTTAGAGGTGTTCTTCAGCATCCAAGTGGAATGGTATAAGCGTGTGAACGGCCGCTGGGTGTTTCACGACTGGGCCGTCATCACGCCCTACATCTTCGTTAACGACACCTTCTCGGTGCCGCTGGGCCGCACCATCTACGGCTTTCCGAAGATCCTGGCGAATGTCACATGGTCGCCCAGCGGCTGGATTCGCGATCCCGTCTCCCCCACCACGCTGGCCCGCGTGGAGACTGCCGTGTTCCCCGACGCCTACGCCGGGCGCGACCTGGAAAACAAGGTCTTCCTGGATATCGAAAAGGGCGGACCTATCGGCAATGCCCGCGTGCCGGTGGATCCGCGGATGCCCATCCTTCCGTGGAATGTGGCGAGCAACGTATCAAACTCGCTGGCGGGTTTTGGCCGCGACTGGATGTGGATGGCGCAATCCATGCGCAACGCCCCGGTGCATCCGGTGACCACACCCGGCATTCTCCCCCAGATGCTGGCGCGCTTTCTGCCGAGCCTCTCCCCTTCCGGCCAGGGGTTCGTGCAGAATTCGCTGAACCTGAAACAGTTCCGCGGCGCCGAGGATCCGGATCGCGCCTGCTACCAGGCCCTCACCAACGGCCGCATGATCACCACCGGCTTCAATGGAGCCGGCATGCTGGGCGAAGAGTGGCTGGTGCTGGGTGACTCCAGCGGTGGCCACACCATCAAGCTTTACCAGCATTCATCGCTGCCCATTGCCCGTACGCTGGGCCTGGAGATCCACCGTAAGATCCAGGCCGACGATACAGAGACGGAAGTCGACGAACTGAAGCCGCTGCTGCCCTTCTGGATGGATCTGGATGTGCGCTATGAGCAGGGCCTAAACATAGCGTGGCGCCTGGCCGACGGCGTATGGCGTGATGGCGCCGGCGAGGCGGTCCCGACTACCCAGCCGCCCGAGCCGAAGCCCTACTTCAACAACGCCGTCTCTTCCGCCGTGGAAACCGTGAGCGGGCCGTTCCTGTTCCCGGACGCGACCACGCGTGTGCTACCGCTACTGGCGCGGCGGGATCGCTTGCAGGCCTTTGTGGACGACTACATCGGCGATGCGATTGCCGGCGCCCTGGATGGCCCTTACGCGGCCAAACGGCGTAAGGTGCGCCTGCGTGTGTGGAGCCGGCCCGCGATCACCGGTAGTGATGGTGCCTCCAGCGCCACCGATCATGCCTACGTGTATCTGACCTCCACTCATTACAACGGCGTCATCTCCAAAACCGACAATGTCGGCAACTGGGCGAAGGATGAGTTGTCTTTCCTCGTTCCCGTCCTGCTGGAAAGCTGCTGCAACAGCGACGGCGCCTGTGACGATAACGCGTGGGAGGTGGAAGGCGCGGGTCTGGTGCCCGCCTATAGTTTCGTCGATGGGAGCATCGCCGCCGCCTCTCGTTTCGAGATCCAGGGCATTGATGCCCGTAAGGCCGACTTCTTCATGCCGAAGAGCGGCTGGCTGGCCGGTGCCGGTCCCGATGACGACACCAGGCAGCCGCTACTGCGCATGGATGCGGAGGTGTGGCCCGCCTACGGCGCGGGCCAGAAGGCGATCATCCAGCCGGTGGTGGAGGTGAGCCGCCTGGACTACGACGGCGGCCTCCAGGCGGAGGCGTCTCCCGACAGCCCCCGTGCCTGGGCGCAACTGCTGCGCAAGGAACTGCAGGCGAAGAAAACCATGCGGGCCGATTCCACCGCCAAAGCGGTTGGCGAGCATTCCTACCTCGATAACGGGCGCGCCCTCGCACTGGAGATACTCGGCAACCAGGTACCGCTTTCGCTCTATACGCTGAAGCAGTTTCGCGACGTGCGCGATCCGGACAAGGCCTGCTTCCAGCAATTGGTACGGGTGCCGCGCGCCATCCGCGAACTGGTGGACCTGCGCGAGATGGAAGAAACGCTGGTGGTGCGCATCCATGACTATCCCAGCATGAAGATTGTGGAGTCGCTGGGCATCGAAGCCAGCGCGCCCAACGAACCGCGAGTCGGTGTTACTTACGTCACCCAGGCGGTACGCCCGTTCGCGCTGCACGGATCGTTGGAAGAACGTCTGGCCGAGCCCGTGATGACTCGCGCCGGCGGATCGGCTTGGACCGTCTCCGAACAGGCCTTCCAGACTTTGCTCAGTTCCGATCCGGGCGCGCCGCCGTTGCGAGCCAACGTGCTTGCGGAGGAACTGATCGACGAAGTAGACCCCTCCAATGTCGCGGCCGTACTGGCCATGTCCAAAGTTCCCAAGGCGAGGGC
>CAYLPH010000021.1:0-119736 GCA_964385495.1 uncultured Candidatus Solibacter sp.
CTGCATCAGTTTGACGTTCTTAGGCTGGAACTTGAGGGCGGCGCGCCAGGCGTGGATGGCGTCTTCGCGCCGCTCCAGTTGTTGGAAATTCTGCCCACGGATGAGGTGCACCTGGTAGCCGGGTTGGACGGCGGCGGCGCGGTCGAGCAGGGGTGCGGCCTCGGCTTGGCGTTTTTGGCGATGCAGCAGCAGGCCGAGGTTGAAGAGGGAAGGGAAGTGCTTGGGATCCTTGGCGATGGCCTCGGTCCAGAGGCGGGCGGCGTTAGCCATGTCGCCGGATTGGGCGGCTGCGATGGCCTGTTCGGAGAGCGGATCGGCCGGGGATTGAAGGAAGAAGGCGAGGACCGCGGTGGGTAGGGTCACGGCTGTCCGGCTCCCTGCTTGAGGTGGAGAGTGGCACCCGCGGGGCCGCCGGGGAAGGTTTCGGTGGCGCCGGCGGGCCAGCGCACCGTCACTTTGTCGACTTTCACGGCGCTGCCGAGGCCGAAGTGGAGACGGCGCTCATTCTGCGAGAGGAAGCTGGATTGGCCGAGCAGGGGGAGGGTTTGACGGACACCGGCGGCTTCGATGGTCACGGTGGCGCCGATGGCGGAGCGGTTGGCCTGGGTGCCTTCGAGGTTGACTTTGATCCATTTGGCGGACCCGCGGAGGGTGTTCCGCAGGAGCGACGGGGGCTCGCCCATGTTCATGACGGCCACGTCGATGTCGCCGTCGTTATCGAAGTCCGCGAAGGCGGCGCCGCGGCTCGAGTGGCGGGCGAGGATAGCGGGTCCGGCGAGCCCACTGACGTCTTCAAAGCGGCCATCGCCGAGGTTCCGGTAGACGAGGCGCTGTTGGCGGTAGGATTCGCCGCCGGGCTCGCCCTTTAGTTCGGGGTAGACGTGGCCATTGACCTGGAAGATATCCTGCCAGCCGTCGTTATCGAGGTCGAGCATGGCGACTCCCCAGCCGACGTACTGCGGATTAACGGCGAGCCCAGCCATGAGGACGACATCTTCGAAGAGACCTCCGCCGGTGTTGCGGTAGAGGTTGGGATGGTCGCCGGCGAAGTTGGTTTTGACGAGGTCGAGGAGGCCGTCGCGGTTGAAGTCGCCCACGCCGACGCCCATACCGCCCTGTTCGTGGCCGTGTTCGTTGAAGGCGAGTCCGGTCTCCGTGCCGAGCTCGCGGAAGGTGCCGTTCTTATCGTTTCGAAAGAAGATGCTGGGGGTGGAATCGGAGGCGATATAGATGTCGGTGAAGCCGTCGGCGTTGAGGTCGGCGGCGACGGGGGTGAAGGCGTAGGTTTGCGGCGCGTCGGCCAGTTTGGCGGAGGAGGTGGCGTCTTCGAAGGTGCCGTTGGCCTTCTGGTGAAAGAGGGTGACGCGGCCGAAGGGGAGTCCGCGCGGGCCGCAGAAGACGGGCATGCCCTTCCATTCGCAGTTGGAGGCTTTGCCCGGCGGCGGGGTGGTAGCGAGATCGAAGTGCTGGTAGCTGGTGACGAGCAGATCGAGCCGGCCATCGCCATCGTAGTCGAAGAAGGTGCAGCCGGAACTCCACTCCGTAGTAGGCCCGGCGATGCCACGGGTGGCGGCGGTCTCGGTGAATGCGCCCTTGCCGTCGTTGAGGAACAGGAGATTGGGGCCCCAGTAGGTGACGTAGATATCGTCATCGCCATCGTTGTCGATGTCGCCGAGGCAGACGCCGTTGCCCCACCCGGAGCGCGCCAGACCGGCCTTTTCGGTGGTGTCGGCGAAGGCGCCGTTGCCGAGATTACGGTAGAGGCGGTTGGTGGGCGGGCTCGCGTTGCCGAAGCCTTCGAACTTTGAGCCGGTGACGACGAACAGGTCGAGCCAGCCGTCGTTGTCGTAATCAAGCGCGGCGAGTCCCGTGCCGTTGGCTTCGATTATGTATTTCTTATTGACGGCATTGCCGACGGTGACGGGGTGGATGAGGCCGGCTTTGGCGGCGATGTCGGTGAAGGAGGCCAGGAAAGGGCGGCCGGAAGGGGCGAGGCGTGGGGCGGCGGGGGCATTGCGGGTACTGACGCCCTGGGCATGAAGCAGAATCGCGAGCGGCAGCAGAGCCGGAAGCGCGAAGGGAAGATAGCGAATCACAGCGGCCGGGAACCTCCCCAACACGCTGGCAAGTTTCGGGCGAGTTGTCAATGGAGAGGGGGATTGCTACCGCGGAACGTATGGTATAGACTCATCGGACAAGTTTGCGGGGTTACATTCGCAACGATTCGAAAGGGGATGCTTCCATGAGCAAGTTAGCTGGAACGCTATCGCTCTGCGTCCGTTATGGGATGCTGCTCGGCTTGGGAGCCGTGGCCAGCTATTCTCAAACGACCGCCACCCTGGTGGGAGATGTCTACGATCCCACCGGAAACGTCATTGCGGACGCGTCGGTTACCGTTGTCAGTGCCGGTACGGGCGCGGCGCGAACCGTGCAGACCAACGCCGCCGGGCAGTACCGGATCACGCCGTTGAATCCGGGCGACTATACCATGACGGTGAAAGCCACCGGCTTTAAAGCGCAGACCAGAACTGGCATTGTGCTGCAGGTGAGCGCGGTGCTGGAAGTGGATTTCACGCTGGAGTTGGGATCGGTGACCGAAACCGTGGAGGTGACCGGAGCCGCGCCGGTGCTGCAGACCGAGGAAGCCTCGGTGGGCTCGGTGGTGGCGGCCAAGGAACTGGAGCGGATGCCGGTGAACGGGCGCAACTTTACGCGGCTGATCCTGCTGATGCCGGGGACGAGCTCGATCACGCGCAGCCAGTCGCGGGGAACGGCGGAGTCCGGAACGGCGCTGTTTTCGGTGAACGGGGGCCGGCCGCAGGACAACAACTACACGCTGGACGGCTTTGATTCGAACATGCAGATGATGAACTCGCCGGGGATTTCGCCGCCGATGGACGCTCTGCAGGAGTTCAAGATCGCGACCAATACGGGGTCGGATTTCGGGCGTTCGATGGGCGCGAACGTGTCGATGGTGATTAAGTCGGGGACGAACCAGTTGCATGGCACTCTTTATGAGTACCTGCGCAACAACGTCTTCGACGCGAATGAGTTTTTCGCCAACCGCAGTGGGTTGCCGAAGGTGCCATTCAAACAGAATCAGTATGGCGTGTCGATCGGCGGGCCGCTGCCAAAGCTGCAGAACCGGATGTTCTGGTTCGCGAGTTGGGAAGGCTTCCGGAGCCGGCGCGCGTCTACCCAGATCGGCAACGTTCCGACGCAGGAGTTTCGCAACGGAGACTTTTCGGCGCTGCTGCCGGGTACGGTGATCCGCAACCCGGTCAACGGCCAGCCTTATCCGGGGAACGTCATTCCACGGGCACAGATTAACCCGGCGATTCCGACCGCGTTGGAGTTGACGACGCCGCTGCCGAACCGGCCGGGCCTGGTGCAGAACTACATCTCGAGCGGATCGCGAGCGAACAACCGCGACGCGCTGCACTGGCGGTATGACTACAACATCAACACGAACAACACATTCTTCTTCCGGTTCAGCAAGCAGAACGCGGATCTGCTGAGCCCGGCGCTGCAACCGAATTTCGTTGGGCGCAGCGAGTACGATGTGTTCAACTACGGGGCATCCTGGACCCACATCATCAATCCGACGACGACATTGGAAGTGGGGTTCGGGACGAACCAGCCGGATAACCCCCAGGTGTCGACGAAAGGCACGCTGACACGGGCGGACTTCCTCCAGAAGACGGGGATGCAGATGTACCAGAAGGAGGTGTTCGGTGATCCGCTGGTGAACATCACGATGGGCGCGTATAGCACGCCCGGCGCGGGAGGCGGAACCACCGGCGACAACATCTGGCAGTGGCGCGGCAACGTGACGAAGCTGATCGGCAGGCATTCGCTAAAGTTTGGAGGCCAGTACCAGCACCGCCAGTTCTACACGAATACGTCGAATCCGATGAATGGCGATGCGCTGTTTTTGGGCGGAGTGACAGGCTTCCCGTTGGCGGATGCGCTGCTCGGCTATCCGGGAGAGGTGCGGCGCGGGGAAGGGAACACGCTAACCGATGGAATCGGCCACTTCGTGATGGGCCACTTCCAGGACGACTGGCGCGTGTCCAGCAAATTGACGATCAACATTGGACTGATGTATCAGTTCGGGAGCCGGCCGTACGACTCTTCGGACCGTTTGGGGAACCTGTACGTTACGCGGGATGCCGCGACGGGCCAGTATAGCGGCCGGTTGTTGTGGGCGACGACGAACCCGCAGCCGAATCCGGAAACGGGGGAACTCAACTCGCCGGCGCGGACCGATGGGATCGGCCGGGCATTGGTGCGGAGCGATAAGAACGACTGGGCGCCGCGCCTGGGCATTGCCTACAAGCTGAACGATAAGACCGTCATTCGCACGGGCTTTGGGATGTTCTACAACTCGACGTTCGTGCAGGAACTCCAGGATCTGCGCAAGTTCTGGCCGTTCACCGTGCAGCAGGTGTTCAGCCCGAATCGCGGCGGAGTGCTGGACCAGAGCATCACGGCGCCGGGGCCCGCGTTCTCGAACACTTCGGCCATCGGCGGCTGGCCGCAGAATCCGGATAACCGGTCGCCTTACAGCAGCCAGTGGAACTTTTTCATCCAGCGCCAGATTCAGGACGATCTGACGTTCGATGTGGGCTACGTAGGGTCGGCCAGCCGCAAACAGATCGGCTATTCGCCATTTAACAATGCGCTGACGCCGGGTCCCGGCCCGATTCAGCCCCGCCGGCTGCTGCCGAACTTCGGCGATCTGGACGGCGGGTCGAATCAGTTCAATGGCAGCTACAACGCCTTGCAGACGAGTTTGAAGAAGCGCTTCTCGCGGGGCATGCAGTTCAACTTGAACTACACCTGGCAGAAGTCGCTGGATAACCAGTCGTCCCTGGCGGAGAACCAGAAGACGCAGGATCCCTTCAACCGGCGGGCCGACTGGAGCCGGTCGAGCTGGGATATCAACCACGTGTTCGTGCTTTCCTACGTGGTGGAGTTACCGTTCGGGCGCGGCCGGCGGCTGGGTAGTGACATGAGCCGGTTTGCCGACGCGATTGTGGGCGGATGGTCGTTGGAGGGCATCTCGCGATTGGAAAGCGGGCCGCCGTTCATGGTGTTCACCAGCGAGGATCTGGCGAACACGGGCCGCAAGACGCAGCGTCTGAACCTGGTGGGGAAGCCGAACGAGGGGCCCAAGACGGCCGAGCGCTGGTTTAATACAACGGCGTTCGTGCGTCCGCCACTGTATCAGTTCGGCAATGCGTCGCCCTATATCACCAATGCGGACGGAATCATCAGTTTGGATTTCGCGCTGCAGAAGGTTTTCAAGGTGACCGAGCGGCAGCAATTGGAGTTCCGGGGCGAGTTCTTCAACTTCCCGAACACCGTCAGCTTCGCGGACCCGCAAGGGAACATCAATGCGGGCGATTACGGGCAGATCAACGCGCAACGCGTGAGTTCGCGCCAGATCCAATTCAGTCTTCGCTACCGGTTCTGAACGGAGATCTTGTTATCGGAAGAGCGCGGCAATCGGAGAGTTGTCCGGCAGCAACGAGGGGTCGACCGGGAAAACCTCGCCGCCATGAACGATGGTGGCGAAAGCGGCGGCGTTGAGCAGGTCTTCTTTAAGCGGGCGGCAGCCGTTGCGGCGGCCAAGCAATCCAAGGTAGTCGTCTTCCACTACCGCCGCCTGGTTGAGGAATAGACGCCAGACCCGGCCTTCGTCGCTGGCGCGAAGGATACCTTCAAGGGAAGACGACCAGCGGTCTCCGGGCGCGTACTCTTCCATCTCCACCAGATGGCGAACCGCCTCTTCGCGGCGTTCGTCAAAGATCAGTTGCCGGGCTTCTTCCAGCAGTTGGGCGGGCGGAAGGGAATCGAGGCTGGTTTTGGGAACCAGCGTCACCATCGTGTGATAGGTGTTTTCCTTTCGATAGGCGCGCACTACCGGCTCAGGGCCGGCCACCACCAGGGGCAAGCCGAGTTCATCCAGCACGACGTGCATGGCACGGTCCGCCATCATGCAAAAGAAGCGCAGGCGGCGTTCGGGATTGGCCGAGCCCATGGAATAGGAGATCGCCCCGCAGGGGCTTTTGCCGCGCCCGCAATGGTCGCGTCCAGTTGCTCCGGATTCGGTGTCCTCGGCAAAGGAGAAACCGCCCGCCGCGCCCGGCAGATCGCTGGGCAGTGGCAGAGGAACGATGCCGTCCTGGGAACAACGAATGAGATGGACACCGTGATTTCCCAGTTCGAGGATGAGAAATTCACGGGGCTGGCCCAACCATTCGAGTAGAGGACGCGTGAGAAACGTGGAAGCTACATTAACGCGCTCCGGCACCGACGGCGGTACTTCAAAAAGCGAGAAGGACTGCCGGTCGAGCAGGAGGGCCAGGCCCCGATGAGATTCGGTTTCCAGCAGCGGGTCGTCGCAGAAAGACAGGGCGGGCGCAACGAGCCTTGCGATCTCATGCGGATGCCAGGAATCGGCCAGCATGCGGTGAAACACGCTATCGACAGCGTGCTTCACACGCAATGCAAGAGGCCGGTTGGCGGCTGGATCGCCGGGCAGAAGCACAGTCACGGCCGGCGGCCGGACTCTCCCCAGGCGCATAAGGTCCGAGGGGGTAAGCCGGCGCAGAACGAAGTTGCTGGAGGTCATCGGGACCCCATCCAGGACTGCGACTCCCACGGCATTCCGCCTTTCTGTTTCTTTCTGGCCTGCACGGAGGGCTGGGACTAGTTGACCAGCACCGTGCTGGACGAACGAAGCCATTCGTTATAGAGCACCAACGCAACCAGCACCAGGAAGTACAAGACCGTGACAACAGTCAGGGCCTTGCCCCACTTGTCGACGGCAAGAACGCGATGGGCAACGGCGTCCTGTTTGCCAACGCTGAGGGCTTCGTCAGAGGTGGCGTGGATGTGAAAGTCATTGTCCCGGTCGCACATCAGGCGATAGATCGCAAGACCAATCGTCGAGAGCAACAGTCCAGCAAAAATGATCAGATGGAGTGTGAATTTACTGAGGTCCGGCATGGCGGCATCCTTTCATCGTGGCAGGATGCACGCTGGCTACCAAAGCCTAAGCTACGGCGGATCTACTACTTAGCGTCGAAATGCCGGGCCGGAGTCTAACCGTGTGGGGCGTTTGCCCCAGTATCGCCCCTAAGTGGGGAAAACGACACCGCCGCTACTTTCGCGCCCGCTTCCCGATGCAGTAGAGCGCTTTTTCGGTACGCAGGAAAATCTGCCCCTCCGAAATGGCCGGCGAACTTAGCGTGTACTCCTCCAGCCGGTTTTCCGCCAACTTCTCGAACTGGCGGCCGGCCCGGATAACCGTGGTGGTACCCTCTTCGTTGGTGATGTACACCTTGCCATCCGCCAGAACGGGCGAAGAACTGTAGATGGCCGGAGCAATGCGCTGCGAGCCCCACACTTCCTGGCCGGTCTTGGCGTCGATACAAAACAAGATGCCTCGATCATTGGCGATGTAGACGAGTTGGCCGTCGCTGACCGGAGTGGGCACGTCCGGCCCGTTCTGGTACTCCCACAGTTTGGCGGACTGCGAGACGTCGCCCTTGCCGCCGGGCTTCAGAGCGACGAACGGCTTCACGCGCGAACTGGCATACACGATCCCATCCTTATAGAGCGGCGAGGCGATGATGCGGTTCATGGCGTAGTTGGTAGGGTTCAGGACGTCGGCGCGCCAAAGCTCGGCGAGCGTGTTCACATCGTGCCCGGTAACGATGTCACCGCCACTCAGAATCAGTTCCGTGCGGTTGCCGGCTTTGGCCAGTGTGGGGGTAATGTAGGAGTCTGGAGATTCCACCTGCGCTTTGGTGGGGCGCTCCTGGCGGGCCAGCGTTTTGCCCGTCTTGCCATCAATGCGCAGAACATAGGAGGGGTCGTCCGTCTTCATGCCGTGCAGCACGGGAATGTAGAGTGAACCGCTATGGAGCAGGGCGCTGGAGCCGTATCCCCAGTTCAGGCCGAACTTGCCGTAGTCCTTCTGGATATCGCGCGACCACAGTTCCTTGCCCTGGAAGTCAAAGGCCTTCAGGATGCCGGTGCCCGCCAGGACCCAGACGGTGGTGCCGTCGGTCACCGGCGAAGGGGAAGACATATTCTGCTTGTTGATCTTGTAGTTGCCGCCGCCCACCGGCTTCTTCCAGAGGATGGAGCCGTTCTCGCGATTCAGGCTCCACAGTTCCAGGTTGTCCCCATCGGCGACGTTTAAGAAGATGCGCTCGCCCCAGATAATCGGAGTGGACCCGCTACGGGTCGGCATCGGAATCTGCCAGGTGATGTTCTCGGTTTTGGACCAGGTGACGGGCAGGTTCTTCTCCGTGCTGGAGCCGTCCAGGGAGGGGCCGCGCCACTGCGGCCAGTTGTCCGCCACGGCTGTCAGGGAAAGGCACAGAAACACGAGCACGAAGCGCATAGCAGCTATGGTATCCCAGCCTTGGCGGGCGCGGAGCCGCGGGGGTGTGGTATCCCAGTAAGGATCTCTCATGAAACTGATCAGCTTCTGGCACAAGGGAACGCGGCATGCGGGAGTGCTGCGCGCGGATGAGGTGGTTCCGGTGGGCGCCATCAACGCGAAACGGGACACCACCTATCCGGACGACGTTCTGGCGCTCATCCAAGCCGAGGTGAAGAGCCTGCCGGCGGACGGTGTGGCGGGTATCCCGGTGGGCGAAATCACGCCGGCGCTGCCCTATGACGTGCCGCCGAAGATCTGGTGCATTGGATTGAACTATCTTTCCCATGCCGAAGACATCAACGCCGTGCAACCGGAAGAGCCGGGGAGTTTCATGAAGCCTGCCTCCTGCCTGTTTCCTCCAGGCGGGGATATCGTGCTGCCGCCGCACGACGTGTCGAACGACGTGGATGCCGAAGGCGAGTTGGGTGTGGTGATCGGCCGCAAATGCCGCTTTGTGCCCGCCGGACACGTGAAGGATGTGATCTACGGTTATACGGTGACTTTGGATCTGACCGCGCTGGATGTGCTGCGGAAGAACCCGCGTTATCTTACCCGGTCAAAGAGCATCGATACGTTCTTCAGCTTTGGGCCGGTGATCGTGACGGCCGATGAGATCGGCGACGTGGATGGCTTGGAAGTGATCACGGAGCACAACGGCGGCATCTGTTCGCGGGACTTCGTGAATCACATGCGCACTCGGCCGTACGAACTGGTGCGGTTTCACAGCGACTTCTTCACGCTGTATCCAGGCGATCTGATTTCCACCGGATGTCCCAAAGGCGCTCGGATCAAGCCTGGCGATGTCGTTGGCGGGCGAATTGAGGGAGTCGGGCACATCACGGCGCGGGTGACCCAGGGCGACCGGACGCCGCTGTACTAACTCTGGCGGCAGTTACACCATCTCGCCGCGGATCAGGTCGTCGAGACTCTCGCGCTGCCGTACGACGCGCCATCCATTGCCCGCCACCATGATCTCCGCCGCCCGCGGCCGCGAGTTGTAGTTCGAAGCCTGCACGAACCCATAGGCGCCGGCGGTCTGGACGGCCACGAGATCCCCCGGCAGCACATTCGCCATCTCGCGATCCTTGGCCAGGAAGTCGCCCGATTCGCAGACGGGGCCCACGACGTCGGCCTTGACGGTGCCCCGGCGGTCATCCTTCTTCAACGGCACGATCTCATGGTGGGCGCTGTACAGGGAGGGGCGAATCAGATCGTTCATGGCCGCATCAAGGATTACGAACTCCTTCGTCCCGTTCTTCTTGCGATACAGAACGCGGCTGAGCAGCACGCCGGCTTCCCCCACCAGGCTACGGCCGGGCTCCACCAACAGCGTCAGTCCGGTACCCCGCACCTTATTCACGATTCGCGTAATGTAGTCCGGAATCGATGGCGCCTTCTCGGTTTCCCGGTACGGCACGCCAAGGCCGCCGCCCAAATCCAGATGCTGGATCGCAATGCCCTTGCCTCGCAGCCGTTCCACCAGTTCTAACATCCGATCGACGGCGGCAATGAGCGGCTCCGGATTCAGCAATTGCGAACCGATGTGGCAACTGACGCCTTCCAACTCCAGATTCGAATGCCAGCGCGCGCGCCCGTAGACATCTTCCACCTCACTGTAGGAGATGCCGAACTTGTGTTCCTTGAGGCCAGTGGAGATATAAGGATGCGTGGAAGCATCCACATCCGGATTCACTCGCAGCGCCACACGCGCTTTCACCCCGGCACGCGCCGCCAGCGCATCGATCAACGACAGTTCCGCTTCGCTCTCGCAATTGAAACTATGGATGCCCTTCTCCAGCGCGAACTCCACCTCGTCGGCCGTCTTCCCCACGCCGGAGAACACTACCGAATCGGCCTTTCCCCCCGCGCGCAGCACGCGGTGCAGTTCGCCCGCGGAAACGATATCGAAGCCCGCGCCAGCCCTCGCCAGCAGGCTCAAGACCGCCAGATTGCTGTTGGCTTTCACGGCATAGCAGACCTTGTGCGGCAGGTCGCCAAAGGCGCGGTCATAGGCGCGGTAGCGGCCGAGGATGGCGTTCGAGGAATAGACGTAGCAGGGCGTTCCGGCGCGGCGTGCAATGCTGTCCAGCGCCACGTCTTCCACGTACAGTACGTTATCCCGATAAGCGAAAGGTGTTTCCATTTTCCTTTACAAGACTCTCATCACCATAATGCTCTGGTCGTCGGTGATCGGCGCGCCGGCGGCCCAGGAATTCAGCTCATCGAAGAAGTTGCCGACAATCTCGTTCACCGGGCTGTGACGCACCTTGGCCAACAGCTTCTCGATGCGCTTCACGCCGAAATCGGCCGACTCTTCATCCTCTTCCTCGGTGTGGCGAAGCTGGTCCGCCACGCCGTCCGAATGCAGCAGAATCAGGTCGCCGGGTTCGGCCTGGAAGGCCACTTCGTCGTAGGCGCGGTCGTCCAGTAGCCCCAGCGGAATGCCGGCAACGTTGATCGAGAAGACCTTATCCCCGCGGCAGACCATCGGCGGCGTGTTGCCGGCGTTGGTCATATGGAAGCGGCGCGCTTCAGCGTCCCACTGCATCAGCAGCATGGTGACGTACTTCGTCTCCACGCGGCGTTCCAACAGGGTCTCGTTTAAGTGGGCCATCAACTCGGCGGGATGCTTGCTGACGCCCGCCAGCGAACGCAGGAGCCCGCTCACCAGCGCGCCGTAAAGGGCCGCCGCCGCGCTCTTCCCGCTGGAATCGCCGAAGCACACCAGGGCGCCGCACTTATCGCAATCGAAGAAATCGTAGATGTCACCGCTGATCTCGCGGGCCGGACGCGCGCCAAGGGCGATCTCCAACCCGGTGATCGGCGGGGCCACGCGCGGCAGCAGCACCTTCTGGAGTTTGCGGGCGGCGCGCAGATCCTGCTCGAAGCGCTGTTCTCTTTGCGCCAACTCTTCGTAGAGGCGGGCGTTCTCAATCGCCGTGGCGACGTGCGGAGCCAGCAGCGTGAGAATACGAACGTGGTCATCGGTGAAGAAGCCCAGATGATCGCTTTCCAAATCCAGCACGCCGATGGGCTTGCCGTGGCGGATCAGCGGTACGGCAACTTCACTGCGGATATCCTCGTGCGAAGCGATGTAGCGCGGATCGGCCGCTGTATCGTTCACCTTCACGGGCCGGCCCGATTGGATAGCGGCTCCGGTAAGCCCGGAGTGCATCGGAATGTTGTCGATCTCCACGCGCTTGTCATAGCGGATGCTGAAGCGGTGGCGGAGCAGCTTCTTATCCTCGTCCACCAGCAGCACACTGATCGCGTCGTAGTTGATCAGGCGGCGCAGGCGGTCGGCGATCTTCTTCAGCAGTTCATCCACGGCCAGAATGGACGACAACTCCACGGAAATTTTCTTCAGCGTCCGCAGCATGCGCATCTGGCGCTGCACCCGGCGATAGAGCCGCGCATTCTGGATGAACGCCGCGATGCGCGAAGCCAGCAGCACCATCAGCGCACGGTCATCGGCGGAGAACGCGTTCGTCTCAATCGACTGCAGATCGATGACGCCCACCAGCTTGCGTCCGATCACCATCGGTATGGCCATCTCGCTGCGAACGGCGTCCATGGTCATCAGGTACCGCGGATCGCTGTGGACATCATTGACCACCACCGGCTGGCGCGTTTCGGCGGCAATGCCGGTCAGGCCTTCTCCCATCGAGATCACCATGTTGCGAACCAGTTCTTCCCGATGGCCCACGGCATGGCGGATGCGCAACTGGCGCTTCTTCTCGCTGTACAGCAGGATGGCGAACAACTGCGATGGCACCACCTGCTGGATTACGGAGGTGACATTCTCCAGCAGGTCGTCCAGGTCGATGGTTTCCGACATCAGGCCGGCGACTTCCAGCAGATAGTCCAACAGGTCGGCCCGTTCGTTGAAGCGGGCCTGGCCACGAGTGGGACCGGTCATGGGTTTACGGCTCATGGGGAACAGATGCGGCCGCTAGTGGCGCGCCTCGGCAAGGATGGCAACGCTGGCAGAGGCGCCTATACGGCTGGCGCCGGCGTTCACCATCGCGTGGAAATCGGCCAGCGTGCGGATGCCGCCGCTGGCTTTGACACCCATCCCGGGTCCGACAACGGCCCGCATCAGCGCGATATCCGCCGCTGTGGCGCCGGACTTGGCGAAGCCTGTGGACGTCTTCACAAAATCGGCTTCGGCGTCTCTGGAGAGCTCACAGGCGATGCGCTTCTCGTCATCGTTCAAAAGCGCGGTCTCCAAGATCACTTTCAGAATGGCCCCATGGTCATGGCAGGCCTTGGCAACCGAGGCGATATCCAGGCGAACGGCAACGTGGTCCCCTTCCTTCAGTTGGCCAACCGAGAGGACCATGTCCACCTCCGTTGCGCCGTCGATAATGGCGCGCTCCGCCTCGAAAACCTTGGCGGCATTCGTGGAAGCCCCCAATGGAAAGCCGGACACCGTGCAGGTGGCGACCTTGGTTCCCGCCAGTTCCGCCGCCGCCAACGTTACCCAAACCGGGTTCACACACACCGCGGCGAAGCCGTACTCCCGCGCCTCCTGGCAGAGCCGCAGAATGTCCGCCTTTCCAGCGTCAGGGCGCAGCACCGTGTGATCAAAATAGCGCGCGATTTCAGAGGTTTCCAATGGAGAGTATCGTAACATATGCCCACCCGGCGCCCCCGCGATAAAATGTGAGCGGCGGTGGGGTTCCGGCCCCATCCGGATGGCCTCCGCTCTCGTACCTGTTTTTGACATGACGCTGCGAACCTTAGCTCTGCTGGTGCTGGCCGTGACCGCCCTGCTCGCGCACCCGATGGGGAATTTCTCCATCAGTCATTACGCGAGAATCGCGGCTCATCCGGACCATGTGGAGATTGTGTACGCGCTCGACCTGGCCGAGATTCCTACCTTCGAACTGCTGCGCGACTGGAACCTGGACCGCACCAGCCCCAAGGCGGACCTGGACGCCAAGGCGACCCAGCAGATGGCGGCATGGGCGGGAGATCTGCTGGTGACCGCCGGCGGGCAGCCGTTGCGACTGGAGGTCAAAGAGACGCAGTGGGCATTTGCGGACGGCGCGGGCAATCTCCCCGTCCTGCGGATCACCGGTCGCTTGCGGGGGAAGGCCGCGCCAGGCAGGTTGACGTATGAGGATCGCAACTATCCGGACCGCGCGGGTTGGAAGGAGATCGTGGTGGCCGCGGGCCAGGCGCCGGTGGTGCTGGAACGCGCCAGCCACACCGATCGCGACATCAGCAAAGCGCTGACCGCCTATCCCGAGGATCCCACCATCGCACCACCGCAGGACCTGCGGGCGGATCTGGCGTGGAAGGTGACGCCGGCGGTTAAGGCTGCGCCTGCACCGGTGATTGCGCCCGTGGAGCAGCCGAAGCCGGTACTGCCGGTGGCCCAGCCAACCACGTCGCCGGCCGCCGCGAAGGCCGCTCCCGGCACCGTGCAAAAGAACGACGCGCTCTCTCGGCTGCTGAGCAGGCAGGATCTTGGGCTGGCGGCGATGCTGACGGCGCTCGCGCTAGCGTTTGGTTTCGGCGCCATGCACGCGCTATCGCCTGGTCATGGCAAGACCATCGTGGCGGCCTATCTGGTGGGGTCTCGCGGGACGCTGAAGCATGCGTTGTTCCTGGGTGCGATGGTGACGTTTACACATACCGTCAGCGTGTTTGTTCTGGGTCTGGGCACGCTATTCCTGTCGCGCTATTTCGTACCGGATAAGATCTACCCGATCCTGGGCGCGGTGTCCGGGCTGACCATCGTCTGGATCGGCGCGACCCTCTTCTACCGGCGCCTGCACACGCTGGTGACGCACCTGGAGCATGAACGGGCTCACATGCGCGAACCGGAACTAGCCATGGCCCATGCGCACTCGCACCATGGGCATTCTCACCACCATCATCATCACGGGCATCAGCATGATCATGGACCCGGCGGCCATACGCATGTCATCGAAGGCGAAGTGACGCTGGCAAGCCTGACGGGACTGGCCGTCAGCGGCGGTCTGGTTCCCTGTCCTTCCGCGCTAGTGCTGCTGTTGAGTTCCATCGCGATTGGGCGTATCGGGCTTGGACTGGCGTTACTCACCTCGTTCAGCCTGGGTCTGGCGGTAGTGCTCATCGCCATCGGCGTGACGGTGCTCTACGCCAAGAACCTTCTGCCCGATACCCCGAAGATACGCTCCAGCCCGATTTTTACGATGCTGCCGGTGATCTCCGCCGCCGTAATCACGGTGGTGGGTCTGCTGATGACCGCCGCGGCACTAGGGATCGTCAATGCGCCGTGGTTGCAGGTGTAGCCATCGTATCCTCGGTTCGCGGACGCTCCCTGCCTTCAAAGAACCGGTAAAGCGCCGGAACCATGACCAGGGTCAGCAGTGTGGAACTCACCAGTCCCCCGATGACGACAATCGCCAGTGGCCGCTGCACCTCCGACCCGGGGCCGGTCGCGAACAGGAACGGCACCAGCCCCAGCGCCGCCACCGTAGCCGTCATCATGACAGGCCGGAAACGCATGCTGGCGCCCTGCTGGATCGCCTCCCGCTGCAACATGCCGGCTTCCCGCAGACCGCGAATGTAGCTGACCAGCACCACGCCGTTCAGCACCGCGATACCCCATAGCGCGATGAAGCCGACCGACGCCGGCACGGAGAGATACTCCCCGCTGAAGTACAGCGCCGCAATCCCTCCAATAGAGGCAAACGGCAGCACCATGATGATCAGTGCCGCGAATCGCACGGAGCTGAACAGCAGAAACAACAGGAAGAAGATCGCCCCGATGGTGATCGGCACGATGATCATCAGGTGACGCCGGGCGCGGGTCATGTTCTCAAACTGGCCGCCCCACTCGTAGTAGTAGCCGGAGGGCAGTTGTACCTGCTTGCGAACGGTGCGCTGCAACTCCTCGACGAAACCGCCCAGGTCGCGGTCCCGCACATTGATGCCTACCACGATGCGGCGTTTGGCCTGTTCGCGCTTGATCTGCGATGCACCCTCACTGACTTCAATCTTCGCCAGGTTTCCCAGGGCGATCTCCGCGCCGCCATTGCCGCGCAGCAGGATGCCGCGGATGTCGCGGATGCTGTTGCGAAGGGCTTCCGGATAGCGGACCACAGCCTGGAAGCGGCGCTCGCCCTCGTAGATCTCCGTGGCGGCCTTGCCGGCAACGGCTGCTTCGATGGCGTCATGAACATCGGACGCATTCAGGCCGTGGCGCGCGATGGCCTGTCGGTCAATCGTGATGTTCAGGTTCTGCTGGCCGGTGACACGGTCGATCTTGATATCGCCGGTGCCGCGGATGGTGTTGGCCGCTTTGGCGACTTCATTGGCCTTCTTGCGCAGCTCCGTGAGGTCATCCCCAAAGATCTTCACGGCCACGTCGGCGCGCACGCCGGTAACCATCTCGTCGACACGGTCGGAGATGGGCTGTGCCATTACGACATTGACGCCGGGTAGCGTGGAGATGCGTTTGCGAACCTCGTCGGCAATCTCGTCCTGCGTGCGGCCGCCGCGCTCCTTCTCGGGAAGCAACTGCATCATCGCATCGGTTTCGTTATAGCCGGCCGGATCCACCGGCGATTCGCCGCGGCCCAGGCGCGACACCAAGGATTTAATGCCGGGAATGTCCTTCACCAGGCGGTGCGCTTCCATCTCCATCTGGAGGGACTCTTCCAACGAGATGTTCGGCACGCGGTCGGCATTGGGCGAGATGGTTCCTTCCTTCATCTCCGGGATGAACGAGGTGCCCAGATAGGGGAACAGAGACATAGCCGCCACAAACATGGCGAGTGCGACGCCAACGGTCGCGACTTCATGCCGGGTGGCCCAGCGGAGAACGGCAAGGTACGGGCGCTTCAGCAATCGCACCAGAATCGTGTCGTGCTCACTGCCGCCGCGCAGCAGGTAGGCGGACAGCACCGGCGTGATCGTCAATGACAGCAACAGAGAAATCGCCAGGGCAATCGCGATGGTGTAGGCAAGCGGCGCGAACATCTTGCCTTCCATGCCCTCCAGCGTCATCAACGGCAGGAAGACCAGGATAATGACGCAGATGCCGAAGACAACCGGGCTGCCCACTTCCATGACGGCTTCATACACCACCTTCAGCCGGTCGGCCCGCGGGTTATGCCCCAGGCGTCCGAACACGTTCTCCACCACGACCACCGAGCCGTCCACCATCAAGCCAATGGCGATAGCAAGCCCACCCAGCGACATCAGGTTGGCGGACATGCCCACCTGGTTCATCACGAGAAATGTCAGCGCCGGCGTGAGAATCAACGTCGCGATCACGATGACACTGGACCGCAGATCGCCAAGGAATAGGAAGAGAATAACGACCACGAGGAGGATTCCCTCCACCAGCACCTTGCTCACCGTGGCGAGCGCGGCATCCACCAACTCCGACCGGTCGTAATAGGGCGTGATCCGCAGGCCGTCCGGCAGCATACCGCTGGTGTTGATCTCATCCACTCGGCTCTTAATACGTTCGACAATCTGCTTGGCGTTGCCGCTGGCGATCATCATCACGATGCCGCCGACCGATTCGGTATAGCCGCCCTTGATCATGGCGCCGTAACGGACTTCCTCGCCGATCTTGACTTCGGCCACATCGCGAATGAAGACGGGTGTCGAGCCCACCTCCTTCAACATGATGTTGCCGATGTCCTCAATGTTCTGGATTAAGCCCAAACCGCGGACCAGGAAGATTTCCGGCCCCTGCGGCAGAATGCCGCCGCTGGAGTTGGCGTTGTTGCGCGAGAGCGACTGGTGAACGTCATGGATGGTGACGTTGTAATAGCGCATCTTCACGGGGTCCACCAAGACCTGGTATTGCTTCACGTAGCCGCCCGTGGAGTTAATCTCGGCGACGCCGGGAATGGAGCGCAGCAGCGGGCGCGCCACCCAGTCCTGGACGATACGGCGGTCGATGAGTTCCTGCTTGGTGAGCGCCCGCTGACCGTCGTTCGGATTCTCGATCGTGTATTGGTATACCTCGCTGAGCGCGGTGGAAACGGGGCCGATCACCGGGTGAACCTCCGGCGGCACGCGGCCCTGGAGGTCGCCGATGCGTTCGGAAACCAATTGCCGCGCGAAGTACACGGGCGTATCGTCCGTGAAGACCAGCGTTACGATCGACAGCCCCGGCTCGTTCTGCGATCGGAGTTCGGTCAACCCCGGCAACCCGGTCATGGCAATCTCAACGGGGATGGTAACGATGCGCTCCACCTCGTCCGGAGATCGGCCGGGGACCTCCGTCGCCACCTGCACCTGCACGTTGGTGACGTCCGGGAAGGCATCCACGGAAAGCTTGCGGGTGGCATCGATACCGAACGCCAGCGCAATCGCGGCGAGAACGACGACGATAATGCGCTGCTTGAGCGCGGCCCGCACCAGGGTGTCAACCATTAGGAAGCTCCGTCGTTCCCCGTCAACTGCCGGCGGCGCTCATTGTTCAGGTGAAAGGCGCCGTCCACGATGATCTTCTCTTCGGCCTGGAGCCCCTCGGTGACAACCCGGCGCCCGCCATGCTCCGGCCCGAGCATCACCTTGCGCAACTGATAGGTGTCGCCTTCGACGCGTACCATCACGTACTCCGTGTCGCCCTCACGAACAACCGCGCCCACCGGAATCACCATCTTCTTCTCGGGGTTTTCCTTCAAGGTCATGGTGGCCAGCATGGCCGGTTTATAGCGCCGTTTGGTATTTGGTAAATCCATCCGCACCCGCACCGTGCGAGTCTCCGGATTCACCGTGGCGCTGACAAAGGACAGCTTGCCGTGGATTGCCTGGCCCGGGAACGCACCGATCTCCGCTTCCACAGTCTGCCCCGTCGCAACGTGGCCCGCCGACGCCTCCGGCACATCCGCCACCAGCCAGACGTTGCTGAGGTCGGCAATCTCAAAGACCGTATCGGCCGGCTGCACCACCTGACCCAGCGTGACCTTGCGGTCCAGCACAGTCCCATCCATGCTCGCCACAATGCGCGAAACGGAATTCAGCGTGCGGCTGCGCTCCATCTCTTTCATGGCGTCGTCCGGCATGCCCAGCAGCATCAATTGGTCGCGCGCCGCCGCCAGTTCCGCGGTGGCTTCCGCCAGTTCCGCTTCCCTCCGCTGCAGCTCGGCCGAACCGATCACGTCCGCCTTCAGCAGCAACTGGGCGCGCTCCACGGCACGCTGCGCCACCTGCCGCTGCGACAGGGCTTTCAGCAACTGGAGCTGGCCGTCGGAAAGGCCCGTGGACGTCAACAACGCCAGCAACTGTCCGCGATGCACCTCTTCGCCCTCATGCACAGCCAGCGAGTTGATGCGGCCCATCACCGGCGAGCCCACCCGGGTGACGCGCGTCCCATCCACTTCCACCCGGGCCGCCACCGTCAGCGTCGAGCCGACGTTGGCCCATTCCGGCTGTCCCAGCTTAATACGCTTCAGAATCGGCCCGGTGGCCGTAATACGCGAGGGATCGCGCGGGGCGGCACTCGCCGTTACAGCCTCCACCGCGGGTGGAGCCGCCTTGCAACCGCAGAAAAGTACGGCCGCCGCCAAAAGGTACTGTCGCTTCACGGCATCAACCTCCCCACATCGAGCGCACGCAATTCGTCGAGATCGATAAGAGCGGCCTGGCGGTCGTACTGCGCGTTGAGAAAGTCGAGCCGGACGGTACGCAGCACGCGCTGCGCGTCCAGCACCTCCAGAATGCCACGCTCCCCCAACTGGTAAGCCGTCTCCGCGGCGCGCACGGCCTCGGCAGCTTCGCGCAGAAGGCCCTCTTCAAACGCCGCCAGTTGCTGGCTGGCCAACTGATAGCGCCCATAGGCGCTTTCGAGCGCCGCCTTGATCTCCAACTCGCGAGCCTGCACCAGCGCGCTGCTCCGCCGCAACTCCGCCGACGCCTCCGCCAGCGGCCCCTTGCGGCGATTCCAGAACGGAAGCGCGAACTGGATGCCAACCCGGTAGTTGGGAACGTCGGGGTAGCGCTCCACATCGGAACGAACGGACGGCTGCGGCCGTAGTAGCGCCTGTTCATAGGTGAGCCGCGATTCGGCACGCCGCACCTCCGCACGGGCCAGCGCCAGCGCCGGATGGCGTTCCGACGCCTCCTGCCACAACTCCTGTAGCGGCGGCAAGGTAATGGCCGGCTCCAAGGTCCCTTCCAGGGAAAGCACCGGCTCCAGCGGAGCGGCGATCGCGGCGCGCAACTGCGATTCCTCGTTCACCAGCCGCAACCGCGCGCTGTTGGCCTGCGTTCGCGCGGTAGCCACCTCGGCGTCGGCGCGAATCAATTCCAGCCGCCCGGCCTCGCCCACTTCCACGCGCACCGCGATGCGCTTGCGTAAGTCCTCCACCAGACGCAGGTTTTCCGTCGCCAGCGTGATCTCGCCCAACCGCCGCAGAACCTCGAAAAAGCTCCGCCGCACGCGGGTTAGCGTGAACAGCCTCACCTCGGTACGGGCCACTTCGGCGCTGTCGATAAAACGCTCCGCATACTCGATGCGCGCGGGGCGGAGTGCCCCGATCTCCAGTGGCTGCGAAAAACTGTAAGTGGAAACCATGCCGGTGACATTGCCCGCCACGCGCACCGTTTGCCGGCCCACCGTGAAGGCTACCTCGGGGTTTGGGTAAGTCCGGGCAGTAATCAGGCCGGCGCGAGCAACGTCAATCTGCGCCGAACCAGCACGCAGTTGCGGATGCGATTCGTCAGCCAGGCGAAGGGCACGGGAGAGTGTGAGCGGATCTCCATAAACCCAGGAACTGCCGAGAACAGCAAGGGTAAAGACACGCCAAGATGCGGAAAAGAAACTCCGATCCATGATAAGACTCAACAATATTAACGTTCTTTCATGATTCCGGGCAAGTTTGTCGCAATAACAGTGTTCGCTCTAGAACGACACTACAGCGGTTACAGTATTTATTTTTGGAAGAACCTGTGCGCCCGAAACGCGGTGCCACGCCTTGGTGGGGAACCCACATCATAGCACTCCCCCAGCCTCCACTTAATAAGTGCCCCCTTGTGGTGACTATGCGAGTACACTTCTATCGAGAAGATGAGTGAGCAGCACTACCGCGACTACGATCCGTTTGCGCGGCTCTACAGCCGTCACTGGGCGGGGGACTATCACGCCAAGGCCATGCCGGTGCTTGATCGGTTGCTGCTGCACAGGCTGGCTCCCGGCAGCGCGGTTCTCGACCTCTGCTGTGGAGACGGCCGGCTGGCCAAGGTTCTGCGGCAGGCCGGCTTTCGGGTTACCGGCCTGGATGGCTCCGAGCAGATGCTGGCATTCGCCCGCTCGCGCGCTCCGGAGGTGACCTTCGTCGCCGCCGACGCCAGAGACTTCGCGTTCGCGGAACCCTTCGACGCGGTAGTCTCCACGGGCGATAGCATGAATCATCTGCTGAGCCGGAATGAGATCAGAAGGGTGTTTCGGAACGTGCGCGACGGCCTCAAGCCCGGCGGGTGGTTTGCTTTCGACATGAATCGCATCGAAGCCTTTCGCCACCTTTGGCCAAACATGCCGCACATTGTGGACATCGATCTGGTGAGCGTCGCGCAGCCGGTCTGGGATGAGCCGGCCCTGCTGGCCACCTGCCGCTTTACCCAATTCCGGCGCGATAATGGCGTCTGGCTTCGTTCCGACTACACCATCCGCGAACGCTACTTTCCGGAGGCGGATGTGATAGCCGATCTCGCCGAGGCCGGTTTTGAAGCCATCGAAGTGCTGGATGCCGAAGCGCTCGGCATGACCGGCGAGATCGGGCAGCATCGAAACTACTTCCGTGCCAGACGTTGCTAGCCATGCTGGGGATCATCATTCACGGCGACAATCATTTCATCGTCCGCGGACCGCGGCCCGATGCAGCCACGGCACGCGCGTTGGTACGCCATTGGTCCATCATTCAGATCGGAGCCGTTACCCCGGAGCCTCTGCGGCAATGGCGTATCAGCACCAAGGAGTTCCGCGAAGACCTCGCCTGGGCATGGATCGTACCCGGCGGCAGCGAGCCCACCGCCGCCGTTCGTCAACTGCTGGAGGAACTGATCGCGCGCGGCGTCGAGCCCCAAACATCTCCTTAACGGCGTGTTTTGAGGTACGCGATGAGTTCCGCCGGATCGTCGGTGATGATGGCGTCCGCGCCAGCCTCGATCAGCATCTTCCAATCCGCGGCCGTGTTCGCCGTCCATGGCACCACGCGCAGCCCCGCCGCATGCGCCTTCTTTACCTGTTCCGGCGTCACTAGCGTGTAGTAAGGAGAGACGATACCAGCGCCGGCTTCCTTGGCGATCTCCACGAAATCCCGAGGCGTCCCGGCGTAGAGAGCGGACAACCGCACCCGCGGCAGCAGTTTCTTCATGGCATGCAGCGTGCGGAAATCGAAGCTTTGTACAATCACCCGGTCCACGAGTTTATGCCGCTGAACCGCCGTAGCCAGCAGCCCGGCGAACTCCTCGGGCGACGGCGTCAACCCTGGCTCGTTCGCGAAGATCTTTGTCTCGATGTTGAAGTGGAACTTGCCTTTGTCCGCCAGTGCCAGCACTTCATCCAACGCCGGCACACGCGTTCCCGGCACGGCCACCTGTTTGGGAAACGCTGGATTCGCCTTCCCGCCACAATCCCAGCGCTGCAACTCGGCCATCGTCATCTCCCGAATCACCGTCGGGGACCCGGCCGGACCACTGCAGTAGGCGGGGTTCATGCGCGGATCGTGCGAAACCACCAGGACATTGTCCTTCGTCACCGCGAGGTCCAATTCCAGAACGTCGGCGCCCGCCGCGATCGCGTAGGTAAACGCGGGCATCGTGTTCTCCGGCCGCACCGCGCGCGCCCCGCGATGTCCGTGTACCTCAATCTGGCTACTTGCGCTCCACACCATCCCGGCGACTCCGAGAACCAAAAACAGTATCATGGGCAAAGCATAGCGAATCAATGTCTCGATTCCGTGTCGGAGCCTTCCTATGTCCGTAGATCCTTCCTCTTCTTCCCCTACTTCCATCCCTTCCCGCCGCCAGTTCGCCAAGACCATGGCCGCGGGCACCGCGCTCAGCTACCAGCGCATCCTCGGCGCCAATGACCGTTTGCAGATCGGCTATATCGGTGTCGGCAACCGCGGCACTCAGGTACACGAAGCCTTCCTGGAACACGGCGATCAGGTCACCGTAGCGCTTTGCGATTTGCGCGAGTCCTACATGGACCACAACGCGCGCCTCTCCCGCGCCACGCCCCGCAAGTACAAGGAATACAAAAAGCTGCTCGAAGACAAAGACGTGCAAGCTGTCGTGATCGCCACGCCGGACCACTGGCACGCCCTGCAGTTCATTGACGCCTGCCACGCCGGCAAGGACGTCTATGTGGAGAAGCCGCTCTCCCTCACCGTAGTGGAAGGGCGGCGCATGGTGGAGGTGGCCACGAAGACCAAACGCGTCACCCAGGTCGGCATCCATCGCCGCTCGGGCAAGTTCCTTCAGGAAGCCGCGGACTATGTCCGCTCCGGCGCCCTGGGACATATCACGGTGGCCAAAGGCTGGCACCTGCAGAACGAGTATCCCGTAGGCGTGGGCACACCCCCGGACGGGCCGCCTCCCAGTGAGTGGGAATGGGACCAATGGCTTGGTCCGGCACCGAAAGTAACTTATAACCCCAACCGTATGTATTATCGCTTCCGCTGGTTCTATAACTACTCCGGCGGGCAGTTGACTAACTTCGGCGTCCATTACATGGACATGCTGCGGTGGGCGTTGGGTAAGGAGTCGCCGCGGGCCGTGACGGCGATGGGTGGCAAGTACGCCGTCCAGGATAACCGCGAGATCCCCGACACGCTCGAAGCGCTCTGGGAGTTCGACGGCACCATGGTTGTTTTCTCGCAGTACGACGCCAACGCCGCACCGGGCAATGCGCAGGCGGCCGACATGGAGATCCGTGGCACCAAGGGCACCATGTATCTGCATAGCAACCGCTGGGAAGTGGTGCCGGAGAAGAATGCCGATCTGCCGCTGCCGGCGCGTTCGCCGGTTGAACGCGACCTTGAGAAGAACTACCGGCCCTCGTTTAAGGTCGCGATGGAGCCGCGTTTGGGCAAAGGCAGTGCCGACACGGCGTTCCACGCCCGCAACTTCCTGGATTGCGTGAAGTCCAGGGCGAAGTGCAACTGCGACATCGTGGAAGGGCACCGTTCGACCGCCGCGACGCTCATCGCCAACATCGCGCTGAAGACGAAAAGCTATCTGGAATGGGATGGCACTGCCGAAAAATTTACGAACAACGCCGCGGCGAACCGGCTGCTGCACTATCCGTATCGTGCCCCATACAAATTGGGCTGAGGAGGCTTCTGAATGACTCGACGTAGCTTTGTAGCCGCGGCCGCCGCCGCGCCTTCGCTGTTCGCCGCTGGTGGACGTCCGCCGCTGTGCATCTTTTCCAAGCACCTGGCCAAGCTGAATTACGATCAGCTTGGTAAAGCGGCCAGGGAGTTCGGCTTCGATGGAGTGGACTTGGCCGTGCGCCCCGGGGGGCATGTGGAACCCGCCCGCGTGACCGAAGATTTACCGAAAGCTCTGGCAGCCATTCGCGCGCACGGCGTGGAGGTGCCTATGATTACCACGGGTCTGCTGACGCCCGATGACCCCGCCGCCCGGCCGACGCTTAGCGCCGCGGCCAAGGGCAAAGTGACGTACTTTAAGACTGGCTACTGGCGGTATAAGAAGACCGGCGGCGCCGAGTTGCTTCTTACCCAGGTCAAGCAGGCCACCCACGGCTTGGCCGCCATTGGCAAGGAGTACGGCATCCAACTCGGCTTTCATAACCACTCCGGCGACTACGTGGGCTCCGCGGTTTGGGACACCCGCTTTATCCTGGAGGGCACCGATCCCAAGTGGGCCGGCTACTACTTCGATCCGGGCCACGCCACCATCGAAGGCGGCCTGCATAACTGGAAACTGAGTACGGAGATCGTGCTGCCGCGAATGAAGATGGTCGCCATCAAGGACTTCGTTTGGGCGAAGAAAAATGGCAAGTGGGTAGTAGAGTGGACGCCGCTGGGAGAAGGGATGGTCAACTGGCCGGAGGTGTTCGCGGCCTTTGCCAGAGCCCGCTACACGGGGCCGTTGTCGTTACACCTGGAGTACGACACCCCGGATGAGCATGCCGCGATCGCCAGGGACCTCGCTTTCCTGAAGAAGCAGGTGTCTGCCGCCTATAGCACCTAACGAGTGAGGAGCACCCCCCTAATGAGATGAGGGCCTCGAAGCTGGGATCTTCGAGGCCCTCGAGGGGCTATGATCGGCGAGCTGGGTCTCGCCGCTGAGGATGCTATGAGTCTAGGATGACTCAACCGAATTGCCTTATAAAAGTGCACGCCGTCCGCCAAATATAAGTCGTTGAAAATAAATAACAAACCTAATCCAAGGCATGGGTGAAAACCCGCAATTGCGCAGCTTCACCCTCCCCACCGTGGCGCAGCCCCGACGGAAGCTATCCCCCAAAATGGAATGAGCCCCGGGATCTGGGAATCCCGGGGCTCTCGAGGGGCTATGGCGGCGATCTGGGTATCGCCGCTGAGGATGCTATAAGTCGATGAAGACTTATGTAGGTTGCCTTTATTAGTGCACGCCGCGGGCCGCGGACAAAACGAAGCCAAACTATCCCAAGTTGTTGAAAAACCGTAGCGTCAACTCCGCCCTCCCTGCGGCTTTTTCCCCTTTGGGCTTTCTGCCCCACCCACTGTACCCCCACAAAGGTTTGCCGCCCGCCTGACGATATAATGAGGGTTCCCTGCGTTCCCAGTCTGCATGCACCTTCTCGAGGCCGCCAATTTCCAGCATCGCGAGCGCGCGATGGCCAATCTGTCCAACCTGGCGCGGTACCTCCCTTCCGAATTGCTGCTCCGCATCGCCTCCCTGGTGAAAGCGTCCGCGGATGGCGACAGCGCGCTTCACTTCCTCACCCGCTTTCACCAAACAAAGCCACAGGAATTTATCCGGCTGGTGGCTAATCCCAGCCTGATGCTGCCCTTAGTGACGGTATTCGCCAATAGCCGCTTCCTGTCCGACGAAGTGATCCAACACCCGGATTGGCTGGAGGCTACGGTGCTGGACGGCGATCTGCACCGTCTTCTGCCGGCAGAAGCCCTGGAAGCGCGCCTGGGCAGCTATCTCGCCCGCTATTCCGGTGGCATCCCCACCGCGCTGCAACTCGCGCAGTTCCGGCGGCTCCAGATCCTGCGCATCCTGCTGCGGGATGTCTCCGGGCTCTGCACGCTCGCCGAAGCCACCGAAGAATTGTCGAATCTCGCGGACGCCATCCTGCAGGTCACCTACCGCTATCTCCGCGAGGATCTGGAACAGAAACACGGCACCCCCTATGTGCGGGCGGCCGACGGGGTCCGCGAGCGATGCGAGTTCAGCGTGCTCGCGCTGGGAAAACTAGGCGGCCAGGAACTCAACTACAGCTCCGATGTCGACCTCATGTTCGTCTACACCGGCAGCGGCGAAACCGACGGCCCTAAACCCGTCAGCAACCAGGAGTTCTTCAAGAAACTCGCCAATCGCTATACGGAACTGCTGTCCACCTACACTTCCGAAGGCATGTGCTACCGCGTGGACCTGCGGCTGCGCCCCGATGGGCGCCTGGGCGAGGTCTGTATCTCGCTCGAAGGGGCCCGCCATTACTACGCCAATCGTGCCCGCGACTGGGAGCTGCAGATGCTCATCAAAGCCCGCGTCGCGGCGGGAGAGAACGGGCCGGGCGAGGCGCTGCTGGCCTTCGTCGAGCCCAGCATCTACTCCACAACCCTCGATTTCTCGGCCGTTGAAGCCGTATCCGCTACCCGCGAGCGCATCCAGGAAAAATTGAAGCAGCGCAAAAGCAGTCCCGGCGAAGTGGATGTGAAATTGGCGCGCGGCGGCATCCGCGATATCGAATTCCTGGTGCAATGCCTGCAGCGGCTGCATGGCGGCCGCGAACCCTGGGTCCGCCACGGCGGCACACTATTGGCGTTGTTCCGGCTGCGCGATAAGAACCTGCTGTCCGACGTGGAGTACTCCCGGCTCTGTTCCGCCTACGAGTTCCTGCGCCACCTGGAGCATCGCTTGCAAGTAGATGAGGACCGCCAGACGCACCTGCTTCCCAGCGACCGTGAGACGTTGGAGGTACTGGCCCGGCGGATGCCCGCCACCGAACTCGGCGCGGCGCCAACCCCCGGCACCCTCCTCGGCCGGCTGAACGAACATCTGGAAGACGTCCGCGAGATCTATGAGCGCGTCATCCATTCCCAAAAGCCGATCTACTATTCCGGCATCCCTACCGCGCCCCGCTACGATCGTCCGGAGGGCACTGGGGCCGAGCGGCTGGAGACGCTGGACTCGAACCTGGTCCGCTTCCTGGACCAAAAAGCCCCGCATTTGGCGCAGGTGGTCGGCAAGGCCCAACTTCGGCGCGGCAGCAAAGCCTTCGAACGCTACCTGGAATGGGTGGTGCCGCATTCGGACTGGCTCTACTGGCTGGATTCGGACGCCGTGCTGGCCGGCTACCTCCTCGACCTGTTCGAGTTGAGCCCGCATCTTTCCGAGCAACTGATCCGCTTTCCGGACCTGTTGGAAGAGTTAAGGACCACGCGGCAGCGTCCGGGCAACGACCAGAGCCTGCGGGAAGCCCTGCACATTGAGGACCCCAACGACCTCCGCCGCTTCTTCCGCCGCCAGATGTTCCGCATTCAGGCCGAGAGCGTGGTGCTGAGCGCGCCGGTGTTCACCACTCTGGAGCGCACCACGGCGCTGGCCGACGCCGCCCTGCAGTGTGCCTACCGCATGGCCGTCAACGAAGTGCGCCTCTCGCACCCGCCCGCCGGAGACGACTACGAGCCCGCCGGCCAGATGATGGTCATCGCGCTGGGGCGCTTGGGCATGCGCGAGTTCGATCTTGGCTCCGACGCCGACCTGCTCTTTGTCCTTCCCGATGAGGAAGCCGCCGAGCACCAGTTCTGGACACGCGTCGCCGCACGTATGATTGATCGCGTGTCGGCCTACACCCGCGAAGGATTTATGTTCACCATCGACACCCGGCTGCGTCCAAATGGCAGAGAGGGCGAGTTGGTGCAGTTGGAGAGCAGCTATAAAGACTATTTCACCTCCCGCGCGGAAGCCTGGGAAGGCATCAGCTATATGAAGTCGCGCTCGGTAGCGGGACAGACGGACCGCGCCACCCGTTTCCTCAACGAGTTGCAGGAAGTCGACTGGCGGCGCTATGGGCAAAGCGGCCGGTCGCAGAAGGAATTGCGGCATATGCGGCTGCGGTTGGAACGCGAGCAGGGCGCCGAAAATCCGCTCAAGGCCGGATTTGGGGGATACTACGATATTGACTTCGCGCTCATGTACCTGCGGCTGAAAGGCGCGGGCATTTTCTTCAAGGTGCTGAACACACCGGAACGGATCGACGTGATCGAAAAGATGGGGCACCTGGAGCGGGCGGACGCTGCCTTCCTGCGGGACGCCGCGGGCCTGTACCGTGCCATCGACCACGGCCTGCGCGTGCTGACCGGACATGCCGAGGGCACTCTTCCGAAGTCCACAGCACTGCGCGATTCGCTTACCGCGCTGGTGTCCCGCTGGACGCCCGACCATTTGCACGATCAGCCACTGGAATCGGAAGTGGCCCAGATCCGCGAGCGCACCCGTGAATTCTTCGACCGCCTCTTTGCCGCCGCATGAACCGCACTCTTCCAATTCTCCTGCTGCTCACCGGCGCCTTAGGCCAGGCACAGCCGGTCGCGCTCATCGATCAGGCCTTTGACCGCATGTACCGCCACAACTTCAACGGCGCGCAGGAGGTGATCGGCCAGCACATCGCCGCGCATCCGGACGACCCGCTGGGTTACGCCGTGCGCGCCGCCGCCTACCTGTTCTTTGAACTCGACCGCCTGCAGATTCTGGAAAGCGAGTTCTTCAACGACGACAAGCGCATCCTCGACAAAAAGAAGATGGTGCCGGATCCGAAAGTGAAGGAAGGCGTGATGCAGAACATCGAGAAGACGAAGGCTCTCTCGAATGCGCTGTTGGCAAAGGACGCCAACAATCGCGAAGCGCTGCTGTCCCTCTGCATGGCTCTCGGAGTGCAGACCGACTATCTGGCCCTGGTGGAAAAGCGCCAGCTTGGCAGCCTCAGCTATGCCAAGGAAAGCCAGAGTTGGGCGGTACGCCTGCTGAAAGTGGATCCGAATTATTACGATGCGTACCTGACCACCGGTGTCAGCGAGTACCTCATAGGCTCCATGCCCTTCTTCGTGAAGTGGTTCGTGAAGTTTGAGCAGACGCAGGGCTCCAAGGCCGAAGCCGTGAAGAACCTCACCCTCGTTGCCCAGAAAGGCCGTTACTTCCGGCCCTTTGCCAAAGTGCTGCTGTCCGTGATCCATTTGCGCGAGAAACGCCCCCTGAACGCGGAGATTCTGCTGGGCGAATTGAATCGCGAGTTCCCCGAGAATCCGCTGTTCCGCAAGGAACTGGCCAAACTGCAGGCTCGGCGCAAAGTGGCGGCGGGAGAGTGACGTGCCGGTTTTCACGCTGATTGAGGTTCCGTATCATATGGGGCTGCAGGATGTGGCCGTCGGTAAGGGCCCCGCGCGGCTGCTCGCCGCGGGTCTCGACCAGGCGCTGGGCTACCGCGGTATGCCCGCCACGGTGAACCATGTCCGCCCGCGCGACCTCCGCAGCCAGGGCATGGACGCGGTGGTCGATATCAATCGCATGCTGCGCCATGCCGTGATGGAAGCGGTGGAACAGGAAACGATTCCCGTGGTATTGGCGGGCAACTGCAACTCCTGCATCGGCACGCTGGCAGGCCTGCAAGGCGATGGACGGCGGATCGGCATCGTCTGGCTGGATCAGCACCCCGACTTTCACACCCCGCAAACCAGCACCAGCGGCAACTTCGAAGGGATGGCTTTGGCGGTGGCCACCGGCGCTTGCCATGCCGAGTTCCGGGAACGCATCGGCATGGAGCAACCGGTGCCGCAAGCCAACACCGTGCTGGCGGGCTTCTGGGATGTGGATCCCGGCGAACGCGAGCGGCTGGCCGATTCCTGGATCAACGCCCATCCTGCCGAGAACCTCGCGCTGTTTCCCGTGGCGCTGGATCAGTTGCAGGCGCACGTCGACGCCGTGTATCTGCACATCGACACCGACTTCGTGACCGGCGTGGACAATCCGGCGCGGTTGGTGGAGTTGGTTCGCGAGTCGCTGCCGATTGCCGCGGTAGGGGTGACCAACTATAATCCGGACCTGGATAACGGTGGGGAATGGGGCAAATCGGCCGTCTCCGTAGTGGGTGCGTTGCAGGCGCGTAGTTTCTGAGACCGGCGCCCGGTCATCCGCGTAACGTCTTCTCCAGCCAGGCGCGCGCTAACGCCCAGTCGCGCTTGGCGGTCTTCTCCGAAACGTCCAACGCCTGCGCGATCTCCGCCATATCCAGGCCGGAGAAGAACCGCAGTTCGACGACCCGGGCCTGCCGGATACTAAGTTCCGCCAGCTTATCCAGCGCCGCATCCAGGCTCAGCAGATCCTCCGCCGACTCTTCCACCGTCACGTTGATCGCATCCAGGTCGACCCGCTTCAAAGAGCCGGCCCGCTTGGCCGCGCAATGCGACCGGGCATGATCAATGAGGATCCGCCGCATGATGCGCGCCGCCGTGACAAAGAAGTGCGCCCGGCTCTCAAAACGCAGCGTCCGGCCGCCAACCAGCCGCAGATACGCCTCATGAACCAAAGCCGTCGGCTGCAGCGTATGGCCGGCCCGCTCCTTGCGCAGATTGGCGACTGAAAGTCGATGCAACTCCGCGTACACCGCGCTGAAGAGGGCCTCCTGCGAGCCGTGCTCGCCCTCGGCGGCCGATTTTAGTAGCTCCGTGATTTCGCCCAATCAGTGGATTATAAGCCAATGCGCCGGTCAGGCAGGTTCCGCGACCTTGGCCAACACATACGGCCCCTCCGGTATCACCGCCACCTTCGCGCCGGGCTTCAACTCCCTAAACAGCGCATCCAGCGCCGCCGGCATGCTCGCATACGCCGGCCCCCACAACGTGGGATAGTATTCCGCATCCAGCCCCGGCACATAGAACAGCACGCTCGCCTTTTCCATTACCAGCGCTAGTTTCTCGATCTGCCACTGGTCGACAATCACCGGGGTATTGCGAATCCGCTCCAGGTATTGCGCCGCGTTCGGATTCTCCTTCAGCATTTGGCGGAACTCCGGCGCTCCCGGGCCCTCCTGGCACTCCGCCACCAGTAGGATCCTGCCACCGGGCTTTACGATGTGCGAAGCTGCCGTCACTCCCTTGATCGCCTGATAGTACGTCAGGTCCAACGGATAGCCGGCCGAAGTTGTAATCACCGCGTCCACTGGCTCCGCCATCTCTTCCAGCATCACCTGCTGGACGAAGCGGACACCCTGTTTATGGGCCTCCTCCGCGTTGCCCGCGAATACGCCGGCGATCTGGCGATCGCGCGTCAGCGCCACGTCCAGCAGGAAGTCATGCCGCGCCATGCGGGCGATTTCCAGCAATTCGCGATGCAGCGGGTTTTGCGCGATAGAGCCCTCCACCGATAGCGGTTGCCGCATGAACTTCGGACTGTGCAGAACCTTGATCGTCTCCTGCGCGGCCAATCCAGGCGCAATCAACTTCCGCCCTCCCGAGAATCCGAGCATCAGGTGCGGCTCGATAAAGCCGAGCGTGATATGCAGATCGGCGCCGATGAATCGCTCATCCACATAGACGGGCGTGCCGGTGGACGTGATGCCCAGGTAGCGGTGCTCGCTCCGTTCCCGTGCGTTGTGATTGACCACCCGCAGGGAGCCCGCCAGTTCCGGCCCGACGATCTCCCGAATTTCCGCATCCGTGGCCGGGCGGTGCAAGCCAGTGGCGATGAGCACCGTGACGTTCTCCCGCGCGATGCCCCCTTGTTCCAGCGCACGCAGCACATGCGGTAACACCAGGCGGTTCGGCGCCGGGCGCGTGATATCGCACACCGAGATCGCGGCTGTCTTCCTGCCCCGCGCCAGTTCCGCCAGCGGAGCGGAGGCGATGGGCCGCGCCACGGCGCTGGCCAGAGCCTGATCCGCAGCTCGCAACGGCTTTGCCGACCGCGCTTCCAACATCCTGTAGTCGTAGCCTTCCGGCAGCGTCACATCCAGTCCCGACTTACCGAAGGCCAGCTTGATCTGCATATCCAGCCACGGTATCACACGCCTCACGCGCGGCGAGCTATAAACCCAGCCGCTCCCTGGCGTAGTTCAGACATTGCTTCACGTTGTCTTCTTCCACCTCGCCCTGGGCCTTCGCGGGCAAGGTGGTCAGCATCGGCAGCGGCTTCGTCACTTTCGCCTGGCGAACCACGCGCAACGCCCGCGCCAGTCGCGGCGCCGGCGTGTCGGGGAAGGTCGCCCAATACTTGTCAGTCAGGCACGGCACCTTCAGCGGATCGCGTGTAATCATCTCCAGCGTGATCTTCACGTCCGGCTTCACCGCCTGCACCGTCTTTACGATCTTCGCCAGATCCAGCATGCCTTCGCCAAACGGCACTTCGGCCAACAGGAAGCCGTCCGCGTACTCCGCCACCCCCATGTCCTTCAAATGCGTCGAGAAGGCATAGGGAGCCAGCCGTTCCACCACCTCCATCGGATCGTCCAACAGCGCCATATTGTTGCCCGTATCCAGGCACACACCGAAATTAGGCGACGAGTACTTCTTGAAGATCGCGACGTGCTCTTCCACCGTCCAGTCTTTATGATTCTCGATCGCGAACCGCACGCCGGCCTTCTCCGCCATCGGAATGGCCCGCGCCAGCGCCGCATGCGAGTTCTTCACGAAGGTCTTCCACTCCTCCATCGATCCGAACGTCTCATAGCGGCGCCCGCTCAGGCACGCCGACCGCACGCACAGTGCCCCCAGTTCCTTGGCCGCCGCGAGCGTCTTCAGGAACTGTTCATCGTTATCCGCCCGCGGCAATCCGGCCATCACTTCGATCCACATCCCGTACTTGTCCGCCTGCGCGCGGACCTTCCGGATATAGGCGGGATCGAGACTCGTAATGGCGCTCTGAATGCCCGCCGCCCCCAAGCCGTGGCAATGCTCCAGGAATTCGTAGGTGTCGCGGAACCGCCGCACCGTCATATAGCAGGTGGTGGCGATTCCCATCCGCGACCGGGGCGGGGCCGCCTGGGTTGCCAGCGGAGCCGCCAGGGTGAGGAAAGCCGCACTTCGTCTCGTCATGCCATGCACTTCTTCGCCATAATATAACGGTGACGGATCAACTGCTCCTGTTCTTCGGGTTAGTGGCGGCCTTTGTCGCGGGCGCCGCCGTGGTATGGCTCATTCTGCGCAAAAGCGGCGAAGGCAATCTCAAGGTAGCCGAAAGCGTACGCGAGGGCCTGCGGGAGATGGAACAGAAGCTGCACTCCTTCGAGAAGGACCGCGAAAGCTCGCAGGCCGGCCTGAAGGAACAGATCCGTCTGCTGGCTTCCAGCGAATTGCAGTTGCAGAAAGAAACGGCGCGGTTGGCGAGCGCCTTGCGGTCGCCGGGCGTGCGCGGCCGTTGGGGCGAAATGCAGTTGCGCCGCGTGGCGGAACTGGCCGGACTGAGCGAGCGTTGCGACTTCACCGAGCAGGTAACCACCGGGGGAGAAACCAAGCAGCGGCCGGATCTGCTGGTACACCTGCCGGGCGGCCGTTCGCTGGTGGTAGACGCGAAGGTGCCGCTGTCGGCCTACCTGGAAGCAAACGAAGCCACCGACGAGGCGGCTCGCGCGGCCAAAATGAAGGAGCATGCCGCCCAGGTCCGCGCCCAGATCGTGCGGCTGAGCGCGAAGTCCTACTGGGACCAGTTCCCCGAAGCCCCGGAGTTTGTCGTTCTGTTCCTGCCCGGAGAGGCCTTCTTCAGCGCCGCCCTCACCGAGGAGCCCGAACTGCTGGAGTACGCCGCCGACCGCAAGGTGATCCTGGCCACGCCCACCACGCTGATCGCGTTGATGAAGGCGGTTGCTTATGGTTGGCGCCAGCAACGTGCCGCCGAACGGGCCGAGGAGATCCGCGAGCAGGGCACGGAACTCTACGAACGCCTGCGCGGCATGGCGTCGGAGATGGCTGTGCTGGGGGCGCAGTTGGAGCGCGCGGTCAATAGTTATAACCGCGTGCTGGGCGCCTGGGAGACGCGTGCCATTCCCGCCGCCCGCCGCATGCATGACCTGGGCGCCGGGTCCGGTGACGCCATCGACGCACCGCGTCCTATTGATACGGCGGCCAAAGCGCCGAAGTACTAAGGGATCGGACAGGACGCCGGGATAAACAGCGGGAAGTCGATCTGCCCCACCAAAGTGGCGGTGACGAAAGTGCCAGCGCGTTCGGAGACTATCGGGAACAGCGCAAGGGCCTGCGCTTCATTGATCGCGGGAGATAGCGACTGGGCGGTCTGCAGCGTCGTTAATCGCCGCTTCTGCGCGTCGTCTAAGGTCGATTCGGCGCTACGCCGCAGTTCGCGGTACTGGCCGTGCTGCGCCTGGCAGATCGCCGCCAACTCCGCATAGAGCGCGCCCAGGGTTGCCGGATCCAACTGCTCGCGCGTCGTCTCCAGTGCGATGCTCTGAGTCAGTGCGCCCATCTGCGTCTGCAGCGGGGACACTGTGCTGGAGTAACGCCGAGCGTTGTCGCTCAGCACCCGGTACTGGGCATCGCTCAGGTTCAGGTACTGCTTGGCCGCGAAGGTGGGCCCAAACGGAGTTCCCACGCGGAAGCTCAAGCCGCCCGCGGAAGGAATCAGGCAACCCGGTAGGGAGGGAGTCACGACGGCGTTCACCGGAATATTCCCGGCATCCAGGAGCCCCAATGTTTGCGCTTCCTGCATCACGCTGTCCAGGCGCCGCGCCTCCTCTAGCGATTGCAGACGCGTTCGCTGCGCCGCCGTAAGCACGGCGAGCGCTCGCTCCGTTACCGCTGCCTGATCACGGCGATCCTCACGGCAAACCGCTTCCCGCTCCGCCGCCAGGTTGCCCATCGTTACGGCATCGGCGTTCTCGCGGGCAGCCTCCTGCTGCAGAGCCTGCCGCAGTTCGTCCACGCGCCGGGCCTGGGCGCTCCGCTCAGTAGCCTGCGTGCGCACATTCGCGATCAACGTCTCGATCTGTGCATCGCTCAACGAAAGGTACTCCTGGATCCGCGCGACTCGTGGTCCCGGCACTGGAACCGTTTGCGCCATCAACACGGAAGAAAGCAACAACAATAGTGTTCCCATGGGGTTGTCCTCCTACCGCGACGGGCACCCAGGCAGGCCGATGGCCGTTGAGGTAGTCGTAATGACGCGATACACCAGCAGTGGCGCCCCCAGTTGCGGCGGAGCCGCAACATCGCCCATCAGCCGGAAGCCTTGCGCTTCGCTTACCACGGCGAATTGCTTGGCCAACTCCTCTAACGCCCGTAGTCTGGTCTTCTGGGCATCGGTCAACGTGCCCACGTTCCGCGACACCTGCCCTTCATATTGCGTCCGCAGTTCCCGGCACACCCGCGTGATCTCCACATAGCGCGAACCAATTTCCATCGGGTCCGGCGCCTCCTTCTCGCCTTCGGCGGCGATCTCCTGCTGCAGCGCGTACAACCGGCGCGACGATTCCGAAAGCCGGCGGTTCAACTCATCGTTGCTACGCAGCATGTCCAGGTACTGTGCATCGGTAAGTTGTAAGTATTCCTTGATCTGAAAGAATTGCGCGCCGGGAATCCCCTGCGCCCACACCGATATTACATACAGAAAGAACAACACACATGCCTTCATGCCTTGCATTGTACGCTCGTACCCTGTGGGCGGCCAGCCACCCACCCGTGACACCTCCAAACGGTGTATACTCTCCTTTTATGCGTTACCGCCGCTACTCGTTTGCCTTTCGATTTAGGCCCTTCGCCTAGATCCCGAGTGGCGTTGCCGGAACGACAATCGTTTTCCCCAAACCGCCCACTCGGCAACGAGTGGGCTTTTTATTTGCAATCGAGGTTGAACCAGACATGATCGTCTCCATGAAGCGCTTTGCCACTAAGGCGGAAATCGATTCGGTTTGCGAGCGAATCCGCGATTTCGGGTACAAGATCCATGCCATCGAAGGCGAAGAGCGCGTTGTGATCGGCGTGGTCGGCGTCGGCGATGTCACCGCCTGTCTGGAATCGCTGGAGGCCATGGACTGCGTCGAGAAGGCCATGCGGATCTCGGCTCCTTACAAATTCGTCAGCAAGGAGTTCCGCGCCGGTAAGACGGTGATCAAGATTGGCAGCGGCGTCGAGATCGGCGGCGACGATTTTGTCGTGATGGCCGGTCCCTGCTCGGTCGAAAGCGAAAAACAGATCATGGAGTCCGCGTATGCCGTGGCCAAGTCCGGCGCCAAGGTGCTGCGCGGCGGCGCCTTCAAACCCCGCACCTCGCCTTACGACTTCCAAGGCATGGCCGAAGAAGGCTTGAAACTGCTGGCCAAAGCCCGCCAAGCCACCGGCCTTGCCATCATCACCGAGATCATGAGCGACGGCGAAGTGGACTTGGTAGCCGAGTACACCGATATCATGCAGGTGGGCGCGCGCAATATGCAAAACTTCGCGCTGCTCAAATCGCTTGGACGCTGCGGCCGTCCCGTCATGCTGAAGCGCGGCCTCAGTTCCACCATCAAGGAAATGCTGATGTCCGCCGAATATATCGTCGCCCACGGCAATCCGAACGTTATCCTGTGCGAGCGCGGCATCCGCACCTTCGAAACCATCACCCGCAATACCTGCGACATCGTTGCCGTGCCGGTGCTCCATGAACTGACGCACCTGCCCGTCGTCATCGATCCCAGCCATGCCACCGGCAAGCGTAGCCTGGTGCCGCCGCTGTGCCGCGCCGCCGTTGCCATTGGCGCCGACGGCCTCATTGTCGAAGCGCATCCCTGCCCCGAACGTGCCATCAGCGACGGCGCCCAATCGCTGCACCTCGATGAGTTCGACCGCATGATGAAGGACATCGCCGGCTACGTGAAACTCTGGAAAGAGTCCCGCGCCGCCATGGCAGCCACGGTCTAAGCCGTGGCCCTCAAGCGCCCTGTCGCCGTCATAGCCGCCGCGCTCATCGCGCTTGCGGTCAGCGCGGGGGTGGCCATCCTGACCCGCCGCACTACGCCGCTCGAAACGCTGCTGCTGCGCCTGCCTCGAGAAGGCCGCGTACTGGCTCGCTTCGATCTGGCGTCGCTCCGCCGCGCCGGCGTGTTGAAGCCCAACGCACTTTCGGTGGAAGGCGACTACAAGCAGTTCGCCGCCGCCACTGGCTTCCACTACCAGCAGGACCTCGACGCGGTCCTCCTCACCTACGGGGCCCGTGAGGCGCACATGCTGCTGCGCGGGAACTTCCAGTTCGGCAAGTTCCAGCGCTATGCCGAACAGAACGGCGGGAAATGCGATGGTTCGGTCTGCCGTATCAAAGGGACCACGCCCGGCGTCATCGTCGGTTTCGCCCGCATAGACCGCCAGACCATGGCCGTAACGAGCAGCACCAACGCCGACGCGATCCACTCTCTCCTGGAGGACCCGCGCGTGCCCGTACCGCTCGAGACACCCGCCGATCCGGTTTGGTTGCTGCTGCCGAAAGCCGTTCTCAGCGAGCAGTTGCTGCCGCCGGCCGCCACGGTTTTCGCCACCGCCGCGCTGGAGTGCGCGCCCGCCTTCCTGGCGCTGGGCCGTGAGCAGGAGCAATTACGGGCCCGACTGGAGGCTACCTGCCAATCGACGGAGCAGGCCGTCCAGGCCGTACGCGAGTTGCAGGCGGCTACCACGATGCTGACCCGCGTGATCAGCCGCGAAACCCAGGGCGCCGATCCCGCCAGTTTGAGCGGCATGCTCACCAAAGGAGAGTTCCGCAACGAAGGGAGCCGCCTGCGCGGCGCTTGGCCGCTCGATCCGGCCTTCGTCGAATCGCTGCTGGGAGGCTCGCCCGGCAAATGACTCCCGGCGTGTTGTGCGTCGGCAACATTGCTATCGATCTGCTGACGCATCCAGTCGACGAGATCCAGTGGGGCGGCACGCGCTGGGTGGAATCCATCACGCAGAGCCTGGGCGGCAATGGCGCCAATACCTCTTCGGCGTTGGGAAAACTGGGAGTGCCCGTGCAGTTGATTGGCGCCGTCGGCGACGACGCCTTTGGCCGCGCGGCCATTGAGCGCCTGCAAGCCTGTGGTGTGGATACAAGCCTGTTGCGGCTCCTGCCCAGCAGTACGGCCTGCACGGTTGCCCTGGTGCGCTCCGGCGGCACACGGGCCTTCCTGCACCAGCCCGGCGTCAGCCGCCTGATGTGGAAGGATGCCGTGCCGCTAACACCCGCCCCCGGCACCACCCGGTTCCACCTGGGCAACCCCTTCTCCATGACGCACATCCGTCCGCGGTCGCCGCACCTGCTGGCCGAAGCGCAGGCGCTCGGCCTGAAGACCTCTCTCGATACGGCCTGGGATGCGCTCGGCGAGTGGATGCAGGTGCTGGGCCCGTCGCTTCCCCATACGAACCTGCTGTTCCTTAATGAAGATGAGGCGCGCATGCTGACGGGTACCGTGGATCCGCCGCAGGTTTGCCGGCAGCTTCGCAGCGCGGGGGCTTCTAGCATTGTTCTTAAGCTGGGTCCGCGCGGCTGCGTTGTCTTCGAAGGGCCGGAGGAGTTCCATGCTCCCGCCTTCCCGGTGAGCGCCATCGATAGCACCGGGGCGGGCGACTGCTTTGCCGGGGCTTTCCTCGCCGCCCTGCAACGCGGGCTCCCGATGCAGCAGGCCGCACGTATCGCCAATGCCGCCGGCGCGCTGAATGTGCAGTCGATTGGCGGTACGTCGGGCCTGCGAACGTGGGACGAAACCCTCGCCTGGATGAGCGCCCCGGAGCGGCTGTACCCGCCTGTGTAGGTTTTCCCGGCTGTTAAGGCTTGGCCTTCGGGTAGCAGCCGAACACCTTCAGAAAATCCGCAAGTTCCTCCAGATGTCCAAGAGCCCGCTTTGTCTTCTCATCCGCGAGATCCGCCAGAACATCGACATAGAATAGGTACTCCCAGGGTTTTCCCCGCAGCGGCCGGCTTTCGATCTTTTCCAGGCTAAGGTCTCTAAGGGCAAAGGCACTCAGGGAACGGAACAAAGCGCCGGGCGTGTTCCGAGTTGTGAACACGAGCGACGTCTTCTTCTCGCCCGCCTGTGCCAGCAGCGGTTTTTCCCCCGGACGCTGCGCCAGGAAGAAGCGGGTGAAGTTCTGGCGGTCGTCTTCGATACCCTTCTTCAGGATGCGCGCCCCGTAGATCCCGGCCGCCATGGACGAGGCGATCGCGGCGGCGTCGGTCAGCCCCTGCTCCACCACCATCTTCACGCTCCCGGCCGTATCGTAAAACGTGTTTTTCTCCAGATGCGGATGCGCGGCAAAGAAATCCAGGCACTGATTCAAGGCCACCGGATGGGAAAACACGCGCCGGATTCCGCTCCATTTCACACCCTCGGGAGCAATCAGATTATGGACAATCCGTAGCTTTGTTTCTCCTACGATTACCACGTCAAAATTGAGGAAATGGTCGTAGTTTTCGATTACCGACCCGTGCAAAGTATTCTCAATAGGAATTACCGCCGCATCGACGCCGCCGTTCACCAGCGCCCGGAAGACCAGGTCGAACCGCTCGTACGGGACGGCCTTCACATCCTCTCCCAGCAACTGCCGCGCCGCCGCCTGGCTGAATGCCCCCAACTCGCCTTGGAACCCCGCCCGTACCCGCCTTCTCTTCATACCCGTCCTCCCTGCCAGCGCGTGGTCGTCTCGCCCGGCAACCCGAGCAGGTCCAGCACGCGGTCCACACTGAAATTCACGATATCGTCCACCGTCTGGGGACGGGTATAAAACGCCGGAACCGGCGGCGCGATGATCGCACCCATCTCCGCCAAAGCCGTCATCGAGCGTAGATGGCCCAGGTGAAACGGCGTCTCCCGTACCAGTAGAATCAGCTTTCGCCGCTCCTTTAAGGTGACGTCGGCGGCGCGTACCAGCAGGTTACTGGCGATCCCGCAAGCGATGGAGGACATGCTGGAGATGGAGCACGGCGCCACCACCATGGCATCGGTCAGAAACGAGCCGGATGCCAGCTTTGCCCCAATATCTTCAACAGGATAGCTGTAGTCGGCCAAGGCCTTGAGATCGGCCGCCAGGCGCCCCGTCTCGAGGTACGCCGTGCGTTCCCCCGAGCGTGTCAACACCAGATGCGTTTCCACTCCACCCCGCGCGCGCAGCTTTTCGAGCAGCCGAATCCCGTAGATGGAGCCGCTCGCTCCGGAGATCCCCACGATGATTCTCAAAATTTCCCTCCAACTCGCGGTTTTGTTCCGAAAACGGAACAGCCTTCTCGCAAGCGGTTGCCCCCACCCGCGCCGATTGTCTATAATCCGAACGGGTCCCGGCCCGGCCCCGCAATCGGCATCTGACGCGCAACGCTGACTTCATTTCACGAGAACTTTTTAGCATGGAGGAAGCCGGACAGAAACTCAAGCGGACCCGGGAACGGCTAAATCTTCGCTACCGCGACGTGGAAGAAGCTTCCCTGCGCATCGCCGAACGGCAGCGCAACGACGAGTTTATCCTCGGCCTCAGCCGCCTCGCCGACATCGAAAACAAAGGCGTTCTGCCCTCGCTGTACCGGCTTTACTCGCTGTGCGCCATCTACCGCCTGGATCCGCTCGAAGTCATGCGCTGGTATGGCGTCGATTTCGCCACTCTCCCCTCCGACGCCGCGCAGATCGAGATCGAACGTACCCATCCGATCGGGTTCAACGCCAATGGGCATGGGCACGTCACTCTGCCGCTAACCCTCGATCCCGGCGTCGACCTGCGCCGCACCACGTATCTCTCGCGCATGATCCAACGCTGGGGCCGCCTCCCCCTCATGCTGCTCGAAAGTCTTGATCTGGAAGAGCACCGGTACGGCTTTATCGGTACCGACGATTACTTTATGTATCCGATTCTACAGCCCGGCTCGCTAATCCTCATCGACGAAACCAAACGTAAGGTCGTCGATACCGGTTGGACGAGCGAGTTCGAACGCCCGATCTACTTTTTGGAGCACAAGGGCGGTTGGGCTTGCGCTTGGTGCCACCTCACCGATGGTGGCCAGATGGTCCTGCACCCCCACCCCGCTTCGCGCTGTAACCCACTTTTTTTCCAGCATCCACAGGAGATTGAAGTGATCGGCCAAATTACCGGCGTCGCGATGCGTCTCGATCCGGCGAAGAAACGCCGAGCTCGTTCCGCATCAAGCTGAGCAGCGCGTCGAGATCGGCGAGGAACAGTTCCCGCTCCAGCGCGCTTGCGTTGCCAGGCACAACCGCGCGGTACGGCTCGATTTGACTCCATGTTTCGACCACGCGCCGGCGCTCGGGCTCCAGGCCTGAAACATATAGCTCCAGGTCCACTTTCTGCTGTTCCAAACCGTAGCCAAGCCACTCGGCAAAGAGCCCTTCGTGGCTGTTGGCCATGGCGCGCCCAGCCTGCTCCCATCCAAAAACGGCCGCGAAGCCGTGGTGACGGTACTCGCCACTGTTGGTATCGCGAAGCGAAGCCAGGTACACGAGCCTTCCGAAAGTGGAAGGGATCTGGGATAAGGTGCGCTGCCAAAGGTCGGCGGCGGCATCAGATGCGGGCACGGATCCTCCGCGATGGTCAAACCCATCCTCGCGTCTGATTGTACAACAACGGTGCAACTACCGTGCGCGAAACACCTTACCCGCGCTTGCCGCGCCACCCTTGTTCTGAAATACGAAAACCTCTGTCGTTTCAATTCGTTCGGGGCAACTCACGGGTATTCTCGAAGTGTCCCGCACCGAGACGAACGAAAACAAGGAGATTTCAAATGATCACTCGCCTTCTGTTACTCGCCGCCCTTACGCTGGCCACCTTGGCCACCCCCAGCAATGCCATCGACATCCCGTTCCCCGACTGCTCGCCGGAAAACTGCGACAGCACTCCCCCCAACCCTCCCGCCCGCTAGGGCCGGCTGGTACGCGAGCCCCCGCCGTGATCAGGCTCGCTTCCCGGCTCCTTATCCTTCAGCCAAGGGCCAACACCCCTCGGGCGCCGATCTCCTGATCGCGGGCGGCTGCATGCGCCGCTCGCGATGATACACTCGACATTTGCACCTGCAACCGGTGCCATGAGTGAATCCATCTTCCGCTTTAATTCGCTGCTTGTCCTGATATCCGCCCTGCTCACGGCGGGGGTGGTGGTGCGTCTGCTGCAAGGGCGCCTTTGGACCCGCTACCGGTTCTTCTTTTGCTTCCTCGTATTTGCCCTGTTCCGGCTCGCCGTTGTCACCTTCGTCCCGCTGAGCCGTAAGTCCTACTCTGTCTTTTTTATCACTACGGAATCGATAAACCTAGTCCTATACGTCCTGATTACACTGGAGATATACAGCCTACTTTTCGAGCGCTATCCGGGCATCCAATCGCTTTCCCGCTGGGTCACCCTCGCCGCGATGGGGATTTCTCTCCTCGTAGCCGCGATGTCGCTCCGGCCCGACGTCGCCAGCAAGAGCCGGAACCTAATACTCGACTACCTGTTCATCGCCGACCGCGGCGTGCTTTCCGGCATGGCGGCGCTGATTCTGCTCATGAGCCTGTTCCTCGCTTGGTATCCGGTCAGCCTGCCCCGGAACGTAATCACCCACACCATATTGTTCGGGGTCTATTTCCTGGCGAAGGCCTCCGTGGTTCTGGTGCGCAACCTCAGTTCCAGCTACACTTCCCAGCCGTATACCACGGTTGTCAGTATCGTTGGATCGGTTTGCCTGCTGCTTTGGCTGCTGCGGCTGCGCCCCGCCGGCGAAGCCGTCCTGCGGGTCGTCGGCCATCAGTGGAACCGGGCCGATGAAGAGAAGCTGATCCGGCAACTGGAGCAGGTTAATCAGGCCCTGACCCGCTCGGCGCGGGAATAGCCCTGCTTTGTCGCGGAAATACGGGAATAATCTGGCTTAATTTCCATTGCAATTGGCGCGATCATCCGGTATGCTTCTGACAAGGTATGACGTCACAGTTCCCCGTCTGGCTTCTCTCCGCCATGGTGGTTTGCCTGGCAGCACTCTTCGCATGGCTGCTCGGTCGCATTCTGCGGATCGCGCCGGTGTACCCGGCATCCCGTTCCGAATCGCGGCGCCCGCTGAACCTCCGTCCAATGGAGCGGTTGCTGCGGGACGATGACTTCTCCTACCTCGCCAGTCTCCCTGGATACACTCCCGAGGTAGGACAGCGGCTTCGCGCCCGCCGCGTCGAGGTCTTCCGCGGCTATCTTTCCCAGGTGGAGGCAGAGTTCCACAGGCTGCATCTCGCCTTACGCCTCATCGGCCTCACTTCCGGGCAGGACCGGCCCGACTTGGCCCGGCTCCTTCTTGAGCAGCGAGTGGTCTTCTCCTACCGGATGTTCCAGGTGCGGCTGCGTCTGCTGTTCTTCGGCTTCGGCATCCGCCCGCTGGCCACGGGCGACATCGTGCGGACGGTCGAGGTCCTTCGCGAGCAGATTGCGACCCTCCAGCCGGCTATTGCGAGCGCGCCGGCTGCCTAGCCTGTCGCCGTTGCGCCGTCACCAGCTTCCCAAATTCCCGCCTGATCCACGCCTCGGCGTCCTCATGGCGTAAGAACTCGCGCTCCCTGTCTCGAAACTCGGGCGGATGGACGCACCGCCGCCCGCCTTTCCGCTCCACCGGAAAGACCAGGTGCAGCATCTCGTGGTACAGCACATAGTCCACGACATACTCCGGCACCGCGGAATGGTCCAGCATCCGGTTCAACACGATCGTATGGTGGCTCCGGTCGTAGTGCCCTAACTCCCACCGTCCGCCCGTCACACTCCACCCTAATTCCGGCCGTGCCATCAGTCCGTGGAAATAATGCCGGTTCAGCGCTTCGAAGCGATCCACCAGGTCGTACACCGCGCCGCCTGGGGCCAGCACCCGCTTCCGTCCCCGCTCCCGCCGTACCTTCTCCAGCATCTTCTGGACATCTTGCCGTTGCAGGTAGCGCCGGTAACGGCCGGCGAACCGGCGTGGCACCGGGCGGCGAAACAGCTTGCTTACCAGGATATGCCCTAACGCATGCCAGACATCCTCCGGGGCATCCCGCAAAACGTCGCAGAGCCGCACCCGCAACACCCCGTCGCGTAGCGAAACGTGACTCGTTGCCGTCGCAAAATCGCAGAACTCGACTACCACTCGCGTGAGCGCCTCACGCGGCCGGCATTCGGCAAAGGCCCGTGCGAATGCCGCTTCCGCAGTTCCTGTAGCATTCCACTCCCCCGGCACCGCCTCCGAATGTACCATAGAGAGAATGAGCAGACGGCGGATGCTGACAACCAGCCCCCCGCCTCTGTAGGAGAACACGTTGCCTAGAGCCAAGATCACAGCCTTGGGTTGCTACACGCCCGAACAGATAATGACCAACTTCGATCTGGAGAAGATAGTAGAGACTTCGAACGACTGGATTCTGGAACGCACCGGCATCCAGCAGCGGCACATCGCTCCGCCCGGCATGGCCACTTCCGACCTCGCCATCGAGGCCGCCAAACGCACCTTGGCCCACCGCGGCATAGACGGTTCCAGCATCGAAGCGATCCTGCTCTGCACGGTGACGCCGGACATGCTGTTCCCTTCCACCGCGTGTCTGGTTCAGGATCGCATTGGAGCCAAGGGCGCGTGGGGATTCGATCTGGTCGCCGCCTGCTCCGGATTCGTTTATGGCCTGACCACGGCGGCTCACATGGTCAGTTCCGGAGCGCACAAGCGTGTGCTCGTCATCGGCGCCGACACCATGTCCCGCATCATTAACTACAAGGACCGGGCCACCTGCGTGCTATTCGGCGACGGTGCCGGCGCCATGCTGGTGGAACCGGCCGAGGAGGGCGACGACACCGGTTTCGTCGGCTTCTTAAACGAGATTGACGGCTCCGGCGGAGACTTCCTGAAGATGCCCGCCGGCGGCAGCCGCCTGCCTGCTTCTCACGCCACCATCGACGCGGACCAGCATTACGTGCATCAGGATGGCGGGCAGGTTTTCAAGTACGCCGTGCGGAAAATGTACGAGATCTGCCGCGATTTGCTGGCCAAGCACGACCTAACCGTCAATGACGTGAAGATGATGATTCCCCACCAGGCCAATCGCCGCATCATCACCGCCGCCGCCGAGCGCCTGGGCATGCCCTGCGACCGCGTCCAGATCAGCATTCACAAATACGGCAATACCACCGCCGCCACCATCCCGCTGGCCACGCAGGACGCCATTGAGGAAGGAAAAGTGCAGAAAGGCGACCTCGTCCTATTTGCAGCCGTTGGCGCCGGCTTCACGGTCGGGGCCAACCTGTGGCGGTGGGGCTACTAACGCCAGCCCCTACCGGTACTTCCGCAGTACCGCCAGCAACTTCCCCTGCACCTCTACATCCTGGCTGGAAACGAAGATGGGCTCCATCGCCGCATTGGCGGGTTGCAGACGGACGTTGCCGTCGCCCTCCCGGTAGAAGCGTTTGAGCGTCGTGTCCGACCCCTTCACCAACGCCACCACGATGTCCCCGTTCCGCACGTTCGCGGTGCGCTCGATCAGTACGTAATCGCCATCGCAGATGTGATCTTCGATCATCGACTGCCCGCGCACTTGCAGTGCGTAGAGATCACGGTCATTCACCAGATCCGAGAAATTCAGCGTCTCATTGGTCGAGTACGACTCCACCGGCGCTCCGGCGGCAATCCGGCCCTGAACCTCCACTTCCAGCGGCGGCACTCCCAAACTCGCGCTACTCTCGCGCCGCCACTCCTTTAGATAGCTCGCGGATAGCTCCAGCGAGCGGCTTTGGTTGAAGCCGCGCTTCAAGTACTGCTTCGTCTCCAGCGTCTGGATGTGCTTATGCACGGTCGCCAGGGACGCCAACTCCAAGCCCGTCGCAATCTCTTCGTAGCTGGGGCAGTAGCCGTTTTTGTCCACAAATCCGGCTATGAAGTCCAATACTTCTTTCTGTCGGCGTGTAAGGGCCATGGCCCCATTATTGGCGAAGAAAAAGTGAACGTCAAGTCCTGTTTCCTGGACGCTATACTGGCTCTTCATGCTTTTCCTGCCCGCCCTAGCCGCAGCGCTGTTCGCGGCCGCCGCACCTTCCCCCGACGCTCTGTTTGAAAAGTTGAACTCGACCCGCTCGCCGGGCTGTGCGGTGGGCGTCCTTCAGGACGGTAAAGTCTTGGTGGAAAAGGGCTATGGGATGGCCAGTCTCGAATACCAGCTTCCCATAACGGCGCGTTCGCGCTTCTATCTCGGCTCCACTTCCAAGGAATTCACGGCACTCACTGTGCTGCAGCTTGCCGAACAGGGACGGCTCTCGCTCGACGACTCCATCCGCCGTCACTTCCGGCAACTTCCCGCGTATACCGAAGCGGTGAAGGTGCGCCATCTGTTGGAACACACCAGCGGAATCCGCGATTACATTGGCCTGTGGACCATCAACGGCGCCGGCGACGACACTCCACTGAATGAAACGCAAGTCTTTCGCCTCTTGGAACGCCAGAGTGCCCTGAACTTCGCCCCAGGGAGTGAGTTTCTCTACAGCAATTCCGGCTATTTCCTACTCGCCCAACTCACCCGGCCGCTCGCCCAGCGCCAATTTCCCGACCTCGCCCGCGAGCTGATTTTCGCTCCTCTTGGACTTGCGGACACCCTCTATTACACCGACCGTTTTGCTATCCTGCCCAACCGCGCCCAAGGTCATTCCCCGACTGGCTCGCAAGGCGCCTACCGGCTGAACAACGCCACGCTCGATCTTGCCGGTGACGGCGGCGTCTTCAGTTCCCTCCAGGATGTCCTCACCTGGCTCAAGCTGCTCGACAGCCCTCCGCCCGCCTACGCCGCTTCTATCAAAGCCATGATGACACCCGCCAGGCTGAACTCGGGCGGGCTGGCCGAATACGGCCGTGGCTTCATGCTGCGCCAGTTTAAGGGCATCGATATCATCCAGCACCCAGGCGGACTGCGCGGCTACCGCTCCGATATCCTCTGGATCCCTTCCAAGCGTCTTGGCGTGGCTTGCCTCTGCAACACCAGTGATATCGACGCTGGCCGCATGACTCGCCAGATCGCCAGTCTCTATCTCAACCTGCCCGACCCACCCATCGTCAAGCTTCACATCGCGCAACTGCAGCGCAAGACCGGCCAATTCCGCGACACGGACTCCGGCGATATCCTCCAACTCCAAATGCAAGGCGATCAACTGGTGGCCAACTACACTGGTTTCCAATTCGCCCTGCAGGCCGCCACACCCACCCGGTTTCGCTCCGCCCCCGGCTCCCCGCTCGACTTCGAACTCCAGTTCAAGTCCGATGGCGACCGCGACCTGCCGTCGTTCCAGCGCGTCGAAGCCGAATCGCATAAGCCCGCGCGCTACCAACGCATCAAGCTCGATCCTACTCCGCCGGCCAGCCCCAAAGACTACGAAGGCACCTTCATTTCCACGGAAGTTGATGCCCAATGCCGCATTCGCTTCGAGGAAGGCCAATTGCAGTTCGAACAGAATGGGCTGGCGATGGGAGCCCTGGCCCACATCGCCGGCGAGTACTTCGCCTTGGCGAATCTGAATGTGGAGTTCCTGCGCGAAGGGGGGAAGGTAGTGGGAATGAAGCTAAATACCGGACGCGTCCGCGGATTGCGGTTCCAGCGCCTGCCATGATTCCATCGCGTGGATCACCAGCCCCGCCCGGTCCACGCCCGCATCCATCACTTCGCTCTCATGCCCGCGCATGCGGAAGATCTGGCAGACCAGGTCGCAGACGCTTTCGTGACCGCGTTCGAAGAACACCAGGATAGAAGGCCCTGCCCCGGATAACGTGCATCCCAGCAGGCCCGGCGCCTTCAGCTTTAGAATCTCTTCCAAGCCCGCCACCAGGCGCGCCCGGTACGGCTGATGTAGCGCATCTTCAAAGGCCAGCGGAAACGCAGCGCTATTCCCGGTAGCCAGCGCTGCTACCAGCAACGCTGCCCGCTGCACATTGAACACCGTGTCCCGCTTCGAATAGCCGTCCGGCAGAGCCGCTCGGGCCTTACTGGTCGGCAGGTCGAAATCCGGCACCACCACCGCCACGCCGAAATGCTCCGGCATCTCCAACCGCACGGCGCGCGTCTGCCCGTGGGCGTCAATCGCGCTGGCTACGATCCCGCCCATTACGGCCGCCGCCACGTTATCCGGATGGCCTTCGATCTGCGCCGCCTCATCCAGAATGCGTGGCGCCTTCCAGCCCAGACCGAGCAGTTTGTCGGCAATCACGACGCCCGCGGTCAGCGCCGCCGCCGAGGAGCCCAACCCCTTGCCCAGCGGGATGTGATTCTCCACTTCCAATTCGATTGGCGGCAACGTCTCCTGCTTGTACTCGCGAGCCACGCGCAGCGCCGTCTGCCAGATCAGGTTCTCCTCCGTCTCCGGAATGAGCGCCGCATCGCGCCCGGTCACCCGGATGCGCAGCCGCTCCGCCACCCGGAACCGGCACAGGAGAGGGACATCGATCGCCAGACCTAAGCTGTCAAAACCCGGACCGAGATTCGCACTCGACGCAGGTACGCGAATCGACCAGGCCATAACCAACTAAACGACCTCGTCTTCCAGGACAACCTTGCGGTTCTCGCGGCAAGACTTATAGATGGACACCACCAGTTCGAGCGCCCGGTAGCCGTCCTCGCCCGCGGTCAGCGGCTTGCGGTTGTTCTTAATTGCCTCGGCGAAATCGGTGAACTGCCGCTCGAAAGGCGTCAGTGGGATGGCCATCGGGTCGGACGCGCCGGACATGGTCTGCTTGGCGAGCGGCGCCTCCGGACCCGAGTCGTTCTCCACATCCCAGGCCGTGAGTTTGTCACCCGTAACGATTGCCGTGCCCTTGGTGCCGTGTATCTCGATGCGTTCCGGATACCCTGGCCAGAAGGCCGTGGATGCCTGAATCACGCCCGTGGCCCCGTTGGCAAAGCGCAGAATCGCGTTCACAACGTCTTCGCTTTCGATGGAATGCAGGGCGCCCAACTGCCACACGCCCGATACTTCCTTCACCCGCCCAATCAGGTACAGCAGCATGTCCACCTGGTGGATGCCCTGGTTGATCAGAGCGCCGCCGCCTTCGGTGGCCCAACTACCCTTGATGGGCCGCGAATAATACTCCGACGAGCGATACCACTTTACATAGGCGTCGGCCTGCAGAATGGTGCCCAGACGTCCAGCCGGAATCGCCTTCGCGAGGAACTGAATCGAGTCGTCAAAGCGATGCTGGCTCACTACGTTCAGCATCACGCCGGCGCGGCGGCAGTATCGCACCATGCCCATCGCGGTCTGCAGGTCCGTGGCAATCGGCTTTTGCACCTGCACATGCTTGCCTGCATCGGCGGCGATCTTCAAGGGTTGGAACCGGAAGTCCGGGAACGTGCAGACATCGATGAAGTCGACGCGGGGGTGGCGGCACACCTCCTGAAAGGCGGGCACGAACTCGGCTCCGCAGGCTTCGGCGAACTGCTGGCCGCGGTCCGCGCGGTTATCATTGACCACGGTTACTTCAAAGCCAATGTTCCGGTAGGCCTTTACGTGCATCTGGGCGATCGCCCCGCATCCGATGATTCCGACTCGCAATCGAAGGGTCTCCTCTGCTTGAGTTGATCCTCTAGGTTATCGCAGATGCCGCCGCCTGAGTGCGCTCCCGATCCAGCAAAACGCGCTTCCGCTCCAGTCCCCAGCGATAGCCGCCCAGCGCCCCTGTTCCGCGAATCACCCGGTGGCAAGGGATGGCCAAGGCCACCACGTTCGAGGCGCACGCCCGCGCTACCGCCCGCGCCGCCGTCGGCTGCCCGATCGCTTTCGCCACCTCCTGGTAGCTCTCCACGGAGCCTGGTGGAATCGACTGCAGGTACCGCCACACCTTCATCTGAAACGCCGTGCCGCGCACGTGTACCGGCAAGTGCAGATCGGGCGCCTGCCCTTCCAGATGCCGGTTGAGTGCCGTCATCCAATTAACAAAGCGCTCCGGCTGCGGATCCGGCATCGCCCGCAAGGTTGCGGCCGGATACTCCTTCCGCAGCGTCTCTACCAACTCGCGTTCGTTCTCGCCGAACTGCAGGAAGCATAAGCCGCGATCGGTGGCACCCAGGACCAACCAGCCCAGGGCCGTTCGGGCCGCGGCATAGGTGATCTCCAATCCGCGACCGCCCGCCCGGTACTCCATCGGCGTCATCCCCAGGTGCGTGTCCACCTTCTCGTACAGGCGGCTCAGCGAGCCGAACCCGGCATCGAAGATCGCCCCCGTGACATCGCCCTCGCCCTTCCGCAGCGACGCCTTGAAACTTTGCAGACGGCAGTTGTCCAGGTACTGCTTGGGACTGACTCCGACAACGGCTTTGAAGGTCCGCTGCAGGTGTGCCGGGCTCATGCCCGCCTCGCTACCCAGATGCTCCAGGGTCAGCGATTCGCCGGCGTTCTCTTCGATATAGCGGCACAACGCCAGCATCCGGTCCCGCATGCCCCCGGTATCGAGGGGCTTACAGCGCAGGCAGGCGCGCAGGCCATCGCGCTCGGCCTCGGCCGGCGTGCGATAGAATCGCACGTTCTGCCGCTTCGGCGTGCGAGCCGCGCAACTTGGACGGCAGTAAACGCCGGTGGTCAACACGCCGTAGAGGAACGCCCCGTCCTGGCTGGCATCGCGGCCCAACACGGCCCGCCAGCAAATATCGGCATCCAGCGGCGCCATGGTTCTATTCTCCGCTACCTGCATTACGCTGCCCTCCCGCCGGTCATCATGGTCATGAACTTGGAATCCGCCAAGCGGGAAGGATGCACCTCGCCGCCCAGGTTGAAGAAGCGGCAGAAGCTCATAATCAGCGGCTGCCAGCGCTCCGGATCGATGTGTGGGCGGCTGCCGGAGCCCACCAGCAGATCCTCATGAACGTGCAGTTTGACGATGTGCACTTCGAAGGCATAGGCATTCACGTTGTTGCCGAACGGACGCCACTCGTGGACGATGCCTTCCATCTGTACGGGGCATTCCTCGACGCGGGGCGGCGCGACGCTTTCCGATGCCACCGCGGTGAGGCCCGCCGCTCCGAACTTATCGCCTTCATAACGATAGCCCCATTGCCGCTTCTTGTCCGGCACCGGGTCTTTGCCGGTGGTCAACGCCAGCCGGTCGACATGGCTCACCAGACTGGCCGAAGGCAAGTTGATGACGCATTCCCGCGTGCGGATTAGGTTGTCGGACGTCTGTCCCATTTGGCCCAGGCCCAGCATGCAAGTCCAGCCCAGCCACCACGCCGACGACATCGGCGCCAGGTTCGGGCTGCCGTCCGGATTGATCGTGCTCAACAGCGCCACTGGCGTGCCGAAGTAAAGAATCGTTGGTTCAATCGTGCGATGCATGAACCAACAGTAAGGTTTTCCCCGCGGATGGAAACATCCGATTCTTGCGGCGGAATCCAAGCCGGCGTTCCCATAGGAGACCTACACGGGTCAGCTCCGAAGGAACATCGGTGTCCAGTAGGAACGCCGTCACAACTCTACTGGACGACCCGTATCCGGGTCGCGCTCAAATTTTAGATCGAGACCCTTGAGGGGCGATTCCGCGAAGAGTTGGACAAGGCTTTTTCTTCCTCCGGGCCGCTTGGAAATAGCACTCTTGGCGGGAGTATGGGTGACCACAAGATCGCGGATCAACGTATCTAGCGGCACACCTTTGGCCTGCGCCTCAGCGAGATACGCCTGTTCGACATCGGGGGGAAGAATGAGCGTGACGGTCATGAAACGGCCTCTGGTTACAGAGTAACGCTACGCCGGCACGGCCGCATTGTCACGCCTGAACCGCGTTACGGTGGCTGCTTCTAAACGCCGCGCCCACAACGCGCTGCGTTAGAGTGAGGGGATGGCACACCCAGGCGTGAGCAGGCGGTACTTCTTCTTTGGCGCTCTTCTCGGCGGCGCCGTCCCGGCAGCCGGATTCGGCAGCGTGGCTTCTTTGAAAGCCCTTGGCTACAAGCCCTTCTATAACAAGTTGAACGTCGCGGCCATCGGCTGCGGCGGGCGCGGCGAGGTCATCCTCAAGGAAGCCGCCGCCACCGAGAACATCGTCGCGCTCTGCGATGTCGACACCGCTCGAGCCGCCTCCGAACTGAAGGCGCGCAACAAGCTGAACCAATATAAAGACTTCCGCGTCATGCTCGACAAGGAAGGCAAGAATATCGAGGCCTGCACGATCGCCGTCCCCGACTTCATGCATGCCACCATCGCCCTCGCCTGCATGCAGCGCGGCATCCACGTCTATTTGGAAAAACCCCTCACCCGCACTCCTTGGGAAGCCCGCCTGCTGCGCGAAGCCGCCGCCAAGTATAAGGTCGCCACGCAGATGGGGAACCAGGGCTTCTCCCACGAAAGCCATCGGGTAGCCGCCGAGATCGTGTGGTCTGGCGAGATTGGCGAGGTCACGGAAGCGCACATTTCCACGACGCCGGGCACGCATCCCACGGGTCTGCAATCGCTCCCGCCCGAAGAGTCCGCGCCCGGCACCCTCGACTGGAACCTCTGGCTCGGGAGTGCCGGCATGCGGCCGTTCAGTTCCTATTACGTACCTTATAACTGGCGGGGCTTCTACGATTTCGGCACCGGGCAGGTGGGCAATTGGGCCACCCACACGGCCGGCCCTGTTCATCATGCCCTGCAGTTGGGCGCCCCCGAGAGCATCGAGTGCGTTTCGCAGGTGAACGCCAGCAAGTACACCTTCCCTGATCGCGGCGTCGTTCGCCTCGACTTCCCTGCCCGTGGCGGCATGCCCCCGGTCAAGGTTTTCTTCCACGACTCCGCCAAGGCTGGCGAGCCCGAAGCTTGGGTGGTGCCTGGCATGGAGAATGAGCGCATCCTGCCTCCGCCCGACAACCTTAGCGACAAGGGGCGCCCGATGGGCCGCCCGCGCGGTGGTGGCAGTCGTCCGGCACAGCCTGCGGCGCCGCGCCCGGTGCAACCAAATGGACAACCCTGGGGCGCCGGCGGACCCGGCGTCCGCGTCTTCGGCAGTGGCCGCGGCACGCCCGCTCCTGGCGTCCTTTCCGGCAACGGCTCGGTGATGGTAGGCACCAAGGGGATGATTGCCACCTGTGATCGTGGCGAAGGCGTCTGGCTGCTGCCGTCCGCCCGCTGGCAGGAATACCGCCTGCCGCCACAATTGCTTACCCGCTCGCCGGGACATATGGCGGACTTCCTCCGGGCCTGCAAGGGAGGAGATCCGGCTTGCTCCGACTTCGCCATCGCTGGGCCGTATGCCGAGTGGCTGGCAATGATCGGGATTGCCTACCGCGCGCCGGGCAAATTGATGTGGGATGCCAGGAACGTACGATTCACCAACAGTGCGGAAGCGAACAAGTATGTCAAGCCGGTATTTCGGGCGGGGTGGGAACTGAAGCTGTAGCGGCGGGGTGCGCGCAAGAAACATTTCCCCCGCGCCGTGTTTTATCCACACGTTTCTCACAAGCTGCGTTTCGTAACTTGTTGATAGCAGGCCATATAAAGGTTGTGCAAAACACCCTTTCCCGTGCGTTTTTCTTTTGACACCTAAACGAAACAGGCGCATAGTGAAGAAGGTTCCAAGAGGCACACGGAACAGTGAGCCAAAGGGATCGGGAAAGTCTGGAACGATGATCCGCCTTGAACACAGGCTTGGCGGGGAGTGAGGGGCTGAAACGGTTCCCGAAGGCAAGCCGCTTCGACAGTGTCTGTACGGTGCGCGACGCGAACCGCAAGGGGAGCGCGCCGCAGGGTAGCTCGAAAGGGTGGCCCGGCGGGCCGGATCCGGAGGGAGTGATATCCCGAAGGGGAGCGACGGTACAGGGAGAGTCGGAGACCGGCGTGGAACAATGCGTGGCGGGAAACTTCGCAAGAGGTGGACGGCGGCGCGGCGGGAAGCGCGGGTTCAGGTCACACAGATAGGCCGGGAGCAATGACCTCACCGGGGGGGATCGGGAGACCGAAACTCCATGTGAGCGAGCGAAAGGCCAATGGTGACGGAAGGTTTCAGTCACGCAGCGGAGGCCGAGGGCGCAATGCCGGAGGCTGATGCTAAGGTGGCTGCCGACTCAAGCCGAGCATGCACGGCGGTTGAGCGCACTGGGAAGCAGGTCACTTGGAACCTTTTTCTATTTTCTGGGTTCTCCGTTCGAACTATCGGAACAAAACGCTGGCTTAACGGCTCTATTAGCGGAAAGGGGAAGCCGCAGGATGCGTTGGATACTCCCGATACTCGTGCTGCAATCGGCTGGGCTGCCCTCAGCCTTTGCCCTCCATCGCAATCTCCAGGAAACGCTCCAGTCCGCGGCCGCCGCGCCTGACTCGGAGATTTACTTCGCTGCTGCCATCGCCCTTGGCATTTTTGCCCTCGCCCGCCGTCGCGTGGCCTAACCCCCTTCTCCAAAATTCTGGTAACATTGCAGTCCAAATGCGGCTGAAACTCTGGACGCTACGTTTCGCGCTGCCCGCCGCGGCGCCCCTTTATGGCTATGCCGAATCGGACGCGGAACGCCGTCAGCGCTTCGCCCGCATGTCGCGCGAGGCGGAAGCCAAGGGCTTGGCCGAAGCCTTTAAGGGCGTCACGGCCAATGGCATCGCCGAAGCCGGCCTTTTCCCTATCCGCGCCACCAAGGTCAGCACGAAACCCATGCGCGACGCCGCTACCGCCTTCCTGGCCTCCCTCTCGCCGGAGCAGCGCGGGCAAACCCAATTCCCCATCGACGACCCCGAGTGGCGCAAGTGGATGAACCAGCATTTCTACCAGCGTCAGGGGATCGGGTTCATCGACATGTCCGACGCGCAGAAACAGAAAGCCTTCGCGCTCATGAAGGCGTCGCTGAGCGCCAAAGGCTTTGATGTCGCCCGCAAGTCCATGCAACTTAACCACACCCTGGGCGAACTTAATAACAACGACTTCGAACAGTACGGCGAGTGGCGCTACTACCTCACCATCATGGGCGAACCGTCCGACAAAAGGCCTTGGGGCTGGCAGATCGACGGCCACCACCTCATCGTCAACTACTTCGTGCTGGGCGATCAGGTGGTGATGTCCCCCACCTTCCTTGGCTCCGAGCCCGTTATCGCCCGTTCCGGCAAGTTCGCCGGCGTCGCCATCCTGCAGGACGAGCAGAGCATGGGCCTGCGGATGATCCGCGCGCTTGACGACAGCCAGCGGCAGAAGGCAGTCCTGCAGGTTTCGAAAACCGGCAACAACAACCTAACCGAAGCTTTTAAGGACAACATCGTGCTCGACTATGCGGGCGCCCCGGTCTCCTCCTTCACGCCGGCCCAGAAGAAGCAGCTTTCGCAACTCATCAACGAGTATGTCCGGCACATGGACGACGGCCACGCCAGGATCAAGATGCAGGAGGTGGAGAAGCACCTCGATCGCACGTACTTCGCCTGGATTGGCGGCACCGCCGACGACAGCGTTTACTACTACCGCATTCACAGCCCCGTCCTGCTGATTGAGTTCGACCACCAGCGCCCAGTCGGCATGCGCCACCTGATGAAAGACCCGAACGTTCCCTTCAAGGACCACATCCATTCCGTGATTCGCACGCCCAATGGCAACGACTACGGCAAGGATTTGCTCCGCCAGCACTACGCCACCAGCCGCCATTAGCCGATAGATAGGCATGCGACGCCGCCGTTTCCTGGCCGGGCTGTTCGCCAGCGCCGGCGTACGGGCCCACGCGCAGGCGGATGCCCCGGAAGCCATCACCACCGTCTCCGATGCGGCCGCTCTGCGCCGCGCTCTATCCGGGGCGAAGCCCGGGTCGGTCATCGAGTTGGCCGACGGCCCGTGGCGTGACCTTGACCTGGTCATCGACGCCGAAGGCACGCCGGACGCCCCCATCCAGGTGCGCGCGGCCAGCCAGGGCAAAGTCCTGCTCCAGGGGCGCAGCCGCCTGCGTTTGGGCGGGCGGCATATCAACGTCTCCGGCTTGCGCTTTGAGGGTTCTGAAGACACGGGCGAGATCATCGCCTTCCGCAGCAGTACCGCACGCCTGGCCGAACACTGCCGTGTTTCCCATTGCTCCATTGTCAACGCCGCCCCAGCCGACACAGCGGCTAACACGAAGTGGGTCTCGCTCTATGGCGCCGCCAATCGCTTCGACCATTGCTACCTGGAAGGCAAGAAGAATCTCGGCACTACGCTGGTTGTGTGGCTGCGCGACGGCGCTCCGCCCAACGAACACCAAATTGATCACAACTACTTCGGTTACCGGCCGCCCCTGGGCCAGAACGGCGGGGAAACCATCCGCGTTGGCGACAGCAACACCTCGATGCTGGCGTCCCGCACCCGCGTCTTCTCCAATTACTTCCACCGCTGCAACGGCGAAGTAGAGATCATCTCCAACAAAAGCTGCTTCAATCACTACTACAACAACACGTTCGAGGAATGCGAAGGCGCGCTCACGCTTCGGCATGGCAACGATTGCCGTGTCGAGGCGAACTGGTTCCTTGGAAATGGGAAACCCAATACCGGCGGCGTGCGCATCATCGGCGAACGCCACGAAGTCATCAACAACTACTTCGCCAACCTCACCGGACGCGATGCCCGCGCCGCGTGCAGCCTCATGAACGGAATGCCGGACTCTCCCCTGAACGGCTATTTCCAGGTGCGGTACGGCGTGGTCGCGTTCAACACGTTTGTGAACTGCGCCGAGCCCTTCGCAGCCGGCATTCACACGCGGGCCGATGCGGTGCTGCCTCCCATGGGCGTCATCGTCGCCAGCAACGTGATCACACCGGCGGCAAACCCCGCCATCCGCTACGCCGATGAACGTAGCGAACTGCGGCTGCTCGCCAACTTCTTCGACAAGGACCCCGGCTTGACCGAGCACGAAGGCATCTGGCGGCCTACCAAGGACAGCCCCGTAATCGGAGCCGGCACGACGGAAGTGGCGGTATCCGTGGATATCGACGGCCAGCCGCGCACCGATCCGCGCGATGCCGGCTGTGACCAGATTTCGGAGTCACCCATCGCTTGGCCACGCATCGGCCCGGGCGTTCTCGACGAACTGCTTTAGCTACTGATGTACGATAGCGCGCTCGTTGCTGGTGTCCAGGTCCACCCATTTCACCAGCAACTTGTGAGCCGCGACCCTGCTCTCAATCCCCGGCCGCTTCAGGAACTCGTGAAAGCGGGACTGGCGTTCGTCCACGGCCTTCGCCAGATTCGGATATTGCTTGCGCTGGTCCGGGTTCTTGGCCATCTTCTCGGCAGCGCAATCGGTATGGGTGGTGAACACCACCACCTCCACGCCATTGTTCACCGCCAATTCCAGCATGTCCTCGTCCTTCTCGTCCAACGCCGATCCGGCCATGCGCAGAACGTAATAGTAGCGGCGCGTGTCGCCGGCAATCTCGTTGGTATCCAGGCGCGCGTCCATGCAGGTCACTAACGCCACCAGCGGATGCCGCGCCGAACGAGGGAACGTCGTTCGCACCAGCGACGCCAGCCGGTTCTGTTCGCTGAACTCATTCCAGACCTCCTCCGGAGTGGCATGGGTGTGCTTGAAATCGTAAGCATCCAGGCGGTCCTGGAGCCGGTAGCCTAAGTTGATCAATGCGCCGCCGGTGAGGAATTGCAGGCGGTTGCTAAGCAGAAGGGCTGCGCCTCCGGCCAGCGCTAACAGTATGAGAAAACTGCCAGCTTTCCGTATCATTTGGCACCGATTATAGCTCCGGGCGCCGCTGGCGTCACTCGCGGAGGGCGTTCTTCGGGATCTTCACCGCCATTACGCCAGCCAGGGTGACCACGTCGTACCTGGCCTGATGGCCGATCAGCAGGTGTGCCGCAACCGGTTCGATACCGCGCTCCTCGATGAGCCAGCGCAGCATGTCCGCGTTCGCCGTGGCGAGTGCGTCGTTGAGCGAGTTTGACTGCGCCGTGCGTCCGCCGACGCTGATGAGATATTCGGCGTTCTCCAATCGCGGCGTGGTAAGGTTGGCGCGCTTCTTCAATTCGACGCGGAATTCGACATCCAACGACGTCTCGATGCCGGAACCCACTGCCTCGCCGTCTCCTTCGAGCGCGTGGCCATCGCCGATGAAGAGATAGGCGCCTGGGAGGCTGACCGGCAGCATCACGGTGGCGCCTTCGCGCACTTCCTTGTAGTCCAGGTTGCCGCCATAGGTGCCCGCGGGCCCGGAGGTGGGCGGTTTGTCGAGGTCTGGGGCCACCCCGATGCAGCCCAACATCGGCGATACGGGAAAGCTGAGACTCACTTTGCCGCTCAGCTTCTCTTTAGGCCTGGCGGTGCCTGCCTTGCGATCAAGAACGAAGGGAATAAGGTCGGTGCGGCCGGGCAGCACGGCGCCTTCCTGGTAGGCCGGAGGTGCGTATTTGTCGCGCGCCTCCGGAGGAACGGCGCCCACGCGGAAGGCCGTATAACCCGTATCTCGATTGAGACGCACTTTCTCCAGATGGATGATGAGCGCGTCACCGGGTTCGGCGCCCTCGATGAAGAAAGGGCCAGTCAGCGGATTGCCGTGAGTCTTGGTGTGGCGAACGCCGGCGTAGTCAAAGCCGGCCGAGTCCACAGTCTTGGTAATCACACGGTCCCCGGGCTTCAGCCGCGCCTGGATGGGATGCTCCTTGGAGAACGTGTGATAGTTGACTTCATTGACCACGCGGTGCGTTTCGCCATGTGCCGTGGCGAGAGCGGTCAGCAGCAGCGGAAGCAGCATGGGTTAGGGCCTCCGATACTTAGCGGGGATGCGATAGGCAAGCCCCGCATAGCGGAACTCTTCCGCGGCTTGGAAACTGGTGCCCTGGGCGGCGATGCGAGCCAAACCCAGGATATTCTCATGCACCAGGGCGTTGATGCTGGCCTCGTTGATGGCTTGCAGTGCCGGCAGGCGTCGATTCGTGGTGTCCAGCCGCGCTTTCAGCCTTCGCGCCACGGCGTCATTCGTGGTCTTCAACGCCTGCGCCGCCTTCTCCTTGGTAGCTAACGTTGCGGCGATATCGAATTGCTTCACCTGCGGTACGAAGGTTTCCGTGCTTTCCGCATCGCGCCGGCGCGGGTCTACGGGCTGCCCGAAGTAGAACACTTCCGGGACCAGGTGCGGCTTCAGTCCGCTGGCCGTAAACGGCGGAAGATGATTCTCCAGAGCAGCAGCGTTCCAGGCATCCTCGGCGGCGCGCCCGGTATGGTGACGATCAAAGGCGCGCTCGTACTCGATGTAAGGGTTCGGCAGGAACAGAATGCCAGGCTTGTAGTGGCGGATGTAGAAGATCAGCTTGTCGCGGAGGGTGGTGAAGGGAATGTCCGCCAGTTCTCCCGCCCGGTAGCCCAGCGAGATCACCTCCTTAACGCCTAACACGCGCGCCGCCGCCTCGCTCTCCGTCTTCGTTCGCAGCGCTGCCTCTTCGGGAGACAGGTCCCATGCGTCCTTCTCTTCGTTAGAGACACGAACGACGTGGATAGCGGAACCTTTGGCTGCCATCGCCGCCAGCGTTCCACCCGCGGCCTGGATGTAATCGGCCGAGTCCGCCGTGATCACCAATACGGTGGGCTGCTGCGCCATTGCGCAGACGTGCAGGAAGAGTGCGGCAACCAGCTTCATTGCTTTTGGATGTTCCGATTCAGATAGTCTTTCAGGCCCGGCAGATGGTCAAACTCGTCCAGGAAGTAGTAGTCTTCGGCGTACTTCGTTCCAGCCTGCTTGCCGATCTTGCGCGATTGCCAGTTCATGAACCACTCCTCCATTTGCACGGCGATGGCCTGGTCGTCCAGGTTCGCGAACTCGGGGACTGTGAGGTTCTGCTTCGCCAGGGTGGCTTGCAGCGCGCGGGCCGACGCCGGGTGCGCGTAGACATTGCGATGCGTCTGGTACGCAATTTCCTTGCGGCGCTGCTGCGCTTCGTTGAAAGAGAAGGCGCCATTTGGCGTGTGGCCAAGTCCCCAATCCAGCCTCGCCTTTCCGATGAGGTATGCCGCCTGGTGTGGCGTAACCCCCAGTTTGAAGTGCTCCGGATGCACATTGGCCAGACCCGCCATCCAGTACGCTTCCGCCATCGCACGGCCCACGTTGCGGTGATCCGGATTCTTCTGGTAGTGCTCCCATGGATTGTGGCCCACCACGATGTCTGGCCGCAGCTTACGGATCAGGAAGATGAGTTGCGCGCGCAATTCGTTCAAAGGAATGGACGCCGTATAGTCGTTGCGCCAGTTGAGGCTGATGACCTCCTTCATCCCAAGCACCTTCGCGGCCGCCACGCTTTCGCGATGGTTGATGTTATCGTTCTCAGCCGGAAGGGCCACGCCGTCCTTCTCGTCGTTAGAGGCGCGCACATAGTAAACGTCGTAGCCCTCGTCGACGAAGCGCGCCAGCAGGCCTCCCATGCCGTAGTCCGTGGTGTGGTCGTCATGATGCGGTTGCGGCACCAGCACAACCTTGCCAGGAGGCAACGGCAGCAGCGGCAGCGTTTGTCCGGAGGCAGCGGCCAGGAGAAGTGCGAACAGAATCGCCATGGCGGTTGGGGGACATCGTAGCACGGTTCCCGCGTTACACTTGGTTTCTCTGGCTATGCGCTATCTGCTTCCGCTATTGATGCCGCTCGTGCTGTTGGGGCAGTCCAAGAGTGTTCTGGTGATCACGTCCACGCCTGGGGATTACCTGATGGCCGCCGGAGGCACGCTGGCCTCGCTGATCGAGCAGGGCTATACGGTCAACGTGGTGCAAGTGGGTAACGATGAGAAGCGCTCTCTGGGTTTGAGCCCCGCCGATACACGCTTGGCGAACAATCGCGAAGGCGAGGAGGCGGCTCGCATGCTGGGTGTGCGGGAGGTCTTTCTGCTGAATCACAAGAGCGGCGAGCTGTCGCAGGCCGGCGTGAATGAGATCCGCAACCAGATTTTCGGCATGGTGCGTCACTACAAACCCCAGATCATCTTTCACCCTGATCCGTGGATTCACTATGAACCGAACCACGATCACTTCTTCACAGCCCGTCCCGCCGAGGAGTTCAGCTATGGCAGCGGGCGTTATGTAGGTGAGGAGTTCACCAAGATGGGCCTGCCGCCGGTTGGTGTGCGGGAGACTTACTACTATTCGCCCTACCGGCCCTATCGCCCCGGCGAGGGTGGACATAACGCCGCGAAGTTTCGGCCCGTCGACATCACCAAGCACTTCAACCTCAAGGTGGCGGCGTTACAGAAACTGGAGACCGCGAACCGTGTGTATGCCGCCCAGGTGAAGCAGCGGCTGGAACTCGCCGGCAAGCCGTCACGCCTGCTGGCCGAACTGAACCGCGCCTCCATTGCCGAACTCGTGCGCGCCTACGTGGAGGAACTGGCCGAGACCATCGGCCAGAAGCATGGCTTCCGCTATGGGGAAGAGTTCAACTGGCATGGTAGTGGCGGCGGAATTCCGGAGCACATCCGCGAGAAGGCGAAAGAGATTCGTTGACGCCTACGGTTCGCGCCCTGGGAACTCCGCCCGAAAACTGACGATCCGCTTCTGGTCCGCATCGGTGACGTACACCGTGCGTCCATCCGGACCTCCAAATGTGAGGTTGGTCGGCATCTTGCCCAGCACATCGATCTCGCGCAGGACCTTGCCTTCGGGCGACATTACCACCACGGTCCCCTTGCCGTGCCGTGTGATGTAGAGATTGCCCTTCACGTCGCAGCGCATGCCGTCGAAGCCAAAATCCGGGAAGTCGGCGAGTTTCCGCTTGTTCGTGATATCGCCGTTGGGCAGGATGTCGAACACCCACACGTTCCGCTGCACACTCTCGTTCACATAGAGTTTCTTGCCGTCGGGACTCACTTCGATTCCGTTGGTAGTGCCCATATCCGCCGCGAGCTTCTTAATTCGCCCCTTGGTGTCGATGCGCCACAGTTGCCCCGTGCTCTCCTTCCAATTCGGATCGCTGGCGTAGAGCATGCCGTTCGGCGCCATGGCGAGGTCATTCGGCTGGTTCATCGTTGGCTCATGCGCGAACACGCTGAACTTGCCTGTCTTCGGATCCATCAGCAGGATGTTGTGGTTGCTGTAGTCGGCAACGAACATGCGCCCCTTGCGATCAAAGCGAATGCCGTTGGCCAGTGAGCCCTGCGTGAACTCCACCAGAATCGTACCCTTGCCGTCTGGAGTGAACTTGCCGATGGTCGGCTTGCGCTGGTAGCTGACGGCGTAGAGATTGCCGGCCTTATCCACGGCGGGCCCCTCGGCTTCGGCCGTGAAACTGCCCGCGGGCGTGAACGGCGTTGCCTGATATAGATCCTCGGCGAAGGCGGCGGACGTCAATAAGAGGGCAAACACGGAGATGCGCATTTGTTTCCCATGGTAACGCCGCCGTGCTCTACTGAGAGCGTGTCAACCCTTTGGAACGCCTTCCAGGCTGGAAAGAAGCCCATCATCGGCATGCTCCATGTCCCCGCATTGCCTGGCTCGCCGCGGAACCGGCTGAACCTGGATGCCATTCACGACTGGGTGATGCAGGATGCCCGCGCGCTGGCGGACAGCGGTGTTGACGCGTTGATGCTGGAAAACTTCGGCGATGTGCCGTTCTACCCGGACCGCGTTCCTGCCCATACCCTGGCGTTCCTGACGGTGATCGCGCGCGAGGTGCGGCGAGGCGCTGCCCTTCCCCTGGGGATTAATGTTCTGCGCAACGACGGCGAAGGCGCCATCGCGATTGCCGCCGCGGTTGGCGCGGAGTTCGTGCGCGTGAATGTGTTCACCGGCGCGCGGCTTACGGACCAGGGCCTGATCCAGGGCGCCGCGCACCAGTTGCTCCGCTATCGCCACTCGCTCGGCGCCGCTGTTAAGGTTCTGGCCGACGTGAACGTGAAGCATTCGGCTCCGCTGGCGCCGCGCGATCTGGCCGAAGAGGTGGAAGAGACCATCGGCCGGGGTTGTGCCGACGGCATTATCGTCACGGGAGCGGCGACCGGTAAGCAGACGCCGCTGGTTGATCTGCGCCGCGCGGTGGCCGCGGCCCAGGGAACGCCCGTGCTGGCCGGTAGTGGAGCCGACGCGCAAACTATTGGGGCGGTGCTGGCCATCGCCGATGGCGTGATTGTTGGTACCGCCTGTAAACGGGACGGCGTGACGGTGAATCCCGTGGATCCGGAGGCGGTGCGGCGTATCGTGACCGCGGCGCGCACCGGACTTACGGTGTGACCGGCTTGATCCAGGTCCGTCCCGGCATCACCGAGATATCCGCGGGTAACGCGCTGATGCCCGCGCTCAACGCGAACCCGACTCCGATGACCTGGGGCGTCCAACCCTTCACCGAGAGCGATGGCGGCCACATGGTTACGGGTGGCGCGCTGATGATCATAATCCCCGATACCGTCAAGATGCCGATTCCCATCTCTACCGCAACGCTGATACTGTCGCCCGCCAGCGTGGAGGAGGGCGTCCCGAACAACAAGCAGATCTGGTCACCAATCGACACGCCCGCGTTTGTTACATAGCCCAGCGACACCGAACCGTAGAGCCCGACTTGTCCCATCGGTGACTTGTTCCACGCGTAAATCCCCGCGCCAACACCCGCCGTGGCGCCTGCCCCAGCCTGCGCCGCCAGACCAAAGGTCACCGTGAAGTCCGGGGCCGGCATCTTGATGATGGCCCCCGCCACGGAACCCATCACGGCAAGCGTGGCTACCGGGGAACTGGCCACTCCCAGCATGCTGGTCATGATCCCGCCCTTGCTGGACAGCGCTCCGATGGCGCTCATTCCCGCGCGCACCAAGGTCTCCTCCCCAGGCAGATTGCCCTTGGGCTTTGGCACGTTGATTTTCTTTGCTGTCGAGAAGTCCAGGTGCGTGAAATTTTTGAAGGTTACTTTGTATTGTCCGGGCATTGCTCGCGTCTCTCCTCGATCGGACAGGCGCAAGCCCCAGGCTCAATTCTGGCAGTCAGGTTTGAGATTCCAACTCATTGCGTAATGGCTGTTGTAACCCCGGTCTGCGCGCTCACGCCGCCGATTACCACGTTCAGGGGCACCGCTGCTCCGGTTGGCGCCGCCGGTGGCACCACCACGTTGATCTGCAGGACACCGGCGGTCACGCCGAAGATCGCCCCCTTGTAGACCACCGGAGCGTTCGCCCCGCCGATGCTCACCGTCACGGAAGCCGCGGCCTGCGGTTGATCCAGGCCGACGATCTTGCCATCCTCTTGCGGTGGCGTCAACACGCCTTCTCCCGTCACAAATAGTACGATCTGCCCGCCGCGCCTGGCCGGATTGGACGCGCCATTGCGGGTGAGATCTTCGTTGAAGATCGCGCCCTGTCCCTTGCCCGATTGATCGGCGGTGAAGATGCCCGGCGCCGTATCGGCGATACGCAGCGTCATCGGCGACGACCGCCGTCCCTGGTACTCCACGATAACCGGCACACTGGCCTTCCCCGACGCTCCGTACGGCACGATCGCGCTCAACACATCGGCGCGGACGAATACCAGCGGTGCGGCTACACCGTCGAACAGCACGCGCGTTCCGGCAACCTCCGTCGTCAGGTAGCGTCCATCCGCCGTCAGTTGCGCTCCGGCGATCTCGAAGGGACCCATCTGCGTTCCGAAGATTGCCACAACCTCTCCCGGCGCGGCGCTTCCAGTGGCATAACTGGCTGCATTGGTGATGCCGCTGATGATGGGAGTCAGCGTTGCTGCCTGGCGGATGGTGAATACCTGATCGTTCACGGTGATGCTGCCCAGACGCGTGGTTGCCGCGGCATTCGCCGCAACCCGGTAGTTCACCGTTGCATTCCCTGTCCCGCTTTCGGCGCTGGTGAGCGTGATCCAGGTAGCAGAGGGAGTAGCGCGCCAGGTGCATCCCTGGGTAGTGATGTTGAAGGAGCCAACACCCCCATCGCCGGGGGCGTCCACCGAGGTTGGCAACAGGCTCAGATTGCAGGCGATGCCGGCCTGCGTCAGCGTGAACACAGCGGTGCCAACGGTGATGGTGGCGGTGCGCTCCTGTGTGGTGAGGTTGGCGTCGTAGTTGTATTGCAGCATGACGCCGTTGCCCATGCCTGTAGCGGGCGTTACCCGGAGCCAACTCGCGTTCGTCGATGCCGACCATTGGCAACTGCTGTTCACCGTAATCGAGCCCGAACCCGCGGCGTTGGACCCACGCGCCGATAAAGGTGACATCGAGAAGGTGCAGGTACCCCCGGCCTGGTTCACAGTGAACTGCGTTGCGCCGATGGAGATGCGGCCAACTCGCGCCCCTGCCGTGCGATTCGCCTCCACGCGGTACCCAACCAGTCCGTTGCCGGTGCCGGTGGTGCCGAAAGAGATCGTAAGCCATTCGGGACTGTCGGAAACGGCGTTCCGTGTACAAGTACCGGCGGAGGCTCTCACCTCGAAACTGCCGACCGTATCGGTGGCCGCTGGTGCATTGATGGAGGCCGGGACAAACGTGAAAGTGCAAGCTTGCTGCGCTGCCGCGGGAACTGCTGAGGAAAGGACCAGAAGGATGGCCGCAAGTGGGCGTGGTATCATCAAAAACTACCTGTAGTCACATGATACGCTCCTTTCGGGGCGCTGTTCCCAAGATAGCCCCTTCCTGTTATATAGACCCCAGCGCGCAGGTCATCGGCGATGTCACCATCGGCGAGCGCTCCAGCGTCTGGCCCAACGCTACCCTCCGTGGCGACGTCGCACCCATCCGCATTGGTGAAGGTAGCAACGTCCAGGACAACAGCGTCTTCCATGCCGATGACGGCTTTCCGCTCACTTTAGGAGACCGCGTCACCATCGGCCATTCCGTGGTTCTGCATGGCTGCACACTGCATAACGATGTGTTGATCGGCATCGGCGCCATCGTGTTGAATGGGGCTGTGATTGGCGAAGGGTCGGTGATTGCCGCCGGGGCGCTGGTGCCCGAAGGCATGCAGATTCCGCCGTTCAGCCTGGCGATGGGCGTCCCTGCCAAGGTGCGCCGTGAAGTGACGCCCGAAGAGCGGGAACGCTTCCGGCTGAACGCCGAACACTACGACGAACTCCGCCAGCAGTATAGGGAAGAACCGTCTTGATCAAAGCCGTTAAGGGTACCCGCGATATCCTTCCGCCCGACAGCCGGGTCTGGAATCGCGTCGAAGAGACTGCGCGCCGCGTGTTCTCCGCCTATCATTATGGCGAGATCCGCACCCCAATCTTCGAAGAAACCGCGCTGTTTGCCCGCGGCGTCGGCGAGGAAACCGACATCGTCAGCAAGGAGATGTACACGTGGGAGGACCGCGATGGCTCTTCCCTGACCCTCCGCCCGGAGAATACCGCCAGCGTCATTCGCGCCTATATCGAACACCGGCTGGACCAGCGGCCGGGCTTGCAAAAGCTCTATTACATTGGGCCGATGTTTCGCCGCGAGCGTCCCCAGAAAGGCCGCTATCGCCAGTTCTCGCAGATCGGCGCCGAAGTCATCGGGTCCGAATCGCCCGCCGTGGACGCCGAAGTAATCGAGATGGTGCTGGAGATCCTGAGCCAGTGCGGGCTTAGCGGCTTCCACCTGGTCATCAACTCGGTTGGCTGCAAAGATTGCCGCCCGGCATTTCTGGCCCTATTGCGTGAACGCCTGCAGGAGGTGAAGGGGCAACTGTGCGGCGATTGCCAGCGCCGCGCCGATACCAATCCGCTGCGCGTGCTCGATTGCAAGGTGCCGCAGGATCAGCCGGTGATCGAAACGCTGCCTTCCATCCTCGATCACCTTTGCGAGGTATGTAAGCCGCACTTCGCCACCGTGCGCCAGTTTTTGGACGACCGCGGGATCCAGTACGAAGTGCGCCCAAGACTGGTACGCGGGCTGGATTATTACATGCGCACGACCTTTGAAGTCGTGCACGGCGCGCTGGGTGCGCAGAACTCGGTGCTGGGCGGCGGCCGTTATGACGGCTTGGCCGAATCGCTGGGCTCGCGCGTGCACTCGCCGGGGATCGGCTTTTCCATCGGTGAGGACCGCCTGGTGATGAGCGTCGAAGAGGCCAGCCAGAATGCGTCCGGCGATGCCTTGGACGTGTTCATCGCCCCGATGGGTGCCGAGCCTTTGCGCCACGCGGCGGGACTCGCGCACGAACTGCGCCGCCATAATGTGCGGGTGGAGATTGCGTTCGAGGGCAAGCTGAAGCGCGCCCTGGAACTGGCCAACAAGCTGAATGCGCGCTACACGTTGATTGTCGGTGATGCAGAAATGGCCGCCGGCGTGTACGCATTGAAAAATATGACAAGCGGCGAACAGGAGATGATCAGCCGCGAACAACTCGCGGAGCGACTGTATGCAGGAAAGTAACGAACAACGTCAGATTCCACTGGACTTCCTTGGTGACCTGAAGCGCACCCACAACTGCGGGCAGTTGCGGGCGGCCGATGCGGGCCATCGCGCCCTGGTGATGGGTTGGGTGCATCGCCGCCGAGACTTGGGCGGGGTGATCTTCATCCACCTCCGCGACCGCGAAGGCGTGACCCAGGTGGTGTTCCATGAAGACGTGGATGCCAGCGTGCATGCGAAGGCCGAAGTGCTGCGCTCTGAATTCGTGGTTGCCGTCGAAGGCAAGGTCGAGCCGCGCACCCCCGAGACGGTGAATCCCAACATCCCCACCGGCGAGGTAGAAATTGTCGCCGAGAAGGTGTGGATCCTCAATGAAAGTAAGGTCCCGCCGTTCCCGATGGACGAGTTCGGCGAGATAGCCGAAGACGTGCGCCTGGAGTATCGTTACCTGGACCTGCGCCGGCCGCAGATGCAGCGCAACATCATCATGCGCAGCCATGTCTCGTTCGCCACGCGCCAGTACCTGTATTCCCAGGGCTTCCTGGAGATTGAGACGCCCTTCCTGACCAAGTCGACGCCGGAAGGCGCCCGCGACTTCCTGGTGCCCAGCCGACTGAATCCCGGCACCTTCTACGCGCTGCCGCAATCGCCGCAAATCTTCAAGCAGTTGCTTATGGTGAGCGGCTACGAAAAGTACTTCCAGATTGTCCGCTGTTTCCGCGACGAGGACTTGCGCGCCGACCGCCAGTTGGAGTTCACGCAGATCGACCTGGAGATGTCCTTCCCGCAGCAGGAGACCGTGTATAGCGTGGTGGAAGGCATGCTGGCCGCGATCTTTGAAGCCGCCGGATCTCCGATTACGTTGCCGATTCCGCGCCTGACCTATGACGAGGCCATGCGCCAGTACGGCAGCGATAAGCCCGACATGCGTCTGCCGGCCTTCCGCGAAGTGCAGGACCTGTTCGAAGGCTCCGGCCTGACTAACGGCGATCTGCCGATGGTGGCTATCGTGATCCCGGACGCCGCCGGAGCCAGTCGCAAGGAGCGCGACGAGTTCAAGGCTGTTGGGCAGGAACGTGGACTGCGGGTGTTCGATGACGCCAAGCGCCTGGAACGCGATTTTCCCGAAGTGATGGCGAAGGTTCGTCAACGTACGGGCGCTGGCGACGGCGACCTATTGGTGATCGCGACGTGGGCCGGCGAGAAGCAGGGCCATCGTCCCGAGTACACGGTACTACTGGCCTGCGGGCATCTGCGCCTGGCACTGGCGGCTAAGTATGCCGACAAGCACAAGGCCTTCGAAGGCAAGGTGTTCAAGCCGCTGTGGGTTGTCGACTTCCCGATGTTCGAGTGGGATGAGGAAGAGAGCCGCTGGATGGCCGCGCATCACCCCTTCACATCGGTGCATGACGAAGATCTGGACAAGCTCACGACCGATCCGGCGCACTGCCGCGCGAAGTCTTATGACGTGGTGTTGAATGGCATTGAATTGGGTTCGGGCTCTATCCGTATTCACCGCCAGGATATCCAGTCGCAGGTATTCTCCGCGCTGGGACTGAGCAAGGAAGAGGCGCAGGCGAAGTTCGGATTCCTGCTGAGCGCACTGGAGTTCGGCGCTCCGCCACATGGCGGTATTGCGTTGGGCCTGGATCGGTTGGTGATGTTGCTGGCGGGTGAGAAGACCATCCGCGACGTGATTCCATTCCCGAAGACTGCCAAGGGGACGGACCTCATGGCCGATTGTCCGACGCCGGCCGCGGATAAGGCGCTACGGGATCTGGGGATTCAGTTGCGGAAGGCGCCGCCGAAGTAGGAGTGAAAGCGGGAGGTGGGTCTGATGCTCACGGCCATACCTGCCCTCTGCTTTACCCCCACCGGCTCAAGAACTCGATCCGATTGTGCATGGCACCCGCGGTCTTGGCGGCTCGCAACCTTAAGATTCGATTAAGTTGCGATCCGATGGAGTAACGCTGCTGTGACCCCATCAGAATTCCCGCATGAAATCGTCCGCAGGCGGCCCATGCGCTGTGCAGGCGGTAGAAGTCGCAGACATTAAAGGTATAGAGAACCAGTCCGTGGGCGGCTCCGAAGGACAACTGTGCTTCATCGTCCTTGCCGATTAAACCGGCTTCCATCGCACTTGTGACGGGGACGCCCCGTGCGCGAAGCGCCGCGACGAGGTCGGCGTCCATTGCATCTTCGTCAATGTATAGACTGATCGCCGCCATCGGGGAGTTCAGCCACGATAGATTTGCTCAACCCGCTCTGCTTCCAGTGCCTCTGCCTCAAGGTCCGCGTCGATCGCAGCTTGGTTGGCGTGATAGAAAGCGAGCGCGGCATGGACTTGGGCGAGAGAAAGGTGGCTAATTTTACGGGCAATCTCCTCGGGAATCAAGCCCATGTTGTGCCATTGTGCGACACGATGAACGCTTACACCCGTTCCGGCAACGCACGGCCGTCCGCCCCGGACGCCTGGAGTTTGATCAATCAGACTGCCGATTTCTGTCACGACTTCCACCGATTTGAGTATACCGCGCAGCAGGTCAGGCGAGCCCTCTCTCAATGCTCATGAATACAAGTTGGGAACTCCGCCAACACCGTGTTCCCCTTGTATCCCAGCACGTCCACCAACCCCGCCTTCGACGTGAAATACCCATCCGCCGTCATGCTTTTGAACGCCTTCATGAAGCGCACTTCCAGCGCCGGAGCGTTCTTGCCACCCGCCTTCCAGCGATCCGCCGACTTCACCAGCGGCGTCAGAATCCCGATCTGCGTCTCCTCATCCAGCATGTGGAAGCGCTTGCCGTTGGAGATCCCCGCGGCTTCCTCCAGCCACGCCAGCCCCTCGCGGAAGAGCTTCTTCCACGATTCGTTGCTGTTCACCACGTAGTCGATATAGAACGGCACCCCGGCCTGTACGGCCCCTGGCGTGTCAGTGGGCGGAATGATCAGGTCCGCCAGAGCCTTCACCGTATCGAACTCCTTGTCGGTGAAGAACACGGGCTTGGTGGGTAAGGCTGCTGCCTGCGCCGCCGTCTCCGACGCGTGCTCATGGGCCGGGGCCCGCTGTCCATACAGTTCGTCCGCGCTGAATGGGAACGCGCACGTGGTTCCGATGGCGCCAATGATCTTCAAGGTATCGCGGCGGTCCGACATCGCTATAGCGCTCCCTTCTTCAGTTGCTCGGCCATGTAGACCGCGGTTCGCGCAGCTAGAGCCATCATGGTATGGGTGGGGTTCTTCTCGCTGGCGGAGGGGAAGACGCTGCCATCGACAACGAACAGATTCCTGACATCGTGCGACTGGCACCACTCATTCAATACGCTGGTCTTAGGATCCTTGCCCATGCGGCAGCCGCCCAGTTCGTGGTTCGTGCGCGGCTCATCGCTTACGGCCAGGATCTCCGCGCCGGAGGCTTCCAGGATGCGTCTGGACCAATCCGTCATATCCCGGAAGATCTTCCAGTCGTTATCTCCCCAGAAGACATTGCGCCGCGCCAGCGGCAGGCCCCACGTATCCTTCTTCTCCCAATCGAGATCGACGTAGCACTTGGGATTCGGCAGCATCTCGCCGTAGGGAGAGAACGTCAGGAACGCCGGGTAGCGATCCTTCACGGCCTTCTTATAGCTGGCGCCGAAGCCGGCGATGTCGCGGGCCCAGCCTACGGCGCGGCGGTTCTGGTAGTTGAACTGGATGCCGAAGCTGCGGGCATAGTCGCGCTTGCGGTTGTGCATAAACGAGGGCACATAGGCATGATCCAGGAAGCCCTCGTCGTTGCTTGTTGGCTTGCCAATCAGGTCACCCAGGAAGCACTGCACGCCCCCCATGAAGTGAGGGATGTAGTTCTTGCCCAACTGGCCGCTGGAATTCGCCAGCCCATTCGGATACAGGCGGGACTTCGACATCAGCAGCAGCGCCACGCTCTGCACGCAGGCGCAACTGACCACTACGCTGCGCGCGTTCACCTCACTTTCCGCTTTCGTCTCGCGGTCGAGGTAGCGCACTCCGGTGACCTTGTTTTCGTTGTTAACGATCACCTCGCGGGCGATGGCGTTGTGACGCACTTCCAACTTACCGGTGCGCTGCGCGGGAACGATATGCACATCGGCGGAATTGTACTTCGCCACCACATCGCACCCAGCCATGCAGTTGCCGCAGAAGTGGCACGCGGGACGGTTGAAGGCGGCCCGGCTCAGCGTGGCCTTGCGAACGTGAATCACTTTCACGCCCAGCTTTGCCGCGCCTTTCTTTACGATCTCATCGGAGCACTTTAACGGGACAGGCGGAAGGAACTCGCCGTCTGGCAGGTCTTGCAAACCGTCACGATTGCCGCAGACGCCGACTTCCTTTTCAATAGCCGAGTAGAAGGGCGCAATGTCCTTATACTCGAAAGGCCAATCCTCGCCCGCGCCTTCATAAGTCTTACCTTTGAAGTCCCGCTGGCTATAACGCCACGCCACGGCATTCCAGGTAAGACTCTTGCCGCCGATACCCCGCGTACGCTCCGAATCGAAGCCCGCCTTCCCCGGCTTCATGGTGGGGATGTGACGGTTGGGGAACTGAAACGGCATGGCGTGGGTGTTGAAGTCAGTCCGGGTATTCACCTTCGGACCGCCTTCTAAAAGCAGCACATCCACGCCCTGCCGTGCCAAATGGGCGCTCAGCGTGCCACCGGAGGCACCGCTGCCAACGATGACGACGTCATAGGTCTTTCCGGGCATGCTGTGGATTTTACCAGTTACCCGGAGTCTACGGTCTTCAGCGCCTGCGGTTGCGGGTGGCCTGGTCGTAGATCACGCCGCCAGCCGCTCCGGCGGTACCGCCGAGCACCGCGCCCTTCCATCCGCCCAGGACGGCGCCGACACCCGCGCCCGCCGCTGCCGTACCGCCGATGATCGCCGCCGACGTGCCCGCGGAACGCGAATCACGGTAACGGTACCCATCGTTGTAACGGTAGCCATCGTTGTAGGGGTAGGGGTTCGCGCGGTAGTTGCCGTTGTAATAGCCATTATCGCGATAGCCGTTGCCCCGGTAGTCGTCCCGATAACGCACGTCGTTGTACCGCTTCTGCTTGAAATGCCCGTAGGCATTGCCCCGGCCGCGGCGCTCGCAGCGGTCACCCGCGGAGGCCAGGTCGGGAACGCCGAACATCGTGAACGCCAGCGCTGCTGTCAGTAGTTTGGGAGTCCATTGGGAACGGAACATCGTGTCACCTCGACCTAACAGATGGACGCGATTCGTATCCGGTTCCCTCATTAAACAAAAGTAATATCCACCTCCTAGTGTGCCGAGCCCGATGAGTAATTCCTCATAATTTTCCGGCCCCAGCCGCGTGCCGCTTTCCTTTCCCCGGCACAACCACCTGCCCCGCATTGCGAACTGCCCGCTGTCTGCCCGAAAAGCATTTCACACCTCGATCGCGGGTCCGAGAGGTACATCGCCGAATGCGCCGCCGGCCTCGTCTGATTGCCGCGTTCAGGGTTCAGGCCGAGCTTGCGTTCGATTAAACCTCTGAGTTCATGATGTATGGTGGGCGATCCAGGCAATGGCGCGGGCCAAGCCCGTGAGTCGCTCGAAACGCCGGCCATTCTGGCCTGAGATCATCGGGAACGTCGTGATCCAGTAGGAATTTCATTCCCCGGACGAAGCCATTTGGCGGGCGACCAGGAGGTCGATCTCACCCCGGTGGTCTTCGTAATACGCGAGGCACTCGAAAATCTGGGCGCGCGTAAGTTGGGGAAAACAGTTCTGTCTGAGGGAGTCGACGGTCTCGCCGTTTTGGAGCAAGCCGATCACGTCGTGTACGCCGATACGCGTACCTTCGACGGCAGCGTTGCCGCTGCGAACGCCAGCGGTGCGCACAATGTAGCGGTAGCCCTGGGAGACAGCTTGCATACCCAGATGGTAATGAGAGCGTCGGAGAGTGTCAACCTCGATCCTTGTCTACTGAGGAGAGCACTCCTGCCTGCGGCCTACATGCGTCAATCGGTGCGCATCATCCCGCTGATCACCCGCTTCGGCACCGCCCCGACAGTGATTTTCTTCACTACTTCGAAGGTCCGGTTATCGACAACCACCGTCTGGTCGTCGCCCGCCACCGCCACATATACGTGCTTGCCATCGGGAGGGATGGCCAGCCAATCCGGATGCGACCCAACATCCACCATCTTCACCAACCGGTAATCCGGCAACGAGTATGCCGCGATGGCCCCATAGTGTTTGCTGGTGGCCCAAAGCAGCTTGCCGTCTGGGGTTATCGCCAGACCGTGCGAAGGCGAGCCCTGCAGCCCTTCCAACTCCTTCTTTTTCCCTGGTGGATCCGGAAGCGGAATGCGCCGCATCTCCTTCCTGGTGGCGAAGTCCACCAGCGCGAAGCCGTGGTAGTCCGACAACTGCACGATGATGTTCCGGGTCGAACCGTCCGGGTTGCGTGTGAACGCCATGGGCCGGATACCCGAGCTCAATGTGAGCGTCCACGCCAGGGTCTGCGACTTCGCGTCGATCACGCTGATCGTGCTCGCGGCAATGGATCCGGCCACCACGTGCTTGCCGTCCGGCGTCATGTAGACGTTGTGAATCTCGCCCTTCACGGGCACACTCTTGATGTTCCGGTTCGACGCGCTGTCGATAATATCCACCGCCCCGGGCGCCTCTCTGATTCCGACATACACATAGCGCCCATCGGGCGAGATGTCGACATTATTCGGCTTACCACTCAGCGGAATCCTTTCGATGACCCGCAGGTTGCCGCAATCGACAACGTCCAGCGTCACCCGCGATTCGTTGGTCACATACAGACGGCGCCCGTCCGGAGACAGCACCAGCCCATGCGGCACCTCAATGCCGTCGATCCTTGCGATCACGCGATTCGTTGCCGGGTCGATGATATGGATGTCGTCGCCCGCCGCGTTCGATTGCAGCACCCGCACTCCCGACGCGATTGGCTTCGTTTTGCCATTCACCCAGGCCGCCAGAATCTGCCATTCGGGGTCTTCCTGCGAATGCCAGTGCTTTCCTCCGGCGTGGAAATGATCGCCGCCGGCATGGTGCGACAGCGGATGTAGCAGCATCCTGCTCTTGAGGGGCTGCCCCGGCACGACGAAGCCCTTCCACGCATCGAAGTTCTTCTTCGACTGCTCTTCGGTCCACGTGGTGGCGCCCGGGGAGAGCGGCTGTAACGGTGGTATGCGATGGGTGTGGCAGGAAACGCAACGCGCATGCCCATCGCGCTTCTTCAGCAGGATCGGCTGAACCTGATCCTTGAAGAACCCATAGTCAAGCGCGGGTAACTCGCCCGCGAACAGCAGCAATGGCAGGAGTGCAATCATGGCTTCCCTTGTCGGGAGACGCTATCACACTCCGCTGAGCCGTACCAGCGTGGCCGAGTCTCCTTCTCCCGCGAAGTACTTGTCCAGCGCCTGTTGAAATACCTCGCTGGCGCCAGGCACCTGAGCGAACAGGGTCATGGAAGAATGGAACTTCCTGTCGTCAGGTGTGCCGAAAATCTGGCGAATGTGCCGGCCCTCCACTGCCATCACCAGTTCTGTGCAGTCCACCAGCCGCACTCCCAGTTTGGGATGCTCCAGGTAGGCCTTCGCTTCCTCCAGGGACTCGATGCCATAGTATTGCGACATCTCGCTGACACCCAAGCCCCGCAGTTGGGGGAACACGAACCACATCCAGTGCGTACGCTTATGGCCGTCGCGCAACTCCGCACGGACTTCATCGTAGATCAGATCCTGGGCTTCAACGAAACGGCGCAGATTGAACATGGATCCTAGGCACCGCGATGCCTCCGATACAGCGTACCGTATTACGCCGGTTAACGCGTTCACGCGAGTTGCAAACAATTCTCGCCTCCCCTAAGCCGTGCGGAATCTGTAACGTAATTACCTTTCGCAACCCGCCTGGTACCCGATCCCTTGGAGACCCACTGGTATCCTCAATCCGGGAGAATTGCACGGCATTCCCGGCACTTCACCGGAAAGGAAGTTCGCAGCCATGATCGGCAAACTCACGAGCGCGGGAATAGAAAAATTGCAATCCGAACCAACGGCCGAACCGAAAATCAATCACTTACAGGAGTCTGAATCACTATGCCCGGCTGCCTAGGTCCCGACATCACCTTTCCGCGCCGCTTCGTGCCGCGCCCGGAAACCTGTTCTCCGTTCCTTTGCCGCCCCTCGCCGCATGGGCGACACGACGGTGTCTGCGCTTCTTCTGGCCAGCCCGCTACACCCAACGCCGCCGGCCGCGACACCCCGGCTGCGGCGCGCCATAAGACCGCGGCCCAGCCGTCGATCGAAGAGATGCGCCGCGAAGTCGACGAGACCAACGAGGTCCTCACCAGAGTCATGTTCACGCTTCGTGGCTTCCCGGACGCCGCCGCTGCGGTCTCGGCCATGCTCGTCCCGAACTAGCCAGGAAACGGTCAAGAGCTTATGGCACCGGAATCCCAGCAATACAGCGTACCGTATCCCTTGCGATCAGCAACTCTTCGTTGGTGGGAATCACCCAGGCCGGTATGCGGGACGTCTCGGCCGATATGCAGGCATCCACGCCAATGGCGCCCGCGTTGCGGCCCGCGTCTACTTCGATGCCCATCCCGGCCAGCGGCTCCAAAATGCGCTGGCGGATAACCGGGGAATTTTCCCCGATACCGCCGCCGAACAGAACCGCGTCACAGCCTCCCATCGCGGCCATGTACGCGCCGATGTACTTGCGCACGCGGTAGCAGAACATGTCGATGGCAAGCTTCGCGCGCGGATTGCCTTTCGCCTCCTCTTCCAGTAGGACGCGCATGTCGCTGGAGATTCCCGACACGCCATAAAGGCCGCTCATGCGATTCAGCATCGACTCCAGCCCCTGGGGATCCATCTCCTCGTGCCAGATGATGTGCAGCACCGCCATCGGATCGACATCCCCGCATCGCGTGCCCATCAGCAGCCCTTCCAGCGGCGTGAAACCCATCGACGTGTCCACCGAATCGCCGCCGTCGATCGCGCATACCGAACAGCCGTTGCCCAGGTGGCAGGTGATGAGCTTGTAATCGTCGCGCGACTTGCCGTGGATTTGCGCGAACCGGTAGGAGATGTAGCGGTGCGATGTGCCATGGAAGCCATAGCGGCGGATCTTGAAGCGCTCGTAATAGAGGTACGGCAGGCCGTAAAGATAGGCGTGCGGCGGCATCGAGCTATGAAACGCCGTATCGAACACCGCTACGTGCTGGGCACCGGGCAGCAGGGATCGGGCCGCGTAGAAGCCCTTCAGGTTATGCGGCGTATGAAGCGGCGCCAGATCCACCGAATCCTCGATCGTATCCACCACCTCTTCGCTCATCAGCGTCGAAGAGCGGAAGCGTTCCCCGCCGTGAACGATGCGGTGGCCCACTCCCTCAATGCCGTTCGGGCCCTGGATCTCATCGCCCCAATGCTGCAGGCAGGCGTCCACGATGGCTTGCACCGCATCCTCGGCCTTGTAAATGGGTTTCGGTTCTTTCAGTTTCTTACGCCCGGGAATCCGCTCGGGTGCCTCTACGTTCACGACGGAGTAAGGCGTGCCCATCCGGTCCACCGTGATCTTGGCCAGCAGCCGGTCGCTATTGGAAGCGATCATGTCCGGGCTAGTCTCGATCAACTGGCTCTTCGCGGTGGAACTGCCGAAATTTAAAACAAGGACCTTCATAAATGTTTAACGGGTGGAATGGGTACGGTGCCGACGATCTCGATGCCAAAGCCTTCCAGCCCGGCAACCTTGCGTGGATTATTGGTGAGCAGCCGGATTCGCGACAGGCCCAGGTCCACCAGGATCTGCGCACCGATGCCGGTATCGTGCTGCTGCCGCCTCTCGCCCTGAGGCGTGGCGGGAAACTCATCCCGCCCATGCGTGAGCAGGCGCGTTCCCTGCGGGTCGGCATGCGTGCGGATGCCGGCCCCGGTCTGGTGCAGGTAGACCAGAACGCCCGCGCCTTCTTCGTCGATCGCCTTCAGCGCGCCATGAATCGCCTGGCCGCACTGGCAGTCGATGCTGTGAAACACATCGCCGTAGGTGCAGCGGGAATGCATGCGCACCAGAACATCGCCGCTGTGGCGCACATCTCCGCGAACCAGCGCCATGTGTGTCTCGCCATCCACGTTGCAGGAGTAGGATATGGTCCGGAACTCGCCGTGCGCCGTGCGCAGGCAGCCTTCGGCCCTCCGCATCACAATACTCTCGTGCTGCAGCCGGTAACGGATAAGGTCCGCCACGGAAATCATCTTCAGCCCGTGCTTTTCACAGAACTGTATCAATTCGGGCACCCGCGCCATGGTGCCGTCGTCATTCATGATTTCGCAGATCACACCGCCAGGACGGAGTCCAGCTAGGCGTGCCAGGTCCACCGCGGCTTCTGTCTGTCCGGTCCGCACGAGCACGCCACCCTGTTTGGCGCGGAGCGGAAACATGTGTCCTGGGCGCGCCAGATCCGCTGGGCGTGTGGCCGGGTCCATCATCACGCGGATGGTATGGGCGCGGTCCGCGGCGGAGATGCCGGTGGTCACACCGCTGGCCGCATCCACGGATTCGCAGAAAGCCGTCCCGAACATCGACGTGTTGCGCGGCGTAATGAGCGGCAAATGAAGTTGGTCACACAACTCCGGCGCCAGCGCGATGCAAATCAGCCCGCGCCCATGCACGGCCATGAAATTAATGAGCTCTGGCGTTATCTTCTCGGCGGCAATAGTAAGGTCGCCTTCGTTCTCGCGATCCTCGTCGTCCACCACCACCAACATCCGCCCGGCGGCGAAGTCAGCAATGGCTTCCGGTATCGGCGCAAATGGCATAATGATTAACTCGATTCTAGCGTGAGCGCCCGGCGCGCTCGAGGTTTTGATGCATCAGGTCGCCCGTCCGAAGAATCTCCGGACTCCGCAACAGGAGTCACGCGAACGTGTCCGCTATTACATCTTCGCGGCCTTCGTTGGTATCCTTTTGCTGCTCAACGTCACGGGTGTCTTCAAGACTTTTCTCGGCATTGATACCGCCGCCTTCGTGGTTGTGCTGGCTGGCTACAAAACGTTCTACAACTCCATTGTTTCTCTTCTTGACAGGCAGGTCACGGCGGACCTGGCGATCTGCATCGCCGTGGTGGCCGCGCTTTCCACCGGCGAGTATCTGGCCGCCGCCGAGGCGCTGTTCATCATCCTGGTGGGTGAGGGGCTGGAAACGTACGCGGCTGGCCGTACCGACGCTGCCATTCGCAAGTTCGTGGAGCAGATGCCCCGCCGCGCCCACCTGCTCCGCGATGGCCAGGAAGTGGAGGTAGATGTCGACGACCTCAATCCAGGTGACCGCATTCTGGTGCGCGCCGGAGAGCGCATCACCGCCGATGGCTTAGTTGCCACGGGCCTGTCCAGCGTGGATGAGAGCACCATCACCGGTGAACCCGTACCGCGCGACAAGAAGCCCGGCGAGTCCGTGTTTGCCGGGACATTAAATGGCACCGGGTTGCTGGAGATCCAGGTCACCAGCGCCGGCTGGGATACAACACTGGCCCATGTGGTGCACCTGGTGAAAGAAGCCAGGAACCGCCAGGCTCCGGTAGAGCGCGCCGCCGATCAGGCTGCGAAGTACTTTCTGCCCGCGATACTGCTGGCCGCCGCCGCTACGTTCTACTTCACGCGCGATTGGCTGCGTACCGTTGCCGTTTTGATTGTCGGCTGTCCGTGCGCGTTGATTCTGGCAACGCCAACAGCCATGGTCGCGGCGATCGGCGGCCTGGCTCGCAAAGGCATCCTGGTGCGGGGCGGCGCCGTTCTCCAGAAAGCCGCGAAGGTGAATGCAGTCGTCTTCGACAAGACAGGCACGGTTACGGAAGGTAAGTTCGAGATTGTGCGTGTCATTCCGGCTGCGCAAAGCGAAGGGGAGGTGCTGCGGTTGGCGGCGATGGCCGAACGCGGGTCGGAGCATGTTCTGGCGCGCGTCATCGTCGAAGCCGCCAGGGCCAAGCACATGGATATCCCTGCCGTCGAGGACGCCCGCGTGCTTCCAGGCTGCGGTGCGGAGGGCGTTTACCAGGGCATCGCCATTCGCGCCGGCAACGCCGCGTACCTGAACGAGCATGGCGTCACAGGTCTGGAGGGCGCCCTTGCAGAAGCGGACCGTATGGGTGCTACCGCCGTGCTGGTAGCGGAAGACAACAGCTTGGCGGGCGCCATCCTGCTCCGCGACCGGCTTCGCGCCGGCGTGAAGAAGGCTATTCACCAACTGCGTGATCTCGATATCGACGATGTCGTCATGCTCACCGGCGACCGGCGCCGCGCCGCCGAAGTGATCGCGAAGGAACTCCAGTTTCCGCAATTTGAAGCGGAACTGCTGCCAGAACAGAAGCTCGACCGCATCCGCCAGTTGGCAGGCAGCGGGCGCGTGGTGGCGATGGTCGGCGACGGTATCAACGACGCCCCCGCCTTGGCCGCAGCCGATGTGGGTATCGCGGTGAAGGGCGCCAGCGACATCACGGCCGAAGCCGCTGATGTGGTCTACATGAGCGATAGCCTGGACCGCCTGCCCCTGCTCTTCCGTGTCAGCCGGCGGGCCATGAAGATCACCTGGCAGAACATCGTGATCTTTGCCGGCGTGGTCAACTTCGCCGCGGTTCTGGCCTGCGCCACCGGCATCCTGGGACCGCTTGGGGCTGCCTTCACGCACCAGATCTCCTCGCTCTTCGTGATGCTGAGTTCACTGCGTCTGCTGCAAGCGGAGCCGGCGCAACCTGTCTGGGTGAGAAAGTATTTTGGCTGGGCGAGCGGGCATAGAATCCATCACCGGTGGGAACGGCTCGACCTCGCTCGGGCGGCACGTCGAGTCTGGTCCCAACGCGGCCGCTGGGCCCGTCCATTGGCGGCGGCCGCGGTTGCAATGGTGGTCATGAACGGCTTCTACGTGCTCCAACCCGACGAGACCGGCGTGGTGGAACGGTTCGGACGCAAGCTCATGCCGCACCGCGAGCCCGGCCTGCACTACAAATTGCCGTGGCCGGTGGAGAAGCTCACGCGCATCCAGGCACGGCGTACACGGGTGCTGGAGTTCGGGTATCGCTCCACCGCTGACGCCAATGAGTCCGAGCCTGCCGCGTACGAATGGAACGTCCAGCACCGCGGCGGTCGCTTCCAACGCAAGCCGGAAGAGGCGCTGGTGCTTACCGGCGACCAGAACATGATGGAGGTGAATGCCGCCATTCATTACCGCCTGGCGCGGCCCGATGAATTCCTGTTCGGCCTCGCCGATGGAGAGGCGACGGTGCGCGTTGCCGCGGAGTCGGCTGTCCATGCGGTGCTCACCACGATGGACCTGGACGGGGCATTAACGCAGTCCCGGCGCGCGATGGAACAACGTATCGCCGGCGAGATGCAGCGCCGGCTGGACCGCTACCAGGCAGGTGTCGAGGTGCTGCACGTCAAACTGCTGGACGTGCATCCGTCGCTCGAAGTGGTGGATGCTTTCCGGAACGTCGCCGGAGCCTTCGAGGAGAAGAACCGGCTGGTCAATGAAGCAGAGGGCTATCGCAATGAGCAGGTGGCGCTGGCGCGCGGCAACGCACAGGCAGGCCTTCTCAACGCACAGGGCTATCGGGTTGGGCGCCGCAATCGCTCAGAAGGCGATGCCAGCCGCTTCGTCCGGGCCGAAGGCGCGTTCCGCACGGCTCCGGGGTCTACGGAAACGCGCCTCTATCTCGAGGCCATGGAAGAAGTCCTCCCCGGAAAACGCAAGCTGATCGTAGATGCTACCAAAGGCCGCCGGCACTTGCTGCTGCTGGAAGATGGAGTGGAGATCGCCCCGCCGGCCATGCCCTTTGTCGCACCCAACCGGCCACAGCGGGAGGAGCAGTAACTCATGAACGGATTTGTCGAGAAGTATTCCCGCTGGCTGCTGGGTGCGGCCGCGCTCCTGATGATATGGCTATCGTTCTACACCGTGCGCGAGACCGAGTTCGTGCTGGTGACGCAGTTCGGGCGCCCGCTCTACACGGTCCACGAAGCGGGCCTACACACCAAGTGGTTCTTTCAAAGCGCAACCTACTTCGATAAGCGGCTGCGCGTTTATAACCCCCGCCCAAGTGAATTCCTGACGCGCGATAAGAAGAACCTGGTCGTGGAAAGCTACGTCGCCTGGCGCATTCAGGATCCCAAGCGCTTTGTGGAAAGCGTGGGCGATCCGGTTGCCGCGGAGATGCGCCTGCACGATATTGTCTGGTCCGGCCTGGCGGCGGCACTGGGCACTCATGATCTGGATTCGCTGATCTCGGTCAACACGCAAGCCGTACAGGCGCGGCAGCTCTTTGATCAACTGACAGCCGATACCGACCGCAAAGCGCTCGCCCAATACGGACTCCAGGTGGTGGACGTGCGCATCAAACGCTTGAATCTCCCCGATCAGAACAAGCAGAGCGTCTATGCGCGAATGCGCGCCGAACGCGAACGGATCGCCCGCCAGTATCGCGCCGAAGGCGAAGAACAAGCGTTACGCATTCGCGCCGATGCGGACCGGCAGAAGGAAGAGATCCTCTCGCTTGCCTACAAAGATGCCGAGAAACTCAAAGGCGAGGGCGATGCCGAGTCCACCCGCACGTACTCGCAGGCCTACTCGCGAAACCCGCGCTTCTACAAGCTGCTGCGCACTCTGGAGGCCTACAAGAAGGTCCTGGACGACAAGACCACAGCCATCCTCAGTTCGGACTCGGAACTGTTGAAAGTCCTGATGCGCGGAGAGACGGCCCAATGAAGCTGCTGGAACTGGATCCGGCGCTGTTGAAGGCTTCGTTACCGCCCGAGGCTGCCAGCACGATCCGGCGCCGCTGGTGGCTGGGCTTGCTGCTGTTGTGGTTGCTCACCAGCGTCTACATTGTGCGGGCCGATCAGCAGGCAGTAGTGACGCGCTTTGGACGCGTCGTGGAATCGCGCGTGACCCCCGGTATTCACCTTAGCCTGCCGTGGCCGGTGGATCGCGTGACGCGCCTGAAGGTGCGGCAACTGCAACGCCAGGTGATCGGAGGTACGCTCACCGACAACGTGGTGGGCCGCACCCAACCGTTATTGGCGCAATTCCTTACCGGTGACCAGAACATCATTTACCTGCGCGTCATCGCACAGTATTCCGTGAGTGTTCCGGCCGACTACCTGTTCCAGACCGGGGATGTCGCCAAGGTGGTGATGGCTGCCAGCGAAGCCGAACTGGCGCGGCGCATCGCTTCCCGCGCCGTTGACGCCGTGCTTACCACGGAGAAGGCCGCTATTCAGGAAGAGGTGCGCGCGGCCGCCCAGAAGGTATTGAACGACTATCGTTGCGGCGTCATCCTGGCGAGCGTGAACATCGAGTCCGCCGCGCCACCCCCCGAAGCCGCCGAGGCCTTTCGCGACGTGGCCAGCGCGCGCGCGGATTCCGCCCGCATCGTGAATGAAGCGCAGGGCTATGCCAATGACCTCCTCCCCAAGGCCCGCGGCCAGGCGCAGCAATTGCTGGAATCCGCGGCCGCCTACAAACAACGTAAGATCAACGAAGCCATCGGCGACGCATCCCGCTTCTCGCAGGTCGCGGCGGAGTATGCCAAGGCGAGTGAAGTGAACGGTCGCCGCCTCTACATGGAGACCATGGAGCAGGTGCTGCCGCGAATCAGGAAACTGATCGTGGATAAGAACGGCAACCTCGATCTCACCATCGTCCGCCGTGCCACTGAGCCGGCCAGCGGGGAGAAGAAGTGACAAAGGAGCGGCGGGCACAGGTCCTGACGGTGCTCATTCTTGGCGGGGCACTTGCCTTCGCCGGCTATCGCAAGGGTGCGTTGCCTGCAATTGATTTGTCGGGGGTGGCGGCGCAGAACGCCCCACAAGCTGACCCTACACCGCAGGATGCCGTCTATGCGATGCTGGACGCCGGTAGGGAAGGCAAGGTGGCGGAGTATCTGGCCGCGCACACCGGGCAGATGGCGGAGTCCTTGCGGAAGTCGATTGCCGAGCAGGGCGATGCGGCGTTTTCGGCGTACCTCCGGGAGTCGAATTCGCCCATCAAAGGCATTGCTCTGCAGGAGCCGCAGCCGCTGACCGATCATGAGGTGAAAGTAAAAGTGGAGTATGTTTTCGCTGACCGCAATGAGGTGCAGTGGATGTACCTGGAGCGCGACGGCAAGCTGTGGCGAATCTCCCGCGTAGATGCGGCGGAACGGATCAAGACGCTGGTTCCCTATGGCACGCCTGTCCGTTGAGGCACGCCGGAAACTGCTGGTGGCGCTGGCGGTGCTGGCCGGCATCTACCTGGCCACCTACTCGTACGATGTCCTGCGCCGCATTTACAGCCGCGGCATCGTTTCCGATCCGCTGGAGTTCACGATGCTTCCGCCGGAGGTCGGCCTGGTCCGGCCGGAGGCTCGCGGATTCGGGCTGAAGCATGGCGACCAACTCACGTCGATCAATGGCCAACCTATCACCGGATCGCTGACGTTGAGCCGCTTGCTGGCGAAGGCCAAGCCCGGCGATACGATGATCATCACGTGGCGCTCCCAAAGCGGCGGCGCCGAGCACAAGGCTTCGCTGACTCTCCGCAACCCGCCGCGCGGCGCCACGCCCATCCCCCTGCTGATCACGCAGGTGCTGCTTCCCAATTTCAGTATGCTGTTGGGCTTCACCGTAGCGTTCCTGCGCCCGCTGGACCGGCGTTCGTGGATCCTGCTTGGCCTCATGATCTCCTTCCCTGGCATGATCCAGTCGCCAGTGGATATCGGCCGTTGGCCCACCCCGCTCTACGAACTCGGCATGCTGTTTCGCGTGGGGGCGCCGATGACCTGGGGCATCTGGATGATGCTTCTGGGCCTGGAGTTTCCGGAACGGCTCCATGGCTTCCGCCGTCTGCGCGCAGCGGCATGGGCACTGGGAGCGCCCCTCCTGCTGCTTTCCCTGGCGCGGTTCTCGTTCGAGTTTGTGCGTGCCCACAACGTTCAATCCGCCCGTGCCCTCTGGGACATAATGCGTCCCGCGGGCTTTATCTCGCTGATCCTATCCATGGCGGCGATTGGCCTCTTCTTCTCCGCAATGGGTATCCAGAATGCGGTGATCGAGAAGCCCGACGCCCGGCGGCGCGCCAAACTCCTATTGTGGGGTTCCTACGTGGCCCTTACGCCAACCTTCCTATTGCTGCTGTGGTCGCTCGCGCTGGGCCGGCCGCCGATGGGTGCCGCGCCGTTCCCAATCGTGATCTTCACGTTTCTCATGATGGCCCTGTTCCCGGTGGTGCTGGCCTACATCATCGTGGTCGAACAGGCGCTGGATATCCGCGTGGTATTGCGCCTGGGCATGCAGTACGCGCTCGCGAAGAATGCGCTGGTCGGCGCCAGTTGGCTAGTGGGCGGGTTAGTAGCCGTGTATGTCATTCGCGCCATAGAGTCGGAGCAGAGCCAATCGCTGGAAGTCGCCACGGCGTTGGTGGGCGCGGGCGCCGTCGCCTCGCTCATCCCTCTTCAGAAGCGCCTGACGCAAGCCATCGACCGCCGCTTCTTTCGCGACGCCTACAATGCCGAGCATGTGTTGACCGAACTGACCGAAGAGGTGCGTACCGTCGTGGAGCCGGGACCGCTAGTCGAGATGGTCGGCAATCGCATCTCGCAGGCCATGCACGTTCCCCGGTTGGCGATATTGCTCAAACAGCCCGCGGGCTATCAGCCGGCGTTCACCATCGGGTATCCCCCGGAGATGGTGGCGGAGCGGCTTCCGGAGATCCCCGATGTCGATCAGATCGATCCGCGCCATCCGCCCAAGCCCGATGGGTGGAGCCGCCTCGATACCCATCTGCTGCTCCCCGTGCTCTCGAAGAACGGTGTACTCGGCATGATCAGCCTGGGTGGGAAGCGCTCCGAGGAGCCTTACTCTTCGAGCGATATCCGTCTCCTTCGTTTGGTAGCGGCACAGACGGCGCTGTCTCTTGAGAACACAAAGCTCACCGCCGTGGTAGCGCATGAAATCGCACAGCGGGAACAGTATGACCGCGAGATGGCCATCGCCCGGGATGTGCAGCGGCGCCTGTTCCCCAGCAAAGTGCCGCAGTTGCGCAACGTGGATTGCGCCGGCGGCTGCCGTCCGGCCCAGAGCGTGGGTGGCGACTACTACGATTTCTCGGAGCTCCCTGACAACGAGATGATGTTCGCGGTGGGCGATGTAAGCGGCAAGGGCATGCCCGCGGCTCTGCTGATGGCGGCGCTGCAGGCCAGCGTTCGCGGACAGACCATGAACAGCGTCACGGATCTGGCGCTGTTCACACGCAACGTCAACCTGCTGCTCTACGACATGTCGCCGAAGAGCCATTTCGCAACCCTGTTCTACGCGCTCTACGATCCGGTTCTGCGCACGCTGCGCTATGCCAATGCCGGGCACAATCCGCCGCTGTTGATTCGCGCCAACGGGCCGCTCGACTTCCTGAAGCCCACCGGACCCGGTGTCGGCATGACGCGGCTGGCGGTGTATAAGGCGGAAGAGGTAAGACTCAAGCCAGGCGATATGGTAGTGGCGTACACCGACGGCATCACCGAAGCCATGGATCGCACTAGGGACGACTTTGGCGAGTTGCGGCTGATCGAAGCCGTGCGGGCATCGCGGGATAAGAGCGCTGGCGAGATTATTCGCCACATCATGACCGCCGTTGACGAGTTCACGAAGGGCGCGCCCCAGCATGACGACATGACGCTGGTCATCCTGAAGGTGCAGTAGGATGATTGCCCTGCTTTCCGTATTGCTCGGATGCCTGCTCTCTTCGCAGACCCCGGCGCCGCAATTGCCTGATATCAAATACGCCCGCCGCCCACCGGATCAGCCGCTGCCGTTCAGCCATAAGCAGCATGCCGGCACCAACGGCACCGCCTGCAGGCAGTGCCATCCCATGCCGGATCCGGGCGACTACATGCAACTGCCGGCCACCTCCGTTTGCATGAGTTGCCACACCGCCATAAAGACCGCCAGCCCGCACATCCAAGCGTTGTCGGCGGCGCATGCCGAACGGCGCAAGATCGAATGGAAGCCGGTGTACAAGATCCCGGATTACGTGTTCTTCAATCACAAGAAGCACAATGCACTGGCGGGCGTGAGTTGCGCGAGTTGCCACGGGCCGGTGAAAGAGCGCGAAGTGCTGCGGCGCGAGAAAGAGATCAGCATGCAAGCCTGCATGGATTGCCACCGCCAGATGCAAGCCCGGAACGACTGCCGGTTCTGCCACGACCCGCGCTAGCGCGCCTGCACCAACTTGCCCACCAGTTCCGTGATCTCCCGCTTCAACCGCGCATGCCGCGCGCCGGTGGATGGCCCATCGAAGCCGGCATGGAGCAGCTTCACTTTGCCGTCGCGCCCAATGTAGATATTGGTGGGATACGCGCCAAAGTTTTCCAACTGCGGCAGGGTCTTCTCGATATCCTCCGTGGCGCCCGCGTAGAGAATCGGGTACGGCGGCTGGTATCTTGCCTGGAACAACTTCAACTGGCGGATGTCGCGCTCCGCCTCGCCCGTGTACTCAAAGGCCAGCGAGATAATCTCCAAACCCTTGTCGTGAAACTTGGCCCATAGCTCCTTCAGCAGCGGAATCTCTTCATGGCAGTTCGGGCACCAGCTTCCCATGATGTTGATCAACACAACCTTGCCCTGGAAACGCGGATCGGCGGCGGACAGACGGTTGCCGTTTAGATCGGGGAAGGAGAATTGAAACCGCTCCGACGGGTTCTTCATCCGCGTGTAGGCAGTCGCTTCCGGCGGCTTCTCGCTCGTCTCTTTCGCCCTCCGGCCGCGCACGGTGGCGCTGCCGTCCATCATCCCCGTTAGTGCGCCATCGGTTCCCACGCTGGCCGCCAGCAACGTGGAGCGGATCCCGTCAAAGCGGCTAACCCGCAGCGAACGTCCCTCGACGAAGCCCGACAGCAATCCGGAGTCGCCGCTCACCGGCAGCAGCGTACCTTCCAGTCTGCTGCCTTTCTGCGCGAACTGCGCCTTCCAGATGCTGCGCTTTCCGGCGTCCGTCACTTCCAGTGTCCATTCCCCGGATACATCCACGGCCGGTGGAAGTTTGGGCGTCAGCAGCGGCTGCCGTTGCGCCAGGAACTCACGTTTGCGGATCTCCTTCCGCCAGGTACGCGTATAGACGCCAGTGAACTTCGTCCCATCGAAGTCCGCCTCCAGCACGCCATCCCAGTGATTGAAGACCAGCCGTAACTTCTGCCCATCGAAGGTGCCGGAACTCGACTGCTCGCGGTCCGGGCCGTTAACAAGGGCGCCGGACCACGCGTTGCCGCGCTGTTCGAGTTGTAATTGGAAGCCGGCGAGATCGCCGTTCGGAAGCTTGACCGCCGCATGCCAGACACCGGTAACACTCTGTGCATGGGCCGTCGCGCACAGGGCAAGGACCCGGAGTAGCATATCGCTATCATGCCATGAGACAGGGGCGAAGGCCGGTGCCATGGCATGACCGGGCAGGCCGCTAAGACGTCTTGCGAGCGTTCGCCTTCTTCAATACTTCCTGAATCTTCGCGGTCAGCTCTTTCTTCTCCTTGCTCTCCGGCGCTTCCTTGATCAACTCCAGTGCTTCCGTGGAGAGAGCCTTCAATAGATCCGGCCGGTCCAGTTTGCGGGCATCGTAAAGCTGCGCGCCGTCAAACAGCGTCTTTGCCATCGACATGGCGAACACCGGCAGCGACACCTTGGCTGGAGGGGTCTGGAACGCCGCGCGACCCTTGGCCGCATCGTCACCCGCGCCCACGGAGTCGGTCACGGCTAGCACCACACCTCGCTGTACGGCCGCCTTACGGGCCTTCTCAATCTCCACCGGGGGCAGCAGAATGCCTTTCGACGCCTGCACCAGCGCCGCTACCGGAGCTGCGCTGCCCGAGGGAAAGGGGAAATCCAGGACCACCTCGGCAGGTTTCGCCGCTTTGAACTTCCGCCAGGATTCCAGCAACTGCATCGTCAGGTTGCCGGCTACCGAGCGGGCGTCGTTCAAGCTCTTGCGAAACGGCGTGGGATTCGTCTTATTCTCGCGGCCGCCGTATTCGAACTTCTCCGCGAAATCCAGGTAACCGCGCAACATGCCGGATAACATCACCAGCCGCCACGGGCGGGCGCGCTCGGTGAACTCATTCTGGGACTTCAATAATTGTTCCAGATGGTCATTGGTCTTCATGAAATCGCCGGCGGCGTACGACTCTTGTGCCGCCTGCCAGTAGAAGGCCGGGGTTCCCTTGGCCGGGGGCGCCGGCTGGTTAGAACAGGAGCAGAGCAGTGAGAACAGCAGGACTCCAACAACAGGGATGGGGCGCATTGAGTCTCCTTTGCTTGATGTGAGGGTTATCACAGACCTGGGCCGGTGACAAGGGGTGGCTCTTCCCGCCCCCGGTGCGCTAGGGTGAGATTAACCACCGATGTTCGTCCTTCGTACGCTCTCCGGTCTGCTTGTACTTGCTGCGTTGGCTGCCGGCGCCGGCCCGCTTGGTTACGATTGCCGGCGTGCTTCGACCCCCGTGCGGATCGATGGCAAACTCGACGACCCGGCGTGGCAGACCGCCCCGTGGACCGCGGACTTCGTCGACATCGAGGGCGACGCGAAGCCCCGGCCCCGATTCCTTACCCGCGCCAAGATGCTCTGGGATGACCAGTACTTTTACATCGCCGCCGAACTGGAGGAGCCGCACGTCTGGGCTACGTTGACGAAACACGACGCCGTCATCTTTCACGACAACGACTTCGAAGTCTTCCTCAACCCATCCGGCGACACGCTCAACTACTTCGAATTCGAAATGAATGCGTTAAACACAGGCTGGGATCTCTTCCTGCCAAAACCCTACAAGAAGCAGGGCAAAGCCGACAATAGCTGGGAGATTCCCGGTCTGCGTACTGCTGTCCAGGTGCAAGGGACACTCAATGATCCGCGCGATCAGGATCGTGGCTGGACGCTGGAGATTGCCTTCCCCTGGACTGCCTTTGCGTCGAAGGCGCCGGTCAAAAGGCCCAAGCCCGGCGAATCCTGGCGGGTGAACTTCTCCCGCGTCGAGTGGCGCGTCGAAATCCGCGACGGCCGCTATGTCAAACTGCCGGGCTTAAAGGAAGACAACTGGGTGTGGTCGCCGCAAGGGCTCATCGACATGCACGTCCCAGAGATGTGGGGCTACGTGCGATTCGTTAATTGAGATTGGATAGCCGCTTCTAACGCCTTTGGCCGGAATCCGAATGGGCCAGGGGCGCTCTTGAACTGGATGCGGCCGTCCTTGTCGATGAGGTACAGCCGGTCAGGCCACCCTGTATAGGCGCGCTCCACTGGGTTGTCCAAGCCATCCACCAGCGCGGGGATCTCGATTCCCAACTTCCGCACGCAAGACTCGGCCACGCCGAAACGCTCCGCTTCTGTCGTCGGTCTTGCGAAGATGACGTCGTCCTTTATGTTCGATGGCAACTGCCAAAGGTCGCTCGGATGCGCCTCTTCGATGTAGATCACGAAGAACTCGGCTTTGTCGCGGTAGGTGTTGTAGAGCTTGTTGAGGGCGGGAACCTCCCGCCGGAAGGGCGGTCAAGTGTAGCTGCCGAACAGCAGTACCACCGGACGCTTGCCGCGGAACTCGGACAGCCGCACCCGCCCGGACTTATCGTGCTTCGGCAATTCGAAGTCAGGAGCCATGTCCCCAATCGCCAAGGCGCCCGCGCGCGCCCGGTTCCACATCGGCGGAAACGGCATCGCGTACATCGCGAACGGCGGCAGCCGCTTCATGTAGCGGCCGAACTCCTCGGGCGGCTGCGTCATGGCCCGGTATGTCATCCCCAGAAATGCCGCATACACAGCGGCAAGCGTTACGGTGGCTAGGACAAAGCGGCGAAGCATGGTAAGCAGGCATTATCCCGCAAGCCGCCGTGCCGCGGCTATTCCCGAAAGATAGGCGCCCTCCACCCGCGGTCCGCCAAACGCGTCGCCGGCGAGGAGTAGCGGGGCGGTGTGCCTTGCCTCCGCGAACAGTTGCCCGGGCCGGCAGGTTGGACGCGCATACCGCCAGCGATGCAGTTGGCATTCGGTGATTGTGCCGTCGAACCAGGGGGCCGCCGCATCCAGCAACAACTGCGATACCCGTGCCTGTGGGGAATCGAAGTGCTCGCGGGAGAACGCCGGACTGCCGTGGATGGTAAGGGCGGCGGGCCCACTGGACACACCCTTCTGCGTATTGTCGGCGATCCAGCCGGCCGGGCCGTCCTCCAGTTCCACAAACCCATTCGACGGTATGCGGCTAATCCCAGAGATCACGGCCAGCAGCGCAAAGCATGGTTCGTAGTTCGCTTCCGGCAGCGGGGGAAGCAGGGATTGATGCTCGCCCAACAGAGCTAGCGACTGCGGCAATGGCGCCGTCAGCAGAATCCTCGGCGCTTCCCACTGTTCGCCCGACGCCGCCAAGGCGCGCCAGCCGATGGTGGTGGGCTCCACGCGGGAAACGGCCACCTCCGTCAGCACATCCAAACCCTTCGCCATCTCCTTCGCCAGGCGGTTCATGCCGCTGATGGCCCGGTAACAAACGTCGCCGTTCCTCTCGAACCACGGCGCGGCCAGATTCTCCCGCTGCCATTGCGTAACGAGCGCGCGGAACTCCGGATCCCGAGCCGTGAAGAACTGCGCGCCATGATCGAGTGTGCTTTCGCCGATACGCCGCGTCGCCATGCGCCCGCCCACGCTTCTGCCCTTATCCAGGACGACGCAATCCAGGCCCTGCGATTTGAGAAAACGCGCGGCGGCCAAGCCGGAAATACCAGCGCCGATAATGAGACAAAATGGCTCCATCGCCAATGGATGCCGCCCGCTATCAGGCTGAGTCTCGAAATTGTAAGGGAGTATCGGTAAGTTTGGTGGACGGCATGGGATTCGAACCCACGACCCCCGCATTGCGAACGCGGTGCTCTCCCAACTGAGCTAGCCGCCCACAAGCTTCATCCGACTTAACCAGTATACAACGCCCGGCGCGGGATACAATGAAGGTTTTCGATGACCTTAGCTGAACAACTGGAAAAGATGCGCCGGGATTGGGACGAGCGTGCCCGCGAGAACGCCCGCTACTTCGTGAACACCGAACGTACGGACTGGACGGACGATGAATTCTTCGCCTCCGGCAGGCGTACCGTCTCCGAAGAAATCCTCACCGACATGATCAACATCTGCCAGGAGAAAGACCCGAAGCAGATGAAGGTGCTGGAGATCGGCTGCGGCGCCGGACGCGTCACCCGAGCGCTCAGTGACGTGTTTGGCGAGGTCTGGGCCGTTGACGTTAGCGGGGAGATGATTCGCCAGGCCACCGCGGCGCTGAAGGACCGCCGGCACGTTCATCTGCTGCAGACCAACGGCACGGACCTTAGCGCCATTACCGCCGACGGCAGCTTCGACTTTGCCTTCTCCACTATCGTGTTCCAACACATTCCCAGTAAGGAAGTAATCGAGAACTACGTGCGGGAAGTGGCCCGCCTGCTGCGGCCCGGCGCGCTGTTCAAGTTCCAGGTGCAGGGCGACACCAGCATCGAAACGCAGCCCGACGATACGTGGCTGGGGGCGCCCTATTCCGACGAGGAAGCCTGTGCGATGGCCGAACGCTGCGGCTTCGAACCTCGCTACCGGCACGGCGCCGGCGGACAATACTTCTGGCTCTGGTTTTTCCGCAAAGCGCAATAGGAGGCGCGCCATGACTCGCCGTAGCTTCGTAACCGCGCTGGCCGGCGCTTCGGCCGCGGCTGGGCAAAACTCCACGCCTGCCGTGCCGCTGAAACTGGGCATCGACACCTACTCCCTGCGCGCCTTCAAATGGAATGTCGACCAGATGCTGGACTACGCCGAGGAGCACAAACTCGACGCCATCCAGGCCAGCCGCGGCGATTTCAGCGGCTTCGACGAACCCTACCTGCGCAAGGTGAAAGAACGCGCGAACCGGCTGGGCATTGTCGTGGAGCCCGGTTGGGGCTGCATCTCCACCGTTTCCAAACAGTGGAATCCGCGTCAAGGCACGCCCACTTCCTATCTGGAAGAGGGCATCCGCGCCGCACGGCTGTTGGGGGCGCGCTCCTTTCGCGTCTTTGTCGGCGGTGCGGGCGACCGCGCCGGCGGTACCAACATCAGCGCGCTTCTGGAGTCCGCCATCACCGCCCTCAAGACCGTGCGCAACCAGTCCCTCGATGCGCAGGTGAAGATCGCCGTTGAGAATCATGGCGAGTTCCAGGCTCGCCAGGTGAAGACCATCATCGAAGAGGCAGGCAAGGATTTCGTCGCCAGTTGCCTTGATACCGGCAACCCCGTCAATGTGCTGGAAGATCCGCTGCACACGCTGGAGGTGCTGGGGCCCTACGTCGTCAGCACCCACATTCGCGATTCCGTTGTCTTTGAACACCCGCGCGGCGCCGCGGTGCAGTGGGTAGCGCTGGGCGACGGCAGCATCGACTTCGTCAGACTCACCGCGCGATTCCGCGAACTTTGCCCGAACGCGCCATTCTTAATGGAAGTCATCACCGGGCGCCCACCGGCCGTCGTGCCCTACCTGGAGCAGTCCTTCTGGAAGAACTTCGCCGATACGCCCGCCGAGGATTTCGCTCGCTTCGTCGCCCTCGCCAAGAAAGGCCATCCGCTGATGGCGCCGATCATCCAGGCCGATGTCAGCGGCGAGAAGTTCCCGCCCGAGTATGCCGCCGCTCTGAAGGCGCAGCAGCGCTACGATCTGGACCGCAGCCTGTCCTATGCCAAGAAGACGCTGAACGCCGGCACTCGCTGGCGAGGCTAACGCACCGTCACATAGAGCAACGCCGGATCATGGTCGCTCAGCCGCTCCGGCCGGATGCTGTCCGTTGCCAGTTGCTCCGGAAACCACGCATTCACGCGCGCGTACACCAACCTGCTCACGAAGCCGGCGGCGGTCTGCGATGCCAGGATATGGTCGAGCACCTGCCTTGAGCCTTCGAAGATGTAGGAATAGCGTTCCTCTTCGGTGACCTTGGCGGTCGCTACCAGGTTCACGAAGTTCGGATTCACCAGGTCGCCGCTGGCTTCTACTACTTCGTTCTCGGGAACCGGATCGCCCGTAATGGTGCCCAGCACGTCCACATACCCATCGCTGAACGGGAAGGCATTGAAGTCGCCCATCACGAAGATGCGCTCTTCCGGATCCGCCGTCTGCCGCTGCTGCAGGTAACGCGCGATATCCTCCGCTGCCAGACGCCGCTTCACCCGCGTGCGTTGGCCTTCCGTAACGGTGTTCCGCAGGCTGGCGGGCACTTCGCTTTCGACATCGATCAGCGACCGCAGATGCACCATGACGGCCGTGAACGTAAAGTCGCCGGCGCGAGCTTGCAGCACTAGTGGCGCGCGGTCATGCAGCCGTTTCGCGATGCCATCGGCGGGGTCGACAAACATGCCGTTCTCCAGTGCCTGCTGGGGTGTGCCCGTCAAGGTGATGCGCGAAGTCTTTACCAGGAAGCCTACGTTCTGCGAACCGCCGGTGGTGCCCAGAAAGGCTTCGTAGCCAAGGCCTGGCTGTTCCGCATTCAGGGCGGCGGTCAGACTTTGCAGTGCGCCCAAGGTGTTAACCTCCGTGACGCCCAGCACGTCCGGATAGTGGAGCGCGTTGCGTATCACGCGCACCGCCTTATCCAATTGGGCGGGCGCACCCGTGTAGTTGCGAAGTGCCATACTGCCGATCGTGATCTCGTTGGCCGTAGGCGCAGGGATCGCGCGAAACACCGCTGGCCCACTGACCTCCGCCCGGAGGTTGAAGTCCTGCGCGATCTCAAATCCGCGGCTGTTGAAATCCAGCACCCCAACAACGTTGCGAACCGTCTGCCCAGCGGTGACAGCCAGACCCGACGCCTGGTTCTGTCTCCGCAGGTCAATCCGGATCAATTCCGGGTTGCTGTCGAACAGCGGGATCGGCGGTATGGTCTTCGATGAATCCGAGGGCACCCCGCGCGGCGCCTGGATGCCCGGTTCTCGAAACGGCGGCGACATTCCCTGCACCACTGCGTAGAACGCCGCACTTTCAAATCCCAGTTCCGTGGTGCCGGAGGCCGCCGTGAATGCCAGCGCGGTGATGCGCATCCCTTCCCACCGCTCCAGTTGATCCAGGCCGCCGTCCGGGTGCGGAAACTCGCTGGACAAAATGATCGGTGCAGGAAGGGTCACGCCGCCGCGCAATACCTCCACCCGGGCATTGGTGAGTTGCGTCAACGTGCTGAAACTCGTGGCGAACTCCGTGACCGTTCCGGTGACGCACACGAAACTGCCGGCCGGCGGGCCATTCGCATTGCTCGTAAAAACAAAGATTGCTTCCGATGTTTCGGGGTTCCCGTCGACATCCGCGTCCGGCTCCTGTACGAAAAAGCCGTTGAATTTGTTCGCTGTCACCACGCCATCCAGCACCACCGCGCGGCTCACCAGTGGGCTGGTCCCGCTGCTCCCCTGCACCTGGCTGATCGCATGCGTCGATTCACAACTGGGCGGGCCGTCGTCGTTCAAGATAGTGCCCGTAGCGACGCCTCTCACGACCGTCGCACCCGTCACGCCAATCAGCCGCACCGTGAAATTCTCGTCGAACTCGGGCTTCGTATCGCCATTCACCAGCACCGTGATCGTTGCCGACGTCTGCCCAGGCTCGATGCGTCCTAGTGCGAAACTGAGTCCGGTCGGCTCGTAATCCCCGTCCGCGGCTGTGGCACTGCCATCCGCGGTCGCGAAGATGAAGTTCACCCCACCCGGCCCCGCGGGGGCGCCCAGTCTCACTGGGAACGCAAACTCGGTGGTTCCCGCATTCCCTTCCGGCCGGCGCACATCTTCCAGCGTCAACGGCGACAGGGAAGAGAACACCTGGCCCGTGTTGATTTGCCCAAAGGTGTTCGGCGTAGCCCCATCCCAGACAAAATCCCCGTAGACGAGACCTGTTCCCGCTAACCGCAATGACCATCCAACCGGAGACGTTCCCAACTGCGCCACGCCAATGTCGGTGCAGGTCATCCCCGCCGCCGGATTCTCCGCGGTTGGCTCCGCCCCCGCCGCCCTCATCACGCCTTCATAGCAAAGAAACTGCACCACCCGATTACCCGCGTCCACCAGCGCCAAACCATCATTCGGGCCGTTCTGCAACCCATCGGCCGGGTACTGGATCACCAGGAACCCAAATCCCGTGCCCGTGGTATCCGGAATCACCGTGCCCGCCGCGAACGTCTCGGCTGCCGCAGGCGTCGTGTACACCACGCCCGCACCTGGCACCGATCCGTTGTACCGCACGATGCGCCACCCACCGACGTCCGTCCCCGCCGGTCCGGCTATCTCAATCGCCTCCCCCGTATCCGTGCCCGTGTTGTCGTAGTGGATCTCGTTCACGAACACGCTCTGCCCACAGGCCAGCGGCAGCCACAAGGACACAGCCAGAAAGATTCGACGCATTCCCCTCAGCCTAACACCGCACATCTGATATGCTGTGCCGGACATGGCTCTGTCCCGCCGCAATTTTCTCCCTGCTCTCGCCGCGCCCTATCTTGCCTTCGCGCAACGTCGCGATCGCCCCCACGTGCTTTTCATCGGAGCTGACGACATGAACACCAGCCTGGGCTGCTACGGCCACCCCATCGTCAAGTCTCCGAACATCGACCGCATCGCCTCCAGGGGCGTTCGCTTTGACCGCGCCTACTGCCAGTTCCCGCTTTGCGGCCCCAGCCGCACGTCCCTGCTCAGCGGCCTCCGTCCCGATTCCACGCAGATTCTGGCCAACAACATCAGCGTGCGCGACAAGGTGCCCAACGCTCTCACGCTGCCCCAGCACTTCAAGAACAGCGGCTGGGACTCCAAACGCTTCGGCAAGATGTACCACATGGACGTGCCTGGCTCGGTGGGCACTAATAAATGGGACGACCCGCCCTCGTGGAACACCGCCATCTCACCGCCAGGCAAGGAGCAGAACACAGAAGGCACTCGCTACCCTATTCAAACCAATGGCAAGGCCCAGTGGGTCTCCATCTCGTTCTCCAACGACGGCAAGGATCAGGCCGACGACCGCTGCGCCGACCTCACGATCGAAGCCTTCTCCCAAACAAAAGAGCCGCTTTTTGTCGGATTGGGTTTCGTCCGCCCGCACGTGCCGAATGTCGCGCCTGCGCGCTTCTATGACCTCTATCCGCTGTCCAATATCCCCGCGCCCGCGAATCCGCCCAACGACCGCGACGACATCCCCAAGGCGAGCGAGATCTGTATCAACACGCGCGCCGATGACATCGGCATGAACGACGCCGGCAAACGCGAAGCCATCCGCTCCTACTACGCCAGCATCAGCTATATGGATTGGCAGGTGGGCCGCGTGCTATCCGCGTTGGAGAAGCAAAAGCTGCTCGACAAGACCATCATCGTCTTCTGGGGCGATCATGGCTATCACTTGGGGGAACATCACCGCTGGCACAAACGAAGCCTGTTTGAGGAATCGGCGCGCGCGCCGCTGCTCATCGCCGCTCCCGGCCGCCGCGGCAAAGGGAAGGCATCACCGGCGCTGGTGGAGTTCGTCGACATGTATCCCACCATCGCCGAACTGGGTGGCCTGCCCATACCCCAGCATTGCGAAGGGCAGAGCGCCGTGCCGCTGCTCGACAATCCCAGCCGCCCCTGGAAATCCGCCGCCTTCACCCAGATGCATGGGCCTGACAACATCGTCGGCCGCTCGGTCCGTACCGATCGCTATCGCTACACGCGTTGGACCGGCCCCTACCCCGACGAGGAGCTCTACGATCACCAGGCCGATCCCAAGGAATTCACCAACCTCGCCCGCCAGGCGGATAAACACAAAGACCTGCTAACACGCATGCGCGGCGCGCTGGACGCGGGTTGGAAGGCCGCTAAGGCTAAGGTTTGAAGGTACGAATCATCGTAGCCTGCCCGCGAATCGTGACCGGCGTTTCGGCATCCACCCGGAACGCCTCGCCTAATAGAAAGGGCTCGTCTCCCACCAGACCCTCACCCTGCAGCACCACCAGCACGCAGGGCTGCGCGATCGGCTCCAGCGTGGCCAATCCATTCACCTGCAGCCGTTCGGTATGGAAGAACGGACAGCGCACCGGTAGCACGCTACGCCCACTCACCGGACCCAGCGCCGAGATCTCCATCGCCTTCTCTAAATGCAACTCCCGGGGACGCCCATAGTCGTACACGCGGTAGGTCACGTCGCTACGCTGTTGGATCTCGCACAACGTGAGCCCCGCGCCGATCGCGTGTACGGTCCCCGCCGGCACGAACAACGTATCCCCCGGCCGCACCGGAATCCAGTTGATCAGCCCTTCAATGGTGCCGTCCTCGGCCGCCGAACGCAGTTGTTCCCGCGAGATCGGACGCCGGAAGCCGATTCCAACGCTGGCTGCTGGCGCCGTCCGCAGAATGTGCCACATCTCGGTCTTGCCGGCCGAGTTCTCATGCTCACGCGCATACGCATCGTCCGGATGCACCTGGATGCTCAGCTTCTCCGTCGTGAACAGAAACTTCACCAGCGGATAATCGTCGCCGGCATCGAGCCAAACCTCTCCAATCTTGTTTTCCGGCTCCGGGAACCAGGGGGCCAACCCGGTCGACCCCCAGACCCGCTCACGAAACGACGGAGCTATCCGCTCGATGCCCGGCACGCTACTTCAACTCCCGCAGGAACGTCTCGATGCGATCCAGCCCCTTGGCCAGTTGCTCCATCGACGTTGCGTACGAGATGCGGATATGACGATCCGTGCCGAAGGCTTCGCCCGGCACCACGGCTACCTTGGCTTCCGACAACAGCTTCTCAGAAAAATCCATCGAGGAGTTGATGCCGCTCTTGCCGAAGGCGACGCTGATGTTCGGGTAAGCGTAGAAGGCGCCGCGCGGGTCCACGATGCTGACCCCTGGCATGGCGCGCAGCCTTGCCAGCACATAGTCGCGCCGCTTGGCGTACTCGGCCAGCATCACACCCACGCCCTCCTGCGGTCCCCGCAACGCTTCCACGCCGGCCTTCTGCGCGATCGAGGTCGGGTTCGACGTCATGTGGCTCTGCAGCTTGCCGATCGCGCTGATCACCCCCGCCGGCGCCAGCCCAAAGCCGATACGCCAACCGGTCATCGCGTACGTCTTTGACAGTGACCCCGCCACAATCACCGTATCCTTCGCGCCCGGCTGCGCGGCGATCGAGAACGGCTCGCTGTCGTACAGGAAACGGCAGTAGCATTCGTCGGTCATCAGCCAGATGCCGCGGGATCTGGTCAGCTTATAGATGTCCTCGAAATCCTTCTGGCTCAACACCGCGCCGCTGGGGTTCGACGGCGAGTTGATGATCACCATCTTCGTCTTCGCCGTGATGTACGGCTCCAACGTCTTCGCCGTGAACGTGAACCCGGCCGCTTCATCGGTGTCCACGAAGACACACTTGCCGCCGGCATAGTTCACCACGTCCTTGTAAGTCACCCAGTACGGCACCGGAATGATCACCTCATCACCGGGGTTCACCAGCACCTGCATCAGGTTGAAGATGACATGCTTGCCGCCCACCGTCACAATGCACTCGTTCGGCTTGTAGCTGGTGCCGTAATCCTTGGCATGCCGCTCGCAAATGGCTTCCTTCAACTCCTGGGTGCCGCCCGCGGCCGTGTACTTGGTGAAGTTATTGTGGATGGACCGGATCGCCGCTTCCTTGATATTGTCCGGGGTGGGAAAGTCGGGCTCGCCCGCGCCGAAGTCCACCACATCCACGCCTTCACGGCGCAGTTTGTCGGCCGCCGCCGCCACTTTCATCGTCGACGATTCGCTGATCAGGCCAATACGTTCCGCCAGGGTTTGGGTTGCTACTGTACTCAATGGTTTCTCCTAAAACTACTTCGCGATATTTCGATTGCACACGGCTCTGCGTGCCTCTTCAAGGACCGGTCCTACGACACGGCCTTGGCCAGGAACCGCTCCTTCAGGGCGGCTTCCACTACCGGCGGCACCAGGCCGCTGATGTTGCCCCCCAGCCGGATGACCTCTTTCACCAGCCGCGAACTCACGAACGAGTGCGCCTCCGAGGCCATCATGAACACCGTTTCGATCTCCGGCCGCAGGCGGCGGTTCATCAGCGCCATCTGCAGTTCGTATTCATAGTCCGAGATGGCGCGAATGCCGCGCACAATCAGGGACGCCTTGCGGGCCGCCGCGAACTCCACCAGCAGACCGTTGAACGTATCCACCTCAACGTTGTCATACCCGCGAACCACTTCCCTCAGCATCTCGGCGCGCTCGTCCACCGTGAATAACGGCTGCTTCGCCTCGTTCTGCAGGACACCCAAAATCAGCCGGTCAACGAATCGCGCCGACCGCGCGATGAGATCCAGATGACCGTTGGTGATCGGGTCGAACGAGCCGGGGTACACCGCGATCAGGTTTGTGGAGAGCGAGCCCACGTTACGTAATTTCCAATTTTACAACGAAGAGCGGCCCGCCACCGGATCGGCCGATCCGGGCACCACCCGCGTCAGATCGTCACCCACGATCGACGCGCACCACGTCGTCTCAATATGCTCGATCACAAGCTCCGTTCCCCGCTGGTGGCTCACAAACGGACGCGTGCGCGGGTCATACATTGCATCGGTCAAATCGCGCGCCAAAACCACCTCAAACCCCAACCGCGTCATCTGCCGGGCCCCGAACCCCCGATTGAGAATGCAGATATTCGTATGCACGCCCATCAGTGCGATCCGGTCGATCCCCTCCTGCTTGCAGAAGTTGTAGATCTCCTGCCCGTTCTCGCTTACACCGTCATAGCCCACAATGTCGATGGCCGCATGCTCGCGGGTCCACGGGTACGGCGGCCCCGTGAACTTCTTAATCACCGGATCGTCGCAACCGCCCGCCGAATCGTCGATCGGCCAGGCGCGCTCCTCGGCCGGCACCCGCGGGCAGCGGTTCTCGATCGGAAACGGCGACGCGGCCGTGGGAGCCGCCTTCATCCGCTCGCGATGCGGTGTGCCTTCGTAAAACTTCATCGTGTCGCTAGGCGCGTGGATGATCATCACGCCATGGCTGCGCGCGGCATTAACCACCTGGTTCATGCGCGGGGCCAGCGCCGCCACGCGTTGCGCGGACAACGTACAGGTGTGCGCATCCCACATGTCGCAGATGATGATCGCGGTTCGCGCCACCGGCCATTGCAACTCCCGTTCCGATGCCCTGCCATCCTTACCCCGGCGCCGCGCCATCAGCCGCAGCGTGCCGGGCACCTTCGGACGATTCGGCAGCTTCTGGGTGGTCTGCGCACCCGCCAGCATCGCCGCCGCGGGCATGGTTGCTAGAAACGATCTCCGATTCATGGCGATGTTAGTATACCCTCTGTGCAACTGGCGATTGGCTTCGCATTGGTCTTCACTCTGGCCGCGCAGACCGCGGATCCTTTCCTCGAGTGGATGAACCGCCAGGCCCAACAGCAACTAGACAAGCGCGATCAGGTCATCGCCGCTATTCGAACCAAAGCCGATGCCATCCAGCGCCAGGCTGCCGTCCGCGCGAAGTTGCTGGCGCTGCTTGGCGGCCTTCCAGACTACACCGGGCCGCTCCGCGCGCGCCAAACCGGCGTGCTCCGCACCGAAACCCACACCATCGAGAAGGTGATTTTCGAGAGCCTCCCGGGCATCTACGTTACGGCCAACCTCTATCGCCCCAACGCCCCCGGCCGCTACCCCGGCGTGCTCGTCCCCGCCGGCCATACTCAGGAAGGCAAGCCTGAAGTGCAGATTGTCGCCGCCAATCTGGCTGCCAAAGGCTTCGTCGCTTTAGCCTACGATCCCATTGGCCAGGGCGAGCGCGAGCAGCACTACCTGCCTCAATTGGGCCGTACTCTATCCGGGGGAGGCGGCAATGAGCATCTCGAACTCGGCGCCCGCAGCATCCTCATCGGCCAAAGCGTGGCACGCTACTTCATTCACGACGCCCGCCGCGCCGTGGATTACCTCGTTAGCCGCCCGGATGTAGATCCGGATCGCCTTGGCGTCACCGGGTGCTCCGGCGGGGGAGCCATCACTACCTACGCCGGCGTATTTGACCCTCGTTTGAAAGCCGCCGCGCCGGGCTGCTTCATCAACTCCTTCCGCACCCTGTTCACCGCATCCACTGCCGATTCGGAAATGAGTTTCCCGCAGTTCCTTACCAACGGCCTTGATATCGCCGATTTCTTCGAAGCAGCGGCCCCGCTGCCCTGGCTGATGATGGCCACCACCGAGGATTACTTCCGCCCGGAGGGCGCCCGGTCCGTCTACGAAGAAGCGCGCCGCTTCTACCAGGTGTACGGCGCCGCGGACCGCATCGGCTTCTTCGTCGGCACCGGCCCCCACGGCACGCCGAAGGACTCCCGCGAACAAATCTATGCGTTCCTGATTCGCTGGCTCAAGGATGGGAAGGGAGATGCCACCGATGTTCCCGTGAAGCTGTTCAGCAATCTGGAACTGATGGTGACGCCCTCCGGCACGGTCGATACCGAGCCCGGCAGCCGCAAGTTCTATCAAGTGATTGCCGATGAATTCCGCGCCCGCCGCGAACCCCTCGGCATTGACACACTGCTGTCGAAACTGCGCGCTTTCGGCGTTCCTTCCTCCGGCTCACCCCCGCCCGTCACCGTCGCTTCCCGCACCCAGGCCGACGGCTACCAACTCGAAGTACTCCACTACGAGACCGAGCCGGGCGTCCCCGTAACCGCCCGCGTTTATCTGCCCTCCGCCACCGACCGCAAGCCCGCCGTAGTCATGTTCGAAGAGAAGCGCATTCCCGTTCCCCTCTACGTGCAGCGAAGCCAGTCCACCCAGGCCATGGCGGAAGCCATGGTGCGCGCCGGGCATGTCGTGCTCGAACTCGATCCGCGCGATTCCCCCGACGCTTATGAAGGACGCCCCTTCCTGGGCAACTGGGTCACCAACGAGCGAGCCGATCTCATCGGACGCAATCTACCCGCCATGCGCGCGCACGATCTCCTCGTCGCCGTGGACTTGCTACAGGCACGTCCCGATGTCGATCCTCGCAACATCCACGGCTACGCCAGAGGCGTGAAGGGCATCTGGTTGCTGCTCGCCGCCGCCGTCGATCCGCGTCTGAAAAGCTTGTGGCTTGACCGCACACCGCACAGTTTCCAGACCGCGCTGGAAGCGCCCCTAACGCACTTCCTGTTCGAAGCCCTCATCCCCGGCTTTGCCCGCCATTGGGATATCGCTGACCTCGTAAAGGCCGCCGGCCCGCGCCCCATCCTCTGGACGGATCCGGCGAACTGGATGAACCGCATTGTGCCACTCGAAGGCCCGTACCACTATCGAATCGTCGGTGAAAGCGACGAGCCCTTCCTCAAGCAGTTCCTCAAGCAGTTCCTCAAGTAGCGCGCCTGCGTCCCAGCCAGCGCATGGCCAGCCCCGGCACCACTACCGCCCCGCCAAACGCCAGCAGGAAGCTTTGCGTATGCAGGGCGTAGGCGCCGATCATCGCGTACACGGCCGAGATGCCCAGGTTTGCCAACGCGCAGATCGCGCAGAACCGTGCGAACGGACGCGCCAGCATGCCTGCGACAATCACACTCGCCTCCGCCAGCATGGGCACCGCCCGCGACGTCGCCAGCACCCAGTCACTGGCCTTCGCGAAGCGCTCCTGCTCCTCCTGCGATACCAGCCGCCGTACCCACGTGCTCGCGAATCGCCCCAGCCCGTACCCGATCACGCACGCCACCGTCATCCCCAGCCAACTCGCGGCAAGGCCCCGCCAGAACCCCAATAAGTAACCGCTGCTCGTGCTGATGAGACTGGATGGGATCGGCAACACGACGTCCGCCCCGAGTAGCGCCACCACCGCCGCCGCAATCCACTCACGCGGCCGCTCTTCGTCTAACAGGCTCTTCGTCAGTGCCTCAAACCGGCCCTCCCACAGCGCGAACGGAATCAGGATCAGCACAAACAGGCCAATCGTGATCCAGAAGAGCCGCGAGAGCCGCACGTTACTGCATGCCCATAATCTGGTAACCGGCGTCCACGTAGATCACGTTCCCCGTTACGCCGCGCCCCAGATGGCTGCCCAGGAACACCGCCGTGTCCGCCACCTCGGCCGGATCCGTTGTCCGCTTCAACGGCGAACGTTCCGCCACGCCTTCTAAGAGCTTCGAAAAGTCCTTGATCCCGCGTGCCGCCGCCGTCTTAATGGCGCCCGCCGAAATCGCATTCACGCGAATCTTCGCCGCACCCAGATCCGCCGCCAGGTATCGTACCGATGCTTCCAGCGCCGCTTTCGCCACGCCCATCACGTTATAGTTCGGCACCACGCGCACCGCACCCAAATAGCTGAGCGTCAGGATCGCACCGCCGTTGGGCATCAGCGGCGCGCACATCCGCGACAACGCCACCAGCGAATACGCGCTCACTTCCTGCGCCAACAGATACCCGTCGCGCGACGTCTCCACGAACGGCCGCGACAAGTCGTCGCGATTCGCGAAAGCGATACTGTGTACCACGACGTCCAGGGTCGTATTCGTAGCCTGCAGCGTTTCCGCCAGCCCATCCAACTCCGGCTGCTTCGTTACATCGCACATCAGGATCTGCGATGCGCCCAGTTCCGTCCCCAACTCCTCCACGGTCGCCTTCTGGCGTTCCGCCTGGTACGTCAAAATCAGATTCGCGCCCTCGCGCACGAACGCCGAACTGATCGCATACGCAATGCTCCAGCGATTGGCCACACCCATCACCAGAGCCGTTTTTCCTTCCAGTAACTTCGACATGAACCCGCTATTTTACCGTCAGGCCTGCCAGTGGCGCTTCAGAAAGCGCAGCCCATCGAACGCAATCGCTTCCGGCGTCGGCGCCAGATCGCGCCAGATCGCCGCCGCCGCGCTGATCTCTTTGATGTTGAAGCCGAAGCTCTCAATCGTGAGCCAGCCGTCGTACTTCATCTCGCGCAGCGCCTGAAACACGCTGTCCCACTCCACATGCCCGCTACCCGGAATGCCGCGGTCGTTCTCGCACGTATGCACATGCTTCAAATGCCGTCCCGCAATCCGGTACGCCTCCGCTACGTCTTTCTCTTCGATATTGGAATGGAAGGTGTCGATCAACAGCCCCACGCGGGGATGCCCAATCGCCTCACATAACGCAACGCCGTCCGCCGCCGTGTTCAGAAAGTAAGTCTCAAAGCGGTTCAGCGGCTCAATGCCAATCTCCAACCCGTACTCATCCAATACCGGCGTGATCTGCTGATAGGATTCCAGCAGCCAGTTCCATTCCTCACCGGTGCGCCGCCGGCCCGGCAAATACCCCACCGGCGAATGCAGCGGCCCGGCGATCATATTCGCGCCAATCTCCGCGCTGACCGCCAGAGTCTTCTTCACATGCTCAACGGCCTGCCGCCGTTTCCCCGCATCGCCATCCGCCAGGCTGACCGGTACGATCGAGCAGATCGTCGCCCCCAGTCCGTGCGCCGCCAGCGCCTTACCGATCTTCGCCGCCGGGTACCCGTCCGGCGCGAACAGAGGCAACTCCACGCCATCGAAGCCCGCCTCCTGGATCGGCCCGAACAGGGGAATGTGCTCCTCTGTCACGTTGGCTGTCCAGATCATCATGTTTACGCCGAATTGCACGCTTCCTCCCGATATGCCCACCCGAGCCTGTCCTAGACTGACGTATATGGTAGATGCGGGTCTGTGCCAGTGCTGTGCCCATTGCCGCCTGATCCACTCCGACCGCGATTCGCAATTCTACCAGTGCCGTCTTTCCTTTGCCGACCCGCGCTATCCCAAGTATCCGCGCCTGCCCGTCCACAAGTGCGCGGGATTTGAGCCCGCCGCGGAAGCAACAGGCGACAAACCCTCGCGTTAGAGTGCCACCTGCCGCGCATTGCCACCCGCCATCCAGCGATCCTCAATAGCGGCCCCCACCCGCAACAGCAGCGCCTCCGTGAAGGGTCCCCCGATAAGCTGCGCCCCATAAGGCCGCGAGTCCTCCGCATAACCGCACGGCATGGCCAGCGCCGGCAATCCCAGTGAGTTGACACCGCGTTGGAATCGCGTGGTGGCGATGCGGACTTCTTCTTCCACACCGTCGATCACCACGGCGTCCTGCCCAATCCGAGGCGCGGGAAAGGGAGTCGATGGCACCAGCAGCGTATCGCACTCGCTCAGAACCTGGGCAGCGAACACCTCACGGAATTGTGCAATGAAATCGAGCGCGTTTCTATACTCGACCGCCGATACGCTAAGCCCACGCTCCAGCAGCGGCCGGACCACCGGCCCCACCTCTGCCTCCCAGCGCTCGCGGTATGGCGCGAACGTGTGCGAACTCTCCGCCAGTTGCACCACCAACGTGGCGTTGTTCAACGCGAGGATATCCGGCATGGTGATCCGCACGATCCGCGCTCCGGCCTTCTCCGCCATTCGTGCCAGCGTCTCCACCCCCGCCAGCACGCCCGCATCGGTGCGTTCATTGAAGAAGTTATTCGCCAGCCCAACCCGCACTCCATCCAGGCGGCCGTCTTGCTCCAATCGCGGTACCTCGACAGGCTTACGCCGCGTGACCGGATCCCGTTCATCATGGCCGGCCATGGCGGCGTACGTCAGGGCTGCGCAACGCACGCTGCGCACCAGCGGGCCCATCGTGTCAAAGCTGGGAGCCAGCGCGTAGCAACCATAGCGGCTCACTCGTCCGAACGTCGTCTTCAGTCCCACGGTGCCGCAATAAGACGACGGGATGCGGACGCTGCCGCCGGTGTCCGTTCCCGTGCCGCAGAACACCATCCCCGTCGCCACTGCCGCGCCCGAGCCCCCGCTGGAGCCGCCCGGAATGCAATCCGTCCGCCAGGGGTTCTTCACACCGCCATAATGCACGTTCTGCGACGTGATGCCGTAGGCAAGCTCATGCATGTTCAGCTTGCCGATCGTCACCATGCCGGCCGCATCCAACTTCTCCACCACCGCGGCATCGTATGCGGGCACGAAGTCCGCAAACAGCTTGCTGCCGTCGGTCGACCGCACACCTTTGGTATAGAAGCAATCCTTATGGCCGACCGGCAGGCCATGGAGCGGCCCCCGGTCATTGCCCTTCGCTAACTCATCGTCAAGCGCCGCGGCTCTCGCCAGCGCGCTCTCTTCTAAAAACGTGAGGAACGTGTTCAGCTTCGGCTGTAAGGCCCGCGCCCGGCTGAGGGCGGCGACGGTCAGTTCCCGCGAAGAAATCTTCCGGGCGCGGAGCGCTGCGGCGGCTTCGAGAATAGTCGTCATGGGCGAACGTTTATCTTATCGCGGGATGCTCATTCACGAAGCCGTCCGCGTGTTGCAAGTGCGATGGCAAACAACTCTTCCTGCCAGCGGCACCTATCAAGGTGTCGGCTCTAAGCCCGCCTGATCTTGCCGCCTTCGTCGCCACGCTCCCAGCCTAGAACCGCTGTTCCGCCACCGATTTCTCCGCCAACTCCCCAATAACCGGCAGTTTGAACGTCTCCTGCTGCGCCACCTTCACCAGCATCCAGATCCAGGCGGCGAAGATAATCATTTTCGCAACCTTCACTAGAGTGTACCCGGCGTAGAAAAGCCCGGAGATGCGGATAAAAGGCCCCAGGACCCAATCGGCCAGGAGCCACGCGACTGCCAGGTACAGTCCCTGGAAAGCGTGAAAGCGGAGTCCGCGGTCGTGGCGGAACTGGTTGGATGCCAGCACAAACAGCGCGGGAATCCAGCCGAGGACGGGAATGTAGCAGAGCAGCGCCGCGGTTTGCGGAGAGAGTCCGCTCAGGAAATCGGCACCTGCCACGCCGGGTTGCCGGGGTGGCGGAGGCGGCGGGGGTGGGGTCTGGGCACCTGCTCCGGTGCCGGAAGCCGTACTCGACGTAGCCGTTTGCCGCCCCCCGCAAATCGCGCAGAACTGGTCCCGATCCCCAATCTGTGATCCGCATTGTGTGCAAAAGGCCATAGTCTTCCTCAGCCGGAACCGTCCGGCTCTGTATTAGAATACGCCAGCGAAGGCCCGCAGGTTCACGGGGTGTATTATGAATCTGCGATGGTCGTTCTATTGGTCTTTGTGGCGCTTCTCGCCGTTGTTCCCGCCTTCCCCGCGGTTAGCTTCAACCGCGATATCCGCCCCATCATGTCCGATACCTGTTTTCATTGCCATGGCCCGGACAAAAGCTCGCGGATGGCCGGCATGCGGCTGGACCGGCGGGACGACGCGATCAAGGCATCCGCCAGTGGAGTGACGCCGATCGTGCCGGGCGATCCGGAGAAGTCGGCGATCGTGCAGCGGATCTTTGCCACCGGGGCGAAGGTGATGCCTCCGGCCTATGCGCACAAGGAGCTGTCTCTGAAACAGAAGGAGACGATCCGGCAGTGGGTGTTGGAAGGGGCCAAGTACGAAGGCCATTGGGCATACCAGCCGATCGGCAAGCCCTCGGTTCCCAACGTCTCGGGGGCCACCGTCCGGAACCCGATCGACGCCTTCATCCAGGCGCGCCTGGCCGCTGAGAAACTGACAGCGTCGCCAACGGCGGATAAGCGCACCCTGCTGCGCCGGGTGCATCTGGACTTAACAGGCATTCCGCCGACGCCCGCCGAGGTTGCGGCCTTCCGGAAGGACACGTCCGCCGATGCCTACGAGAAAGCCGTGGACCGGCTGCTGCAATCGGAGCGCTACGCCGAGCGGCAGGCTATCTACTGGCTGGATGCGGTGCGTTACGCCGATACGTGCGGCTTCCATGGCGATAATCCATTCCCGGCGTGGCCGTATCGGGATTATGTCTTGCGAGCGTTCCGGGATAACAAGCCGTTCGATGTGTTCACGCGGGAGCAACTGGCGGGAGACCTGCTTCCAGACGCCGGCATCGAACAGCGGATAGCTTCGGCGTATAACCGGATGAACCGCACATCGGCCGAGGGCGGACTTCAGCCGAAGGAATACCTCGCCAAGTACGGGGCGGATCGGGTTCGGACCACGACTGCGGTGTGGCTGGGCTCCACGATGGGTTGCGCGGAATGCCATGACCACAAGTTCGATCCGTTCACCGCCAAGGACTTCTATTCGTTCAAGGCTTTCTTCGCGGATATCAAGGAGACCGGGCTGGTACCGGATCGCGGGGAGAAGGCTTGGGGATCGCAATTGCTGTTGCCGGATGATGCGCAGAAGGCGCGGATCGCCGGGTTGAAGGCGAAGTTAGCGGCGGCTCGTGAGCGGTATGAACTCGAAGGCGAACGGCTGTACAAAGAGCAGGGCGAGGCTTGGGAATTGAGCCTGATCGGCGCCTCCCGGCGGGGCGCCTACGCCTGGCAGTTCCAGCGGCCCACGGAGGCGCAGCCGGCCAACGGGACGACCCTCCAGATCTATAACGATGAGCCGGTGGAGAGCAATTCCTACGTGGGCTCCAGCATGCTAACCGAGCAGAAGAAGGGCGAAGGATTGATCATCGCGGGCGGGGCGTCACCTGACAACGATACCTATACGGTGACGTTGAGCCCCGCGGCGGGACGCTATACGGCGCTCGGCTTGGAGGTCGTACAGGATGAGTCCCTGCCCGGGATTCGGGTGGCACGCGGCTCCGACCGGCTGATCGTCACCGAGGTGGAAGCCGAAGCAGATGGGCGGGGGGTGCCGTTCTCGCTGGCAACGGCGAGTTTCAGCGGTATTTCGCCGGAGTTGCCTGCCATGGCCACCATCGACCAAAACGCGGCGACCGGCTGGGGCGTGGCGACCTACGGGGAGAATCGCAATCTCTTTCTCTCGCTACGGTTCGCGAATCCGCTGGAGGTGGCTTCCGGGGCGAAGGTGACGGTGCGGATCCGCCATGATTCGGAGTATCGTAAGGCAACGATTGGCCGGTTCCGGCTGGCGTTGTCGACGGCATCGCATTCGTGGCCGGATCCCGAAGAAGCGCGCCGGCGTCGCAAGCGGCCGAATGCCGATGGAATCAACGACGACGTCCTCAAAGCCGTGAAGGCCGATCCCGAAGAGCGGGAAGAAGCGCAACGGAAGACACTGCGGGACGCCCTGGCGTGGAGCCGTCCGGAGACGGAGAAGCTGGTTGCGGAAGTAGCGCGGCTGGAAGGCGAGTTAGGGATTGCCGAGGCGGCGGTGGCGCGGGTGGTGGTAACCGAGGCGACGGATCCCGAGCCGACGCGCATTCTGGCGCGGAAACTTCCTGGATGAATCGGGCGAAGTGGTGGAGCCGGCGATACCGGCGTTTCTGGGCAAGCTGAACGCGCAGGGCCGGGCCACTCGGTTGGATTTGGCCAACTGGCTGGTCTCGAAGGACAACCCGCTGACGCCGCGGGTATGGGTGAACCGGCAATGGCGGCAGTTATTCGGCACAGGGTTGTCGAAAGTATTGGACGATGTTGGGTCGCAAGGGGAACTGCCGGTCCATGCGGAGTTGCTGGACTACCTGGCGAACGAGTTCCGCCAGGATTGGGATATGCGGAAGATCGTGCGGCTAATGGTGACCAGCCACACCTACCGGCAATCGTCACTATCGACGCCTGCCTTGGACGAACGCGATCCCGAAAACCGGCTATTGGCGAGGCAGACGCGGGCGCGGGTGGATGCCGAGATCGTGCGCGACGTGGCACTATCGGTCTCGGGTCTGCTGAGCACGAAGTTCGGAGGCCCGAGTGTGCGGCCCTATCAGCCGGAGGGCTATCTGGCGGCGCTCAACTTCCCGAAACGCGAGTATTCGGCGAGCCGTGGCGCGGATCTATACCGGCGCGGGCTCTACACCGTTTGGCAGCGAAGCTTCCTGCATCCCTCGATGGTGACGTTCGACGCGCCCACACGGGAGGAGTGCACGGTGAACCGCGTCAGTTCGAACACGCCGCTGCAGGCGCTGGTGCTGTTGAACGATCCGATCTTCGTGGAAGCCGCGCGCGTATTTGGGGCGCGGATTCTCAAGGAAGGCGGCGCCACACCGGCGTCGCGGATTGCCTATGCGTTCGAGGTTGCGCTCAATCGCAAGCCTTCCGCCACCGAACGCGACGTATTGCTGAACCTATACCGGACGAGCCTGGCGCACTATACAGCGGCGCCAGCCGATGCACGGAAACTGCTGGGCATTGGCGAGGCACCGGTGGATGAGAAACTGGGGATTCCCCAACTGGCCACGGCCGCAACGATTGCGCGCACTGTGTTGAACCTGCATGAAACCATCACCCGTTACTAACGCCATTGCGAATCAGATTGCGCGCCGCGCCTTTCTTGGCCGGGGTGTCTCGGGCCTCGGCCTACTGGCTTTAAACCAGTTGCTGGCCGCCAGTTCGAACAAGGGGCCGGCCCCCGACCGTTGGCGCGGTGTGGTGCAACCGCTGCATTTTCCGCAGAAGGCCAAGCGGGTGATCTTCCTCTACCAGGCGGGTGGACCATCGCATCTGGAGACCTTCGACAACAAGCCGAAGCTGGCCCAAATGCATGGCAAGGGGATGCCGGAATCCTTCACCAAGGGCGAGCAGATTGCGCAGCTTCAGGGCAAGCCGCTGATCTGTTACGGGCCGCAATGGGGCTTTCAGAAGTTCGGCAAGTCGGGGCAGGAGATCTGCGAGTTATTCCCAGAGATCGGCAGCGTGGCCGATGATGTTTGCATTGTGCGCTCGATGTGGGGCGAGCAGATCAACCATGATCCTGCGCATACGTTGATGAACACGGGGGCGATCCAGGCGGGGCGGCCGAGCATGGGATCGTGGCTGCTGTATGGATTGGGAGCCGATAGCGAAGACTTGCCGGGATTCGTGGTGCTGGTGAGTTCCGGACGCGGCGGGCAGATGCAGCCGATCGCGGCGCGGCAGTGGTCGGCGGGGTTGCTGCCATCGAAGTTTCAGGGAGTGAAACTGAACTCGATTGGGGATGCGGTGCTGCACATCCAGACCCCGGCCGGGATCAGCGATGCGCTGCAGAAGGATTCGATTGACGCGATCAACGCGTTGAACCGGGCGCAGCACGGGGTAACGAAAGACCCGGAAGTGCTGACGCGGATCGCGCAGTATGAGATGGCGTTCAAGATGCAGACGAGCGTGCCGGGGTTGGTGGATATGTCGAAGGAGCCGGCGAAGGTGCTGGAGGCATATGGAGCGAATCCGGGCGATGGGTCGTACGCATCGAACTGTTTGCTGGCGCGGCGGCTGGCGGAGCGGGGCGTGCGGTTTATCCAGCTTTACCACCGCGATTGGGATCATCATGGCGGGGTGAAGTCGAACATCAAGCTGAAGGCGGAGGAAGTGGATAAGCCGACGGCGGCGCTCATTCGCGATCTGAAGCAGCGTGGAATGTTGGACGATACGTTGCTTGTCTGGGGCGGGGAGTTTGGGCGGACGCCGATGTCACAGGGGGGCGATGGGCGCGACCATCACATCAAAGGTTTCAGCTTCATGATGGCGGGCGGTGGGATCAAGGGTGGCATCACCCACGGCGCGACGGACGATTTAGGCTATGCGGCGGTGGAAAACCCCGTAAGCGTGCACGATTTCCATGCCACGATGCTTTATCTGTTAGGGGTGGACCATAAGCGGCTGACGGTGAAGTTCCAGGGTTTGGACGCGAGGCTAACGGGAATCAGCGGCACGGTTGTGAAAGATATCCTGGCCTGAGGAGCACTGTGTGATCATCTAAGGCATGACGTGGGTGCTCTGGCTTCTCTGTCACTTTGCGACGGCGGTTCGCGGCGAAGGGATTGACGCCAGGATCGCTCCCGGGGCGACGGTCCACCACAACCTGCCGGCGCAAGGCGGGTATGTCGAGATAGACGTAGAGGCGCAAGGCACACGGCTGGAAGCGATTGCCGGCGATCTTAAGCTGACGCTGCAGGAAGGTCCCGTTCGGGCGGCACGGCTCTGCTATCTGGCGGCCGAGGGCCCGGCCAGGGTGAGCCTGCGCAGCCTGGAAGCCGTGGAGGAACGTCCGTACCGGCTGACGATTACCGTTCGGATGGCGCAACCGGAGGACACCGCGCGTGCCAAGGGCTGCCTTCTGCAAAGCGAAGCCAGGCGTGCGTTGTCTCCCGTGCAGCGACAGCGGCTGCTGGAGGAGGCCAGGCAGGCGTATGGCGCCGCCGGGGATCCGCGCGGGTTGGCCGAGGTGCTTACGCCGCTGGGGGAAGCGCTCTGGGAGACCGGGCGTCGCGCGGAGGCAATCCAAGCGCATAAGCAGGCGGTGACCAACTGGAACAAACTGGGGCAAGTGGGCAGGGAGGCCGCGGCGATGGTCCTGTTGGGCCTGGGGTATGTCCTTCAGCCGGGCCAGACGGACCTCGGCATCCAGACCTTGCGCGAGGCGTCGCGGTTGGCTGAGCGCCATGGCGATCCGCTAGCGGAGGCGGCGGCGCTGAGCAGCCTGGTAAGCCTGTCAAGCCGGACAGCCCTAAGGGAAGACAGTGGAGCGATGGCGCGGCGCGCTATCGAGTTGTTCCGGCAGGCAGGGGACCGGAAGGGGGAGGCCGAGGCGTGGAATCACTATGGCCAGGCATTGCAGCGCACATCGCTGGAAGAGGCGGCGGAAGCCTATCGCGCGTCGCTGCGGCTGCGCCGGGAGTTGGCGGACGAGGCGGGAATCGCGCAGATTCTGAACAACCTTGGCACGGTGTTCGACCAGCAAGGGGAGCCGAAGGAGGCGATAGCGGCGTTGGAAGAGGCGCTCGCCATTCGCAAGCGCGTTGCGCCGCCGCGATCCATCGCGAACACGCAGCACAATCTCGGCGTGCAGTATATCGAGATGGGCGAGTATGAACGGGCAATCGAGATTTTCGAAGCCGCGTTGGTCACTTGGGTAGCCATCGGCGATGTACAAGGGACGGCGGCGAGCAAGACGGATCTCGCCTATACCTATCTGCTGCGTGGATCGCGGTACCGCGCCGGGCGGCTTTATGGAGAAGCCCTCGCGTTGAACCGCTCGATCAAGAATCAGGCGGGGGAGGCAAATGTGCTGCGCAGTTTGGCGGGAATCCACCGCTCGCGCGGCCAGTATGAGGAGGCGCTGCGGCTGCTGCGGGAGGCAACCGCCCTCTCGCGTAAAGGCCAGTTCCGGCTCACGCAAGTGCGCGCGTTGCACGCACTGGCGAGCGTTTGCCTGCAGGCCGGGCGGCACCGCGACGCGCTGGAAGCGGTGGAGGAGGCCAAGCCGCTGGCTGTCTCGATTGACCGGAGTGAAATGGCATCCCTGCTCACCACGGCGGGAAGCGCGCATTTGCGGCTGGGCCAGACCAGTGAAGCACTGGCGAGCTATCGCGAGGCCGCAGCGATTGGCGAGCAGATCGAGAAGCCCAGCCTGTTAGTGAATATCCACGCGGGAATGGCGGAGGCGTACCTGGGGTCCAACGATGTGTCTTCCGCGCGGCAGGCCGCGTTTCGGGCTATGGAACTGTTGGAGGATCTGCGCAATGCTCAGGCCAGTCCGGCGGCACGGGCGGGCTTGCTGGCGGAACGGCGCCACGTCTACCACTTGGCGGCGTCAGTACTGTTGCGCTCCGGCGATGATGAGGAGGCTTTCGCGGCCGTGGAGCGCGGCCGCGGCCGCTCGCTCACCGATCTGCTGGCCCGGCCGGCGATTCCGGCGCCGGAATTTCGTGAGGAGCGCGTGCTGCGCAATGCCTTGTCAGCCAAAGCCAACGCCTTAGCCCGTCTGGAAGGCAATAGCGCGCGCCAGAAGGACGCAGCGGCCCTGCGCGCGGCCATCGGCAAACTGCAGGACAGCTACAACGCCACTCTGGAGCGCCTCGCGCGGCGTCATCCGGAGTTGACAAGCGCCACCGCTCCCGCGACACTCGCCGCGATTCGCAAGCGGCTGCCCGCCGATGCGGCGTTACTCGCCTTCTCGCTGGGGAACAGCCAGAGCTATCTGTGGCGAGTGACGCGCACCTCGCTTGACGCCTTCGCCATCGGCCCGCGCGATCCAATTGAAGCCGCAGTCGGGGAATTTCGCGCGAATCTGAAGGCAGGGCCAGGGAGGCTGGGCAATCTGCTGTTTGGGGATCGTAAACTTAACCTGAACCGCTACGGCAAGCTGTACCTTATTCCGGACGGAGATCTGCATCTGGTGCCGTGGGCCGCGTTGCCCGAATTGCAGACGGCAAAGTTGGCGGTGCTGCCATCGGCCACCGCGCTGGCGCGCCTACCGGCGGCGCCTCCTCTGTCCGGCCGCCCAATCGCGATCTTCGCCGACCCCGTTTACCAGCCGTCGGACACGCCATTCCAACGGCTGCGATTCTCCGCGATGGAAGCGGCGGCGATCCAGCAGTTTGGCGGCCCGGCGACGATCCGGCACGATGGACCCGCGGCATCGCGCACGGCGCTGCTGGAAGCCCCGCTGCACCGTTATGGCATTCTGCATTTCGCCACGCACGCGGTCGCGGATGCCGGGCAACCGGAGCTATCGGCCATCGTGTTGTCGCTGACCGGCGGGAAATCGCAGCCTTTGGATGGGTTTCTTCGCGCGTACGAGATTGAGCGGCTGCGGCTGCGCTCGCCACTGGTGGTGCTCAGCGCGTGCGATACAGCGGTGGGACCGCGCTTGGAAGGCGAAGGACCGCTGGCCCTCTCACGGGCCTTTCTTGCGGCGGGCGCGCGGGCGGTGGTCGCCACGCTCTGGGCCGTTGACGACGGCGCCACGGCTCACCTGATGCGGGTCTTTTATGAAGGGTTGCTGCGCCGCGGCCTGGACCCGGCGGCCGCGCTGCAACGGGCGCAGCAGGCTGTTAAAAGCGAGCCTCGTTGGGCCGATCCACACTATTGGGCCGGCTTCCTCTACACCGGCGTTTGAAGAAGATCACAGCTCCCAACGCAGGCAGCAGGAGGGCGGCCGTGCCGGGCTCCGGAACCGCACCCGTAGGCGTGGTGGGCGTCTCGATGGTCACGAAGGTGGGCAAGAAGCTGCCGGTAAACAAGCGGGTGCCGCCGCTGGTAAACGCCTGGAAGCTCCCGCGTCCGTTAACGGCAATTGCAAGCGATTCGGTAAGACCAGTGAATGGAATGGAGTTGTCGAAGCGAAACTCGGTGAGAAACAGTTGGTCGATGCCGCCGCCTGGCTGCTGCTGCTGCGCTTCGGTGTAGATTTCGCTACGGCCGGTTGTGGCATCGCGTCGATAGCCGCCAAAGTAGGCGCTGCCGAAGTTATAGGTGTTGCCATTGATGGTAAGACTAGACAGCAGCAGCGGGCTGCTGAAGGGACCGGTGAAGGTGCCACCGGTGAGAGACGCAAAGCCCGGTACGATGACCTGCGATCCGCCCAGCGGATCCACCTGGTACACCGCGGTGAAGGCAATCCCCGCCAGATCGGCGCCCGTGCCTAACCCGAAGACGCTGACATCGTCGATGCCACTGCCCACCGTACCTGTCCAAGTAACCACAATCGGCGCCGCTGTAAGCGAAGTTACGCCCAACAGGGTCCCTAGCACTAGGGCCCCCAGCGTATGCCTAAACATAGATACCCCCCGTAAGAGAAAAGAGTCCGGTCACTTTTCAAGTGGGGAAAATGCGGAAACGTCACGCCGAAGCTCGAACGGATAGACGGCTACCAGTTCCGGTACGGCGCCGCTAGTACTTCGCGCGAAGACAAGCAGTTCAAAGCGCCCGTCCGGCAGTTCGAAAGTGGCGGTTACTTGGCCATTGACTACCGTGCCGGCGATGGGCGGGCGAGGCTCGATCTGGAGTCTCCAGTCCATAAGGCCTGGGAGAATCGGGACGGAGAGACGGATATGCTGTCCGGCGCGCAGGCGGTAAATTGGCGTACTCGCCCCGCGGGTGGCCTGGTGTTGGAGTCGTAGCTCGGCAACGGCCTGGGGCGGTTGGCTCCGGCGGGGCAGGGCCAGGGTCGCGGCAAGGACGACAACCGCGGCTGCCGCCGCCACCGCCCACCATCGAAGCCGGGAGGGTTTTCGCGATTTCCTGGCTAGCGACGCGGCCAGTTCCCGCTTGGCTTTTGGGAAGCGCTGCTCCACCATGGTAGCGTCCGCGAGGTGGAGCCGGCCGCGCGCCCAATCGTCCAACAGGTCGGCTTCGGCTTCCCCTAAGAGCGCCTCGAACTCATCGTCCTCGAACAGGCGCTGTTCCATCGCCGCGCGTTCGGCGGCCGAACCGCGGCCCAGCAGGTACTGGCGTAACAGTTCAGGCGTCATGGGAGTTCCCTTCCGCCTTTCGCGCCATGCATTCCTCCAGTGTCCGCCGCAGCCGCAGGCAGCGATTGCGCAGCGCGTTGGCCGTCAACCCCATGCGGTCGGCCATGGCCTGCCGGATGCGGATGCGCTCGCCGGACTCGGCCGAATAATACTCCAGCAGCATGGCCCGGCTTTCCGGCGGCAGTTCTTCCAGACAATCGTCCAAGCAGGCCAGCGTGCCTTCCCTGGGCGGCTCCTCGACCGTGCCGACATCGCCCGCGAGCGGAAGCAGCAGTATCTTCGATTTTGATTCGAGAAGGACCCGCCGCGCCACCCCAAGCACATAGGAGACCGGGCTTTGGATGGACTCGCCTTCCAGCAGGCGGCGGGCGACCCGGTCCATTACTTCGTCGGCGAACTCCTCGGCATTGGAACAGGCGTTCCACTCGAAGTAGCGGGTGAGCTTTCGCTGAAGATGAAGGTAGAGTTCGGCGGCGCGTTCGGGGTCGGGAGACAGCAGCGCCAGCAGCCGCTCCAGGCCGTCTTTCGTCATGCCGCGATCACGCATGGAACTCATCGGGATACCTACTGACTGTGGCGCCATAAGCCGGAAACATCACTCGGGGTGTATTATGAGTCAGAGTCCGCCTGGGGTAAAGGAGATTGGTATGCGTAAGGTACTGCCCGCTCTCGCGCTTTTGGTTCTAAATGCCGCCGCGGTGGCCGGTGACAAGAAGCAGCTACCTATCACGGCCCAGAACGCCAACGATTCGGTGGAAATCTCCGCGGTTGCCTATCTGGCGAAGGACGACGTGAAGCAGGTGATGGGCGCCGAGATGCCCCCATCGATCGTCGTGGTGGAAGTGACGTTTAAGCCGAAGAAAGAACTGAAGCTGTTCGCCGATGATTTCCTGTTGCGGTCCTATAAGGACGGGCAGAAGAGCACACCGTTCGCGCCGTCACAGATTGCCGGCAAGGGCGGCCTGACAATCACAAGTTCCGGCATGGGTGGCGGGATGATGACGGGTGGCAGTCCGAATGGGCCGATATGGGGCGGTTTGGGCGGAGGGCGGCCGCAGCGGATGGGCGGCGATGGCGGAGCGGTTGGGAATACGTCCGATCCGAATGTGAACGATACGGCGGAGAAGGACACCAACAAGGAAAAGGACAATCCGCTATTGGCGGTGTTGAAGCAGAAGGCGCTGCCGGAGAAGGAGACCACCGAGGCAGTGAAAGGGCTGCTGTACTTCCCTTTGGATGGGAAGCACAAAGCGAAGGATGTCACGCTGGTGTATGAGGGGCAGGCCGGGAAGCTGATTCTCGAGTTCAAGCAGTAGCGCCGGGCCTACTGCTCCCGCAATACCGTGCCGGGATCGACGGTGGCGGCGCGTAGCGCGGGGATGGCGGCTGCCGTGATCGCCATCAAGCCCAGCAACACACACGCCCCTGCCAGCGATGCGGGATCGATCGCGGTGACGCCGAAGACCATGGATCGCAGCAGACCGGCCATGGCCATGGCGCCGCACAAGCCTGGCAGGATGCCCGCCAGTACCGTGAGGAGCGCTTCCCTTAGCACTCCGCGGCAGAGCCAGGAGCGCGGCTCACCGAGCGCGGTGCGGATTCCGAACTCACGCATCCGGAGGCTGACCGAGTACGCCACAACGCCGAAGATGCCCGTCGCGGCCAGCAGCAAGGCCACTGTGGCGAAGATGGCCAGTAGCGCGGTCTGGGCGCGGCGTGTGGCCAGTTGGTCGTCGATTTCGGACTCCACGGTGCGCACTTCGGAGAGGATCACGGTGCGGTCCATCTGGCGGGCGGCCGCGCGGATGTCCGCCGCGATGGGGACCGCGGTTCTGACAACCACATCGCGAGGTACGCCGGCGCGCTGGCGGTACCACTCAAACACGTGCGCGGTTGGTTGGCGGTCCACGCGCTGGCGGCGCATCGTCTTCACGACGCCGATTACGGTGAGCCAGTCATCATTGACGCCCCGCGCGTCCTGGCCTTTGAAGCGGCGGCCGATGGGGCTCTCGCCGGGCCAATAGCGGCGCGCGACGGCTTCATCAATGACGGCCACTAATGGCGCGCCAGGCCCATCCGCCGGGGAGAACCAGCGTCCGGATAACAACTGCGTGCCCATAGCCTCCAGATAGGCCCCGCCCACCGTGGTCCAGGTGAGTGGCGTCCAAGCCGCGCGGGGTTCCGGGGCGCGGCCCTCCACTTCGCGGAAACCAAGGGTGTTCGGATTGTTGTTTTCAAACAGGTCGGTGATGGTGCCCGCGGCTTGCACCTGCGGCAGGGCGTGCAGGCGGTCGAACAACTGGCGAAAGTACTCCACGCGGCGCTCGGCCGGGGTTGCGTCGGGGAACTGGACGCGGAACATGAGGGCGTTCCTGGCTTCGAAGCCGAGGTCAACACTCTGTGCCGCCGCCAGGCTTCGCAGCATGACGCCTGCTCCCGCCAAGAGGATAACGGCGAGCGCGACTTCGCCCGCCACCACCCATCGGCGTAGGTGCACGTGACGCATTGCTCCCGAGGTACCGCGGCCCAAGCCGCGCAACGCCTGGATAGGGTCCAGCGCGGAGAGGCGCCATGCGGGCGGCAGGCCGAACAGTAGCGCGGCCCCGGCACTTACGGCGATGGAGAAGAGCAGGACAGGGTTGTGGAGGCCAGCCTCATCCAGTCCTTCAATGCGGGCGGGTTGCAAAGCGATGAGCAAGTCAATCAGGACCGAGGCGAGGAATACGCCCGTGGCACAGCCGGCGGCAGCGAGCAGAATACTTTCCAGGAACAACTCGCCGGCGATGCGGGCGCGCCCCGCACCCAGGGCGACACGCATGGCGAGTTCACCCGATCGTTTACTGCCTCGGGCGAGGGTGAGGCCGGCGATGTTCGCACAGGCGACGAGGAGGACGAAGGCAACGGCTCCGAGCAGCAGGTAGAGGGCGCGGGCCTGATCGCCGGCCAGCGGCGGTCGCAGTGGCACCGCGGCGGCGGTCCCCGCTTCGCCGGTATACAACGAGCGCACCTCATCCTGGGCGGCGGCGCGGCTGACTCCTGGCCCGAGCCTACCGATGACCCGGAAGAAGGGAATGGGTCCGGCGCGGCGCGCCCACTCGCGGTTCTGGGTGATGGGAATCCAGAGGAGGGTCTCGCGGGAGGGCCACGCGAAGGACGGCGGCATAACGCCGATCACGCGATAGGGCAGGCCGTTGATACGCAGGGTTCGGCCCGCGATCGCTTCGGAGCCTGCCAGTTGCCTTCGCCACAAGGCGTCGGACAGGACCACCACGGGTTCGCCGAGCCGCTCTTCCTCGGCTGTGAAAACCCTGCCGAGGCGCGGTGCCATTCCCAGCAAGGGAAAAAACGAAGCGGAGACAAACGCGGCCCTCGCCTGTTGCGGCTCTTCTCCGGATTCCAGGGTGACACGGGAAACGCCGGTGTTCTGGAAGTGAACGGCCAGCGCGGAGAAGCTTCTGGCTCCATCGCGCCAGCGTTCATAGACGGGGTACGTGACACTCTCCACGCCCGTGCCGGCCGAGCGTCCGATCTCCACCAATTGCGCAGGCTGGGGATAAGGCAGGGCTCGCAGCAAGGCTGTGTAGAGAAGGCTGAAGATCGCGGTATTGGCTCCGATGGCGATCGCCAAAGTGGCGAGGGTGACGAAGGCATACCCCTTGGACCGCATCAGCGCGCGGAAGGCAACCGTGATCTGCCGCATGCCTGGAGTTGGGCAATCCATCTGCCACGGGAAAGCGGGCGGGCACAGGGTTTGGCGGGACGGGCTGGTGCGGAATCGGGAAAGCCTGTCCGAAAGCGAACGCCGGGTGTCGGTCGCGGTATGCTAGTGCGCGATGGTGCGTCCTGAAAGACGCGATGTTCTAGCGGGTGCAAGTCCCGACCGGGTA